>CAISTY010000055.1 GCA_903888515.1 Akkermansiaceae bacterium | reverse complement strand
GCGTCGCTCCGCGACGCGATCCCTCATGGGATGCCATAAACCGTGGGTTGAAACCCACGGCTACCATCGTGCGGTCGCTCCGCGACCAAGAGGAGGTCCAGAAGATGTGTATAAAGACCAGGGTCCGGCCACCGGCTCTTGCAACGGCCTTCACCCCAAAAGCAATTTCCTAGCAATATGGAATAAGGGGGCCGCGGTCATATCTCGAACCTTTTGAAGCACCGGGCTTAAGTTAGCGCACATGGGGTTCCCGTGTGATCCATGACGCCTGGGAGTTCTTGAATGGTTGGGCGCAGGGCGCGGTGGCTGCCATTCAGATGCGGATCCTCGGTGAGGACGCGGTCGGCGAGTTCCCGGGCTTGCCGCAGGAGGGTGGTGTCCGCGAGGAAATCGGTGAAGCGCAGCTCTGACAGGCCGCTTTGCAGGGTACCTAACACATCGCCCGGGCCGCGCAGGCGGAGGTCGGCTTCGGCGATTTCGAAGCCATCGGCACAGTGTTCGAGCAGCATGAGTTTTTCGAGGGCTTCCGGGTTTTTACCATCCGTTAGAAGGATGCAGTATCCCTGATGGGCACCCCTGCCGATGCGGCCGCGGAGTTGGTGGAGTTGGGCCAGGCCGAAGCGTTCGGCATGATGCAGGATCATGACGGTGGCATTGGCCACGTCCATGCCCACTTCGATCACGGTGGTGGCCACCAACGCGTGGATTACGCCTTCCCGAAAGCGGCGCATGACCGCCTCCTTCTCGTCGGGCCGGAGCTTGCCATGGATCAGGCCGACCTCGTGGGCGGGCAGGCGCTTGCGCCATTTTTCGCAGGCGGCGGTGGCGGATTCCACCTTGAGGGTTTCACTGTCCTCGACGAGTGGATAGACGAGATAGGCCTGGCGGCCGTTAGAGAGTTGAGATTTCACAAACGCGGTGACATCCGACTGCTTGGCGCCCACTCTCACACGGCTGATGATATTTCCGCGACCGGGAGGTTTCTCGTCGAGCAGCGAGACGTCGAGGTCGCCGTAGAGGGTCATGGTCAAGGTGCGGGGGATCGGCGTGGCGGTCATGACCAGCACATCGGGCACCACGCCGCGTTGGATCAACGAAGCGCGTTGGGCGACGCCGAACTTGTGCTGTTCGTCGATGACCACCAGTCCGAGATCCGCGAACTGAGCGTTCTCATAGAGCAAGGCGTGGGTGCCGATGATCATCTGCGCGTCCTTGCCGAGCCATGCGGCAGGGTCAGCTTCGTCCCGGTTGGCGGTGCGCAGGGCGATGCGCACACCCAGCGGATCGAGCCATCGGCGGAATGTCAGATAATGTTGTTCCGCCAGAATCTGGGTGGGGGCCATCAAGGCCGCCTGGCAACCGGCATCGATCGCGAGCAACATGGCCGCCATGGCGACGAAGGTTTTTCCCGAGCCCACATCGCCCTGCAACAGGCGGTTCATCGGACGCGGCTCGCGCATGTCGGCGATGATCTCGCGGATCGAGCGCTTCTGCGCGTCGGTGAAGTCAAACGGCAGACTCTTGTAAAAAGCTCCTAACAAGGTGGTGCGTTTGCCAAGGATACGCCCGGATTGTTCCTGGAGGCGCAATTTGCGCCACGCGACGTTCAACTGGATGAAGAAAAACTCTTCGAGCGCGAAGCGGCGGCGGGCGGCCTGCGCTTGATCCATCGCAGCCGGGAAATGCGCCTGCCACAGCGCTGTGGCCCGCGGCGATGCCGGGTCCACCTCGATGCCCCGCGCCAGCGTCGCGGGGTCGGCTTGCACGAGCAACAGATGGATGATTTCGCGCAAGCGCCGCTGGGCGATACCTGCTAGATTCCGATAGATGGGGACGATGCGCTCGAGATGAATGGACTCGGTTCCGGGGTTGTCCTCGCGGAGAATCTCGAACTCCGGATGATCGATGATCAAGCGTCCGTTAGAATCCTTGACCTTGCCGTAAACGACCACTTCCTGGCCGGCGGCGACGAGTTTATGGATGAACGCCATATGGAACCAGCGGCAGGTGATTTTCCCGCAGCCGAAGACGCCGCCCGAACCGTCCATGACCAGCGCCTCGAAAAACCCGTGGCCGCGCCCGAAATGGCGTCTGGTCGTATCGATCACCGTGCCACGCAGGCACACGGCGGCGGCGGATGGCTGATTGGGAAAGGCATCGAAGCGCCGCCGGTCCTCATGGCGCTTGGGCAGGTGGTCTAACAACTGCGCCGCGGTTCGGTATCCCGCCGCCGCCAACGCCGCCACCTCCTTGGATGACAGCAGGCGCAACAACGCCAAATCGGTGAACGCGGAAATCACGGTGGGATTTAGCGCTCAACCTGGCCCGTCGTCCATCTGATAGGTGCGTTTCCCGAAAATCGTGGAACCCACGCGCACATGGGTGGCCCCTTCCTCGATGGCGACCTCGAAATCTCCGCTCATGCCCATGCTCAGGAAGGGCAGCGCAACGCCCGACTCGCGCTCCAGGTCGTCACGCAGATGCCGGAGGGCGACAAACCAGGGACGCGCCGACTCCGCATCCGGACCGGCCGGAGGGATGCACATCAAGCCCATGATCTCCAAGCGCTGCAAGGCTAACAAACCAGCCAATTCCGTGCGCAGCACCGCCGGATCGAAGCCGCCCTTGGACGCTTCCGCGCCAATGTTGACCTGCAGAAAAACCTTGGGAAACAACCCGAGTTCTTTGGCGATTGCATCCATGAAGGACGCAACAGCGGAGGAATCCACGGCATGAATCATTTCGAAGCGCGGCAGGATTCGGCGCACCTTGTTGCGTTGTACCCTGCCGATGAAATGCCAGTGCAGTGAACCCGGCAACATATCGATCTTGGGCTCCGCCTCCTGCAACCGGCTCTCGCCGAAGTGCAGTTGTCCCGCCTCGCTGGCTTCCCGCACGGTCTCCGCAGGAAAAGTTTTGGAAACGGCGACCAAGCGGACCGCTGCCGGATCCCGATCCGCCCGCAAACAAGCGGCCGTGATCCGCCGCATGATCTCCGTTAGATTCTCGGCGATATCCGACATCATGAGACCCCCACAGCCGCGTTCACTTGATCAAGCCCGCCATCCTGGCGTTTTCCGATAGATCGATGAGATCCCGCAGCACGGCGAGAGCCTCGCGTTTGACGGGGTGCAATCCGGTGGGCCATTTCGGGGTTTCATCCAAATCCGCGGTGATATCCTTGGCGCGGCGCATGTAGCTGCCGCTTTCGTCGGCAGGATCGTAGGACTTGAACGGGGCCTCTTTCTCGACATCCTCAAGCCTGAGTTTGAAGAACTTGAAATTGACCTTGTCCTCTTTGGTCATTTTTTCGAAACGCACCCGGCGCTCGATGTTGCGTTCCTTTTGCTGGGCGTCGGACTCCAAAAGTTCTTTTTCACGGGCGGCCTTGTTCAAGGACAGGGTATTGGTCTTCAGACGATCCTTGGTCTTCATGATATCCTGGATCACATAGGCGAAATCCTTGTTCGCGTTGAGACGTTCCTGACTCAACTCCTTGAGACTGGGAATAAACAGCGTTTGGGCGTCACGCGGTTCAAAGTCGGAGGCGCGGCGGATCCGATCATGGGGCAGCGGGTGATCCAGAAACGCCTCTCCCACCTCCAGCGCGTCCATCAAACTGGGAACCACCACATCGGACCTCACTCCGTCCATCTGGGTGGAGGAACCCGATGGCCGATAGAATTTCTGGATGGTCACCTTGAGGAAACCCGCCCGGTTTCTAACGGAAAACAACGGCAGCATGCGGCCGATGTCCATTGGTTGCTGGACTGTGCCTTTACCAAATGTGGACGAGTCACCCACGATCACCGCACGGTTGCAATCCTGCAGGGCGCCGGCCAGGATCTCACTGGCGGAAGCGCTGCTCTTATCGGTCATGACCACCATCGGGCCGTTGTAAATCGGTTTGCCGTTTTCCGAATCCTTGACCTGCACCTGGCCGAGGGTGTTTTTCACCTGCACCACCGGACCGCGGTCCATGAAGAAGCCCGTCATGCGGCGGACTTCCTCCAACGATCCTCCGCCATTATTCCGCAGATCTAGAATCAAGCCGTCGATTTTTTCTTCGATCAGGCGTTTGAGGATACGTTCGACATCTTTGGCGCAACTGACTTTACCCTCTTCGAAATCCGCGTAGAACGAAGGCAGGGTGATGACCCCCAAGCGCCGGGCGGCACCCTTTTTCGTTTTCATTTCGATCACCTCGGCGCTCGCCTGTTCGTCTTTCAATTCCACCTTGCCCCGCTGGATCACCACAATCTTGGTCTCGCCGGGCGCACCGCCCGCAGGTTCCACCTTGAGCGCCACCGAGGTCCCCTCCTTGCCGCGGATCAAATCCACCACCTTGTCGATTTTCATGAACATGATATCCGTCATGTCCCCGGCCTTGCGGGCATTGAGGGTGTCCACCGCCATCACCCTGTCGTTGAGCTTCAATGACCCCTCCTGATCGGCCGGCCCACCGATGACGATGCCCATGATTTTGGTGGCTCCATCTTCTTCGGCTTGCAGCAGCGCGCCGATTCCGACGAGTTCGTTTTTCATCCCGTCCTTGAAGCGGTTCATCTCCCGGAAGCTCATGTAATCCGTGTGGGGATCGTAAGCACGGGCCACCGCACTGAGAAAATAGTTCGCGATTTCCTCCTCATCCACATCCTTGACACTGCTCAGAAACCGCTTGTAGCGCAGCAGGACCTTATCCTTCGGACTGCGGTCCTCTTTGCCCGGATCCGTTTTGCCCTGCTCCTTGGCGAGTTTGGTGAGCAATTCACGACGGAGCACCTCGGCGAGCACCGCCTCCTTGATCTGGAGACGCCACAGATCGACTGCGATTTTCTCTGATTTAGGCCACAGGGTGTTCTTCCGGCTCATCATGACAGACTCATCCGCGGTAAAATCGAATTCGGCGCCATTCAACAGCTTGGTGGTTTGGGCGACACGTGCTTCCACGCGCTGTTCAAAAACCCGATAGATATCGCTCGCCGCCGACATGAATTTCCCTTGCAGCAGAAGCGTGTGAAGGTTGTCCCCATAGTCGCGTGTGAACTGGTCCACATCCTGTTGGGTGAAATAAAGCCGCTGGAAATCGAGATCCTTGAGATAATCCTCGAGAAACCGCCGGCTCAACTCCTCATTGAAGGGAAGTCGGGCGAAATGGCTGTTTTGCAGCATGATCGCCATTTGACGGCCCACTTCGTTGAAATCCGCCTGCTGCGCCCATGCAGAACAGGAGAGCACGACCACCGCGGCAGAGGAGGTGGCTTTTCTTAACCAGGAGCGAGTCATGAATGTCAAACGGAACGGGGTTGGAAATGTTTCAAAAAAAATGCCACAGGTTTTACGGATGTCGATTTCCAAAATGCGGCAGGGAATTATTTCGGCGACTTCCGGCGTTCCAGCCAACGGCGGAAATAGGCATCCTTGGCGGCCTTTTCCGCGGCTGCGGGATCCATTTGCTGCGGATCGAGGAACGGATTGTCCGCAGACAACGGGCGCTTGCCCAAGGTGACTTCGAGATCCATCAAATTGCCATTGCGCAACACCTTGAGCGTGACCTTGGCATGCGGCTTGAATTGACGGATTTTCTCACCGAACAACAGCGTGACGCCACCCTCACGCCAAACCAGATCCCCCAAACCGGCGATCAGGTCATTGGGTTGGAGTCCCGCTTGTTGCGCTGCGGTGTCGGGCATGACCTGAATCACCCGAATCACGCTGCGGGGATTGGGATCTCCGGGCACGTTCGCAATTTCCTCCAGCATCCGGATGCCGATAAATCCCTCGCCCTCCTTCTGATATTCGTCGTTGACCAACTCATGCAGAACGGCAAGGCAGCGTTCCCGCACCTCCGGATCATCGGCCACCTTCGAATACCGGAACAATTCATCCATCGCCAGCTCCGGATGCCCGCGAGCCCACGCTAACAACTCCGCCTGGGCGCTCTCCCGTTTGAGAAATGCCTCGGCCTTCAGGTTCGCCAGCGGCCCGGCGGGTAATTCGATGGCCCATGACACGGCCGGGGATGCCAGAAACCACGCCATGACACTGGCAAGTCCGATCATCACCCGTTGTATGCTCATATGCATGGCGCTTCGGAAATTCACACCCGGCTTCACAACAATCACATCGGGGATTTCAAGCATTCAACCCACTCCTGAGGCGACATCCCATCAACCGTTTAGCCAGTTTTTCTGGGGAATTTCGATCGTGTCGTCCGGTTCCAACGGAATCTGCATGAACTTCAAGATTGTCAGATCATACAGTTTTTGTTGTCCATTGCGGATCAGCTTCACCCGTTTCATGCTGCCGAACTCGGTGGAGCCGCCGGCATTCTGGATCGCCTGATAGAGCGTCAAATTCCTGTTATATGGCACCGGGCCGGGCCTGCGGACCTGGCCACCCACCACCACCAATTGTTCGACGATTTTTCCTGCGCTCGAATCAATCACTTGAAACGTCGGGTGGGTGTAGATGCCGGCCGACTTGTAGCGCGACTGCAACACCGCCTGCAGTTCATCCGCCCTCAGGCCGGCGGCTTTCACTTGGCCGATCAAAGGCATGTTGATCATTCCCGATTCGGAAACCGGATAGTTGACATCAAAGCGGGCCTTCTCCTCGGTAGGCACCCCGGAAATGGTGATGATGATAGCCCGCCCGGCCTGGATCTGCGCCAAAACCGGTGCGGACATGCAGAAAAGGGCAAACAACCCGGCGACAATGCGTTTGAGGTTCATAGAAGTTAACGGTTAGGGTTTCAATAGAGTTCGGAATCATTGCCCCGCGAAGCGGTCCCCTGCGGGTGTGCCGAGGCGGCGGCAGAAGTAGTCGCGCTGACCATCGCCGGTCCGGATTGGCCTTCCGCAGGCGCGTAGTAGGTGTAATAGCTGGTGTAATACTGGTATTGGCTGTCACTGCGCACGTCCACATTGTTGAGGACCACCCCGATGACGTTGCCGCCCACATTCTCGACCGCCTGCTTGGTGCGCAGCAGCATGTTTCGCGGCAGCTTCCGGTGTTGGACGACGATCATCGTGAGGTCCACTTCACTCGCCAACACCGAAGCGTCACTCACCCCGAGAATCGGCGGACTGTCCACCAGCACCAAATCGAAACGCTGCTTCACATCCTGAATCAACTCCGACATCCGGCGGGAATTGAGAATGCCCGCCGCATCCGCCGGCAAAATCCCCGATGGCATGAAATACAAATTGTCCACGGGCGTCTGGAGGATCACATCTTCCAGCATCAATTCCGTGGTCAGATAATTGGTTAGCCCCACCGAGTTGTTGATGTTGAAGAAAGTGTGCAACCGCGGACGGCGCAAGTCCGCGTCAATCATCAGCGTGGTGTAGCCGCCTTGGGCACAAATATACGCTAGATTTATCAAGGTCGTCGATTTCCCTTCGCCGGCTCCACCGGAGACCACGGTGATGGAGTTGTCTTCAGGATTCTTGCGGTTGAATTCGATGTTGGTTCTGAGAATCCGATAGGCTTCGGCATCCGGACTATTGCCGCTTTGTTTGTGGAGCAGTCCGATATCTTTCGGAATGACCGCCAGCACCGGCACTTGGAGATAGCGTTCCACATCCTCAATACTCTTCACCGAAGTGTCCATATATTCGAGGAAGAACGCGATGCCGAGACCGAAAATCAGGCCGACCACCGCACCGAGCGTCAGATTGAGAGTCACGTTCGGGCTTGCTGGGAAATCCGCGACCACCGGTTCATCATGCACCTCGACACTCTGGGGCGGCATTTTGGCGATAAGGCTTTCCCCCATCTGCTTGATTTTCATCGTTTGAAGCAGTTGCTGGTCGGTCTCGAAATCCCGTTTCGCATCGACGTAATCCTGTGCGTCCAAACCCCGCTTGATGGCATCCTCGCGCGTTGAGTCCTTCATCCCTTCGACGCTGATCAGACGGTTCGAGGCCATGTCCAACTGGGCCTTCAAGGTCGCCCGCAGATTCACGACTCCTTCATCGAGATTGCGTTTCATGCTGTTGATCTGTTCAACCGCCGCAAGCACCGTGGGATGGCGGTCACCCAAACCATTGATCTTGAGCCCTTCCAACTGACGCTTCTCGTTCAGATAGAGCGGATAGAGATTGCGGATGATGTTGTCCGGCAGATCCAGCCCCGACGCGTAAACCATCAATTGATCACTGTCATACTTGAGCAGACTGTCGATCTGGCTCTGCAATTGCATTTTATCCTGCTCAAGCTTGTGAAACGTCTGCAGCGCCTCCCGTGCTCCCTGATCCTCATCCACGCCGGATTGGCCGTAAAACGAGTCGGCTCCCTTGTAAATGATGCCTTTGGTGCGGACGATTGTTGCGAGAGACTTGCGGCGTTCCTCGACCTTGTCCTCCTGATCCCGGACGGCCCGGTTCAATTCGTGAAGCATCACTTCGGAATCCCGGCCCTCGATCTCCGCACGGTAGCTCTTGTAGGCGCGGGTGACTTCCAACGCAATATCCTTCGCATCCGCTTTGTTGGAGTGGCGCACGCGGATGGAGATCAAATCCGTGCCGCGGATATTCTGGGTGTTCACGATTCCCTTGAGCATCCGGAAGGCGGTTTCCTTGTCCACGTTCCAGCGGCTGACCAGTTCAAGGTTTTCAATCACTTTCTCAAGTGAATTGCGGCTTTTGATCTTCTCAAACTCGGTGCCGAAGAACTGGGGCGTCATCCGGCTGGCACCCGAGTCGCCTATCTGCGGGCCGAGCGGCGACACGCCGGCCCATCGAGGTTTCACCTCGATGGTCGCCTCGCTCTCGTATTTCTTGGGCATCACGTAGGTGACGACCGCAGCGGTCATGAATACCAAGAGCAAGGTCAGGAGAATGATGCCATAGCGGTTTCGGATCACCTGCCAGTAATCCACCGCGTGCAGCACGGTTTCGCTTTGTTGGGGAGAAGAGGGATTCATCAGAGTCAGTATGTCACAAGTTCAAGAGAAGTCCAGTCAAAATGGAAACTCCCGCAATGAAACACATTGCGGGAGTCGATGGTCAAGCCAATGCGAGTGCAGACAAGGGGCTAGTGGTTCCAATCGAGGGCTCCCGCCGATTAAAACTCCGCGCTCAGACCAATGCTGATGCGGTTGCGGTCGTAGTCGCTGTAAAGGAAATCAGAGCTTGCGTTGGTGTAGTTGTAGGAAATCGTGCCGGTCAGGTAGTCGTTGAATTTCATCGACAGCCCGATGTAGGCATTGAAGATGTCAGAGTCTCCATCGGAGACAGACGGGTGTCCGGGCCAATTGATCGCATGGCCACTGGCGTAGGATGTCGGCAAGTAATCCAGCCCACCGAAGATCGAGAAGCGGGGCGAAATCGCGTATTCTGCGGAAATTCCGCAGCGCAGGACCTGCACGTCGCCGTATTCAACCGCACCAATGGGAAACGGGAGTGTTTGGATATTGTTATAGGTTTCGATGCCGTAGCGGGCGTAGGAACGCAAGCTGAATTGCTGGGTGAGTTGGGAGTTGAGCGCGAATTCAACGTAAGGACCTACCGTGTTATCCCCATCGTCCACCTCATGCAGTTGGACACCGGCACGGACAATGCCGATGGTAGTCGGACTGAAGCGGTGCTCCGCACCCACCAGAATGAAATGATCGGAGGTGTCGGTGAAATAGCCGTTGCCCGTGGTTTGGGAATAACGGTAGTCACCCGTCAGAACCGTCTGGGGACTCAGTTGGTAACGGATCTGGTTGTAAACTTCCCATGTGAAGCGGTCGTTATTCGAAACATCCTCGTAACTGGTGTCGGTAAGGCGGAAGCCGGTGTAGGTGGCGAAACGTTCGGTCCAGCGGAAACCAAGCGAATTGTCGGTATACCACAATAAATACGCGCCGTTTTGGCGTGAGGACGAATAACCCGTCGAGTAGTCCGGTTCCAGCTCATAAGCGATGAAGTTACGGCTCGAGAACCGGAGGCGTTCGGAGAAGCGATGGACAAAGTTCACTCCAGCACGCGTCTGGGGGCTGACGTCGTCCATGTAATCAGGAGCATCGAAGTAATAGATCAGCCCCAAGCGGACATAGACATCCCAAGTCGTCTGGGGCGTGATTGACACGAAGGACATGGCCACGTTGGGGTTGATGCCCAGAGAGCTTTCCTTCGAATACACGCCGGGAGAGACGTTGTCGTCAAAAATGAGGTTCGCGCCCACCACCCACTTCAGGGGGATGGACTCCTGGGCTTCCGTGCCAACATAGTAAAGACTTTGAGCGGAAGCCGCACCAGCAGCTAACAGCCCGAGACAACCGAGAGGTATGATGTGTTTCATGAATTTTTCAGGTGAGGGTAAAAAAATCGGGGTTCAAGAAAATCAAACGACTCATGCAGGGGGTACGTTGTTGTTACCCGGATTCGGGTCACTCACTTCGGGAGGATTGATAATGATAGGCGGGAAAATCGGAATGAGCGGCTGACCGCCTGGGCCGCCGGTAATCGGAGCGACCGGTCCTTGTCCCGGGAAATCCAAGGGGTTGGGCATGGCGGCTACCTCACCGACGGGCGTTTTCGCGTCCTTCGCGCTTTTCGCACTGGACCGGGCTTTGCCAGCATTGGGATCGAGTTTGGCAAGCACGGCCTGCACTTGGGCAAGGGCATCCGGGGCAACAGCCACCGCGCATTGGGAAATCAAACGCATTTGATCGGGGGCGGCGGTGATTGCGGCCTGGACAATCGCGGCCACGGTTTCGGGTTTGGCGTGGCAACCTTCGATGGCCGCCTTGACAATTTCACAAGAGCATGCCGGCGCGGCGGACACTTCGGTGGCAACAATCTCCAAGACTTTGGATGGATCGGCCGCAACCTCGTGTTTCACGGCGAGGGAAAGCTTCAGACAGTCCACTGCGGCGGATGCCGGAAAGAGGGCAAGCGTGGTGATGAGAACACCCAGAATGACGGTTGGTTTCATGGTTTTAATGTGGGTTGCGGATTCGAGAAACAAGGGACTGGAGCGGGCAGCGGGAATCGAACCCGCGTGTCTAGCTTGGAAGGCTAGGGCTTTGCCATTAAGCTATGCCCGCGCTTTCAGAGGCAAGCAAACCGTCCAACCCGCTCTTTGGCAAGTTTTTTTCGTCGGTTTCACAAAAAATCTTTCGGGTCGATTCCTGACTTGGAATTGCCTTGATTTTCCGCTGGGTTGCCATGATGATCCGCGCCACGGAGATTTTGCGGGTGTAGTTCAATGGTAGAACGTGAGCTTCCCAAGCTTGAGGCAGGAGTTCGATTCTCCTTACCCGCACCAACCGAAAAATGGCCGCTTGCCCGCTTTCCCGTAATTTGAAAAAGTTTTTCTTGACATGGAAGCGGCTCTGATTGTCATCCGGTGCATTGTCGTCTTACACCCAATAAACAAGGAGATTCAGCATGAATACTTGCCATTTGCATTGCCACAGTTGTCCGGCACACATTAGCCGTCGCGGTTTTCTGAAGTCCATCGCCGGCGGTACGGTGGTCGCCGCCACCGGCTTTCGCGTTCACGGCGAGACGACCGCGCGAGCAAAGTCGCGGGTCGCGGTCTTTTTCCTGACGGACCCGAAACCCGTGGAGAACTGGCCGTGGCCGGGCTGGAATCCGGAACCGCGCGCGAAGGAAATCAGCGAGGCGTTGATGCACGGCTGTCCCGAGGTGGAGTTCGAGTTTTTCGCGTCGCACCGCAACAATCTTGAAGCGGGTCTCCAAGCCAAGGACCGGTTCGATGGCGTGCTGGCGTACTTGATGACACTCGGCGACAGCGGTAAGGCGGTGATGCCGCTGGTGGAGTGGAAGAAGCCGATGATCCTCGCCAACTACGTCCTTGGTGGCTGTGCACCCTGGCTGACGCTCACTACCAAGCTGCGCGCAGCCAACCAGCCCGTCGTGTGTGTTTCCACGGAACGCGACGCCGATCTTGTGGCGGTGGCGCGCGGGTTCGGTGAGGCGAAGACGTTGAGTGCCGAACAATTCGCCGACAAAGGCTGGCTGACCTACCGGAAAACATTCGGCCAGCCTGGTGACATGAAATGCGTGGACGATCCGCTGAAGGTTCCGGGGATAGCCGACATCCTGAAACAACTCGCCGAGAAACGCATCCTCGTCGTTGGCAGTGGCAAACCCGGGGCGGAGGGCGAGTACTTCGGTGCGAAGGTCAACTATGTCGGCTTCGACGAGTTCGATGCGCTTTGCAAGCAAGTGGACACCGATGCCGCGAACGCCAAGGCCGATCAATGGATCAAGGCTGCGGCGAAGATCGTTGAGGCCGAACCAGCCGCCATTCGCGCGTCGGCCCGGGTGGCCCTGGGCACGCGCAAACTGCTGGAAAAATACCGCAGCGACACGGTCACGATGAATTGCCTCGGCGGTTTTGCCGCCGGCAAGTTACCGGCGTATCCCTGTCTCGGATTCACAGAACTGCTCGACGAGGGCCAGCACGGGGTTTGCGAAGCGCAATTGCAGGATGCGTGGGCGATGGATCTGTGCCGTATCATGACCGGCCGCGCGGGGTTTGTGTCCGACCCGACGTTGGACACCTCGACCAATCACGTCATCTACGCCCACTGCATGGCACCGACGAAAATGCTCGGTACGGATCGTCCCGCGACACCGTTCCACATCCGCACGCTGCACAACCGCGACCCGCGCGGCGCATGCGTGCAGTCGTTCATGCCCGCAGGTTACATGACCACCTCGTTCCGCATCATGGGCCAAAGCCTTGTCGTACACCGGGCAAAATCCATCGGCAATTACAACTCCGAGCGCGGTTGCCGCAGTCAACTGGTGGCCGACGTCCACGGCGACATCGAGAAACTGATGCGCCACTGGCACGCCTGGCACCGCGTGACGGTTTACGGTGACTTGAAGGAGCCACTCAAGGAACTGGCCGGTGCGCTCAAGCTGACGTTTGTCGAAGAGGCTTGAACCGCGCGCGGCCCAACAAGACCGCATGTCCTGCTAGAGTCCTTGAAACGGAGAATGTGTTGTCGTTAGGTCAAATTCTTCGTCTTGCGTCTTGGGTCTTGTTGTCTTGGGCCTGAGGCGAAGCCTCGCTAGAAAACCCGCGGATGCAAACCCGTGTGCCGGCAAGAAGGCGCGGCAGGGAAGATGAAGACTTGTGTGAACCTGATCGGCTGCGGTCCGACTGTTATATCTGGAATATCTTCTTGGTCATATCCACCCACTTCCGCAACCGGGCGCGGTCGCCGTTGGTGGTGTAAACGTCCCGCAGCAGGATCTCCACGTTACAGTTTTTGGTGACGTCACGGGTCTTTTTCATGTCGGCTTCCAAGCGGTCCCAGTCAGGGTTGGTACCGCTGATGTAGGCCGGGGTCGGTTTGCGGGAATAGACATACTTGTTACCCAGAATCTCGGCCGTTTTGGCGTGGTCGGACCACCCGGATACCGAAACGGACCGGAGATTCGGAATGGCGTTGATGATCATCGGCAGACGGTCATCCACGCGCTCGCAGCAGCCGTAGTAAACCAAGCCGAAGCGCTCACTCAACTTCGCCAGATAGGGCAGCACAAACTCCTGATACATCTCCGGCGAAATCATCTCGAACTCCTGCGACTCGGCCCACCCCCACATGTCCTTCAGCCGCGCCGGGCGCGCGGTGTCGGGCGCGGCGAGGTCGGACACGTAGCCGTAACTGCGCGGCCCGGCCATCTGGCTGTCGGTGTTGAAATCGAGTAGTCCTTCCTGCTCGAAGAATCCGAACAGCGCGAGACGGTCTTCTAACAGATAGTTCATCAACTGGTGGATCATCTGCGGTTCGTCATAGACCCAGTAGAGCAGACGGTCGTTGCCGATAAAGCGGTAGAGCTGCCACGTCAGGCCGAAGAAGAAATTGCCGGTGAACCCCAGATCGCCAAACTCGCCCACGTCAAACTCGGAGATGAACGGATCGAAGTTGCCGAGCCGCACGGGCAGGATGTCGCCCATGATCTCCTCCAAAACCGCGCGCCGGCGATGTGTCTCAACGCGGTCCACGGCGAGGGTCCGCGGACGGAGCCGGGAGAGGTCCGCGGACGTGGCGATGGGGAAACTGAAACTGTATGCGATGGAATGGCCCGCGCCCATCGGCGCGCGAATCTCCACCGGCACGCCGTAATCCGAAAATCGCATCCGCCAACCGAGACGGTAGTGCGGCTCGATGACCAGATCGTCGTTCAATTCCTCAGCCTGCCGGAGTGTGACGCGCATGTTCTGTTCGACATTACGCAGGAAAGGATCCTCGCAACGGATTTCATCAGGCCGCACGTAGCCGTCAATCCAAGCCGTCTCAATGAGAATCACCGGGCGCTCGGCCTTGAGGTCGTGGACCGCTTTCCAGAGCCGCTTGCGCTCGTTCATGACTGGCAGGGAGGCCCACTCCATCCATTTTGTGGCGAGTTCGCGGATGATGTTGTGATCGTTCTGGCAAATCATGCGGACCTCCTTAGAGCATGGTGAGTGGGTTCGCGCGGTTCTTCAGCGGAAAGGACACCAGACCGCCCGTGCGTTGAGACTCGAACACCGCAACAATCATTTCAAGGTTGATTCGAGCTTCCTCCAAATTGGCCAGCGGCTGACGATCTTCCTCGATCGCGGCGATCAGGTCTTTGACCGCCAGAACGTTGCCGCCGTGGTGCCCCGCCCACTCATCCTTCAAAGGTTCCGGGACGCCGATGCCCGCCGAACTCACGGGAATCCATTGCTTGCCGCTGCGACCGGGATCCCACAGCGGGTCGGGCAGGAAGTGTGCCGGGGACATGAAATCCTCGGTAGAATACCAATGCAACGCACCCTCTGATCCGAGGATCTGCAGGCCGTGGCGCCATGGACTCGGGGCACCCGCGTTCCGGATGGAGTCAAAGTAGCCGGTCACCCCGCTGCTGAACCGATACATCGCGTGCACCTCGTCACCGGCTAACGGACCAATGCCGTAGGCCTCGCTGTCACGCACGTCCTGCTTGCCAAGCGGCCGCTTGTCCTGCAGGACGGTTCCCAAGCACGATACCGGATTACCCGCCAGGGCTTGCATCACTGTCAGCGTGCGCGTGCCCAGTACCCAGAGGTCCAGCCCCCCCCCACGCGCGTCCTCCTTGCCACGGCCGCGCAGCTCTAACACCCGCCCCAGCTTGCCCGAGCGGATGATGTCCTGAATGACTTTCATTTTCGGGACATACAGCGACTGTTGTGCCATTGCCAGTTTGACCTTGTGTTTCCGACAGGCGGCAACCATCTGGTCGGCTTCTTCGAGCGTCCGGCACAGCGGCTTCTCCATATAAATGCCGCGAACACCGCGTTCCGCCGCCGCCACCACCATGTCGCGATGTTGGTCGATGTATTGCACGCCGATGCTCACGAGATCGGGTTTCAACTCGTCGAGCATCTTGTGATAGTCTTCGTAACCTTTGGGTGCCATCAAGCGTTGCACCGCTTTCGCAAGTCCTGCGGGATTCGGATCCGCGACGCCCACAATTTCCGTCTGGGGTATATCCCGCCACACCGTATCCAACCCGTGCCCATAGTCACCCCGGCCGGTGTGACCCATCACACCCACCCGATACTTCTTCGGCGGTGCCTCCGCCGCCCGTGCGATTTTCGGCAGCAGTGCCGTCAACGGAAACGCGGCGGCCCCTGCAAGGAATGGACGGCGCCGCACCCATTGCGGCCGCTCTCCCGGATTGTTGCCTGATTGTTCAACCATAATGTTAGTCCTTGGCCGGATTTGTCAGATTGAAAGATCGGGCACCTTGAACGATTCGCGATAACTGCCGCGAACAAGCTCATTGGCCCGGTCATGGTTTTTGAAACATTCCTTTGGGTGGTCCACTTCCAGCCATGGCCCATGTGTGGCCGTGTCGGGATTGATGCCGTGGCCCTTCAATACCATGTGGAAACGATCCAAGGATTCCTTGAAATCGGGGACACCGGCAGTCGCCGCCTGCTGTTGTTTCACCGAAGCCACTTCGCCCACCCGGTACGAGATATTGGCGGTATGGGCGGTTGTCGTGGACAGATGGCCTTGCTCAATCTCGGCGTGGAGATCATCGCGCCGACCGCTGCGGACCGCCGCGATGAAGTTGTCAAAGTGATGCGGCTCGCCATGACCGTGGAACGACCTGATTTCCTTGCCATTGAGATCATAGGCCACACACGTCTGATGCGGCAGGTATGCCTGTACCAGGACACAACCTTCCTCATACATCACACGAAGACCGAAAGGACCGGCCCGCAGCGTCTTTTCAGCTCTGCTGCCCTTGGTTTTGAAGATGTTCAACCCATCAACAAAGGCTGGTGCCGTGATGTTGTAGATTTCGTGAACGACGGGAGCAGTGGGAAAATCATAGTACATGATATGGGCATTGGCAACTTGGCCGACATCGTCCCACATGAAGCGCCCACCAATGCTCATGGTGCGCTTCGGCAGCGCTTTTTCGCCAAGCCACCAGCGCGCCACATCCAACTCGTGAACGCCCTGATCCACGCTTTCTCCAACTCCCGTGTTCCACATGTATCTGCAATCATATTGGAGCACGTTCCGATAGATTGGCAGTTTTTGCGCCGGGCCGCACCATAAGTCATAGTCGATCGAGTCGGGAATCGGGAGCGGAGTGTCCCGTTTGCCAATCGGCCCCCGCGGCTTGATGGCAAAACAGGTGATTTGCCTGATCTTTCCAAGATGACCTTCGCGGGTCCATTGGATGGCCTCCCTAATACCACTGCTTGAGCGATGTTGCGTTCCGCACTGGACGATACAATTGTGTTTGCGTGCCGCGTTGACCATTTGCCGGCCTTCCCAGATATATTGTGAGAGTGGTTTCTCCACATAGACATGTTTCCCGGCCTGGCATGCCCAAATGGTGCTCAGCCCGTGCCAGTATGTCTGATTGGCGATGGAGACCACATCAATGTCCGCACGCTTCATGATATCACGCATGTCGATATATGTATCCACGTCGCGATCATACCATTGCCTGATGTTTGCTGCGGCGCTGTTCAGGCGTTCGCGGTCCGGGTCACAGATCGCAACCACCTCGACGCCATTCTGGTTGCCCAAACCTGTAACATGGCTCTTCACACCACGGCCGCCGAGGCCGATCACGGCGACGCGGATCTTGTCATTGGCGCCAAAAACAGTCGCCGGGACGACCATGGGAAAAACCATGACCGCAGTCGCGGCGGAGCACCGTTTCACGAATTGCCTGCGCGTGACTGACAGTGCGGCGTGCTGCTTGTCGCTGGTGTTCATTTGCGGTGGGCGGTGGGGTGGCGGATCATTTCCCGGCCAAGGGCAGGGCGCGGAAGTCCGGGTGGTCTTTGTCCCGGAGTTCCCGTTTGCCGCGGTAGGTGCCGTAGTACGGGACGTTGGAGTCGATCCAGGTAACGATCCTGATGAACTCCTCGCGGGCGAGCCCCGTCTTGCAGGGATCCTGCTGGATCTGCGCGACCAGCTTGCTCCGATGGGAACCGTGCGTCAGCGGCGGCACAGCCAGGAAATGAGATTGGCCGTAGGCACAGTCACGGTAACTGATCAGGCCCTTGCCAGTGAGGTTATCGTAGGAGCGGCTGTATTTTTCGGTCGGCACGCCGGCAAGGTCCAGGTGGCCCTTGGGCTCCTCCCCACCATGACAACCGACGCAATGCTTGTCCATGGCCGGCTGAACGTCCGCCGCGTAATCCACCATCCGCGGCCCGGTATCGCCGGGCTGCGGCACCGGCGTCTGGGCGGGCTGGTCCAAGGCCAGCGCCCGACCGCTGGGCGTACCCGGCGGCGCGTTCCTGCGCGGCTCGTGGCAGCCGATGCACGACCGTTGCTCGCCCGGCATCAGATTGACGAACGTCGACATCTGCTGCAACGCCATGTAATTCTCATCCAGCGCCTGGAAGAAGAGGTTTTCGTTAGGCGGCACATTGAAATAGGCCGATCCGTCTTCGTGGACCTTCACAATGCCGTATATCTTCTTGCGATGAGGGTCCGTACCGAGCGACCACGCAATGCCGTGCTCATTCCAAGACCACGGCAGTGCCCCCATCACCCGCACGTACTTGACCCTGCCGCGCTCGATGCCCGTCATTCCCTGATAGATATCCTGGATGAACAGCGAGGAAGACGGCCCCTTTTTTTCCGCATCTTCCGCCCGGGCGAGCGAGGCGAGCTCCGTGGGCTTGCGCCGCGGCCGCAGCGGCATCGGCTGGAAACAGGAGATCTCCGGATCCCCATGGAGTTCCGTCCGGTTGCCCCACGCGTCCAAGGCGTGGATCCCGTAACGGATGCCTTTCCCGCGCTTGCCGCCGGGGTTGTGGGCAACAAGAAAGAACTTTTCGGAAAATGGATAAGGGTCCGTGTAAGTGCCGAACTGGGTGGTGGGAAATCCCATGGACGGCGGATAGCCGGTTTCGGGCGTGAGGCTGGTCATCGCATCGATATCGCTGCGGCTGCGAGGCGAGTCCACCAGCACCACCGAGCCGACGGCCGTGAAATGGTGCCCGCCCACAATGGTCACGATCTTACTGCTTCCCGGAATGCTGCGGGCGCTGCTCATCCCGGCCGGCCAGACCGTGTTGTTCTTGTACACATGGTCCACACCGCTGCCGTCCGGACGCACCGACCACAGGCTCTGCCCGTTGCCCAGCCCCTTGTCGACATACTCCCAGCGCGTGTAGATCACCTGGCCGTCGTCCAGCACGCTGGGGGCGGTTTCGTTGACCGGGCTCTCCGAAACGCGGTGCAGATTCTTGCCGTCGGCGTCCATCAAGTGCAGCGTCGTGACGGTCGCTCCGGGGGCACAGAAAACAATCCGCGTGGCACGCGTGGAGGCGAACATGATCTTGCCGTTGGGCAGATAACACGGGTCGAGATCGTCAAAGCGTGTCTTCCCGTTGTTGACGATGTTGCACCGGAATGTCTTGGCCTCCTCGTCGGTACCGAAGGTGAGCTGTCGCAGACTGCCCGGGACCATCATCCCGGTCGATGGATCCAGATCGATCTCGTGGATGCGGAACGGTCCGTCCTTCTTTTTGTATGCAAAGACCACTTTCCTGGCATCGAACGACAGGTCGAAGCGGTCGAACAGTCCGCCCTCGAGTTCCGGCACGAGCGGGGTGACCTTGCCGTCCGTGGTCACCGGAGAGAGGATGCAGAGATTGCCGCCCATCACGTTGGAGTCTTGGTCGTGGTACGTGTGGCCATAGAGATCGGCTGACCGCTTGAGAAACAGGAGTTTGTCGAATTTCAACGCCGGATGGGTCAGCATGGCCCGGCGGCGCAACGCCACCAGGGCATCCTCGATCTTCTGCCGGTCCTCGTCCGTACCACTCTCGGCCGCACTCTGACTGGCTTCCAGATCGGCCAGTTGTTTCAGGCACGGTTCCCCATCGGGATATTGCGCGCCGAACTCGGCCATCGTGTCCTGAATCGCCAGCCGCAGGGCCGCCACGTTCACGGCACCCGGCGGCAGAAAGGCTGCGCGCTGGGGGGCCGGGACGCCGTCGAGGTGCCGCACCTTGCGTGCAGGCTGCCGCCAATCTTTCGGAAATGCCACCGGCGAGTCCAGGCGCAGGGCCGCCAGATGAGGCAGCGGACCGCTGCGGGCAATCTTCAGCGTGTGTTTCCCCTCGGTGACCGACAACTTGAGAGGCTTTTCTTCCCACTTGGCGTATCTGCTGCTCCATGAGAATCTGACCGGCAACTCCAAGCGTGCCGTACCGGGAGTCACGCCATAGCAACTCCTGCCCAGGATTTTCCCGTCCAGAAACACGTCCACCGGCCGCGCTTCGGCCGCCGCATAGGAAATCTGCAGCGTGTATTCGGCAGTCACCGGAAAATCGATGTCGTATTCGACCACTCCGCCGCCGTGTGTCAGCGAGTCGCTGCCGACCAAGGGCCCGTCATCGGCATCTTGTTCCGGGCTGGCGTAGATCCGCGCATTGCCGCGGTCGAACGTCCAGGCGGGGATCGACAAGGATCCGGCGACTTGGGCTTCGCTCATCTCGTTGATGCACGGCGGGAGGGCGGCTAGTTGCGCATCGCCCGCAGCAAGGAACGCCGCGCGGGATGCGGCCGGGATGCTCTCGAGATCGCGCACGGTGAAGCGGGCCGGCTTCCAATCCTCCGGAAAGGCTTCCCGCGTGTCCAGCCGCAGCGCCACCAGGTTAGGTAGCGGTCCTCCACGGGAAAACTTCAGCGTGTGCTTTCCCTTGGTAATCGACAGTTGGAGGGGAACTTGCAAACTTGTCCGGTTATAAAGCCCTTCCCATGTCGCGCCGCTGCTGTGCCATGTGAAATCGGCCGGCTTGTCCGCAGATGCCGGAGCGAAGGTAACGCCCGTGCAGCACTTCTCGGCCAACATCTGGCTGTCTAAATAAATTTCCATCGGCCGTGCCTCGGCCGCCGCATAACAAACCTGAAGGGTGTATTTGCCGGTCACCGGGAAATCGATGTCGTACTCGACCGCCCACCCCCACGGTTGCTCGGGTCCGCTGCCCACCACCGGTCCGGCATCGGCAACGGGGTCCGGACTCACATGGAGCCGCACATTGCCACGAGCGAACGACCAGGCGGGAATCACCAACGAGCCGGCTTGGGCTGCTGGCAACATGACACTCCAAACGGCAAGGCACGCAGCGGCGGGCGCGATCCACCGCGACCGGCTGGAATGGCTTGGGGGGGGGCCGCCACCGCACACGCGGCCGGAAGTGAACCGCGGTGCCACTGCGGCGGTCATAATGCGATCAGCAGATGGACGGCGATGGGTCCGCGATGCGATTTTCATGTTAGAAATTCAGTGTTTACAGGTGTTGTGAGGGACATTCAGGGCTGCGGACTGCGGATCTTACGTTTCGATGAGTTCAAATCTTGCGGAAAGATCAGGCTCAGAACTCAGCAAACCACCTCGTTTGGGTCGAATGGCCGAACAAGTTCGATTCCCTCAATGGTAGGGACGGTCGGCCTCGGCCGTCCCACTTGTCCGCCGGATGGCGGTGCGAAAGGAGGGAGCTTGATTCGCTAAAATCCAAGCGCTTAGCCATTCGCTTCCTCCGTGTCCTTTCAGGCCGCAAGCCCAGTCACGGCGCGGCGAGGCCGCCACGCCCTACCATTGCAGGGAATCCGGCCGCTCCCCGGGCCGATGGCTGGGATGCCGCTCCTCTCTCCAACATCGAACATCGAACATCGAACTTCGAACATCGAACCGCAGAGAGAAAGCCGCGTCGTTCCGGCTGTTCCTTTCGCCCTCTTCTGTTCGACGTTCAGAGTTCGGCGTTCAATGTTCGATGTTCGCATTCATCCCCGCATTCACCCGGATCTCGGCCCGCTTGCTGGCATGTGGCGGGCGGTGAAGAATCCATTCAATCATGACCTGGCGCCCTGTTCACTAGCAGATAGCCCCTGGCGGTGGCAAGGATTGGTTTTTCAAGAAGTGACAGATGGTGCGCTGACTGCTGCTACTGTTGTCGTTGCCCGCATGGGCCGCTGAGCCCGCAAGCGTCACGTTTATTGCGGTGCCCGTGTACGAAACCTGGGGCAGCCGCCAATTCCGCAATCCGCAGGAGCGCAAGACGCCGTTCTACCAAAATCAGCTACACCCACCAGATGAAGAGCCGGACGGAATACCTGCGGAAGGAGAATCTCACGGCGGTCCGGGCGGAAGTGGCGAATTTCAAGCGCTTCCGCAAACTGGTTGACCAATGGGCCGATGCGGCGCTAAAACTCTCCCAGATCAAGACCCGCCTCGAGCTTCATTCCAGCGAATCATGAGCCGAAAAAATCCCCACTCTTGAGTAAAAAAAGACAAATGAATTCACCTGAACCCACCGTCAAGAACTGTAGCAAATGCGGAAAAACATTTGAATGTTTGCATACAGAGGCTTGCTGGTGCATGGCCTATGAGATCAGCCCGGAAAAAATGAAAGTGCTAAAAGAAACCTATACGGATTGCCTCTGCTCCGAATGCCTGGCAGAGTATGCTACTTCGATCAAACCGATTAGGTGCGGATACGACTCGGAGCCGCCCGTGGAGTGAGGATCGCCCAATCCCTCCGGTTCGATTTCGATCCGGCGGCTGAACGTGTCGATGGCGGTCTTGCCGACGGCCCGGGTGTCCACCAGTGAATAGCCGCCAATGAGAACGGGGCCGATAATAGGCAGCCATCGGGAAAGCGTCTTGCCAACGGCCTTCTGGGTCACCTGGACACCGATCCGCCGCAAGGTCTGCTGGATGACCCGCAGAGTGGCCTGTTTGACGATGACCCGTTCCCCGACACGCGCGACCACATCACGCACGAGCATGGCGGCACCATGGCGGAACAGGCAATACACCATCATCTGGCGACTCAATTGGGCGGACTTGCCAAAGCAGGCCGCGACATCGGCCACCATCTGCTGCTGGATCTGCCAGACTTTGAGCAGGTCGGGAATGACAGTGAGCATCCCCAGCGGCCCCGGCGGAAGCGCCAAGCCGGCCGACATCGCCCCGGCTTTCAACCCGGCACCACGCACGATCTCCCTGGCCCGCTGTCCCGGGTTGGCACTCCAGGGTTCCTCCGAAGGTGGAATGCTTGTGGCAAGATACTCAAGCATGCGCAAAAACGACTGCGACGCGGGCAGCGCAAGCGCTCCATATGATTCCGGTTCGAGGTCGGGTTTTGACATTGAAATTGCGCGTTCGCCGGAATCCTAGGCACTTGCGACCTAAAGTAAATCTTCGGCATTCCCGCGTCTCGACAGATTCTCCCGGTTGGCTAGAGTTCCCGGTTGGAAGACAACAACGCAATTCCGACTGCACCTGACCAAACTCATCCCATGCGTTCCCTCTCAAAATCCAAGATCATCGCCTACCGCCAATGCCCGAAGCGCCTGTGACTGGAAATCCACAAACCGGATCTCCGCGACGATTCGGCATCCGAAATGGTTTTCCAGATCGGCCATCAGGTTGGCGATGTCGCACGGAGCATCTATGATCCGGAAGGACGCGGCGTGTTGATTGACATTCAGGAATTGGGCCATGAACAAGCATTCGCCCGCAGCGCGGTGCTGTTGGAGAGTGGCGAGGTCCCGGTGTTTGAGGCGGGCATGGTGGCGGGTGGTGCCCTGGCCTATGCGGATGTCATGCTACCGGACACGCAGGATGGCGCGGTTGCGTGGAAGATGATCGAGGTGAAATCCTCGACGGGAATCAAGGACTACCATCGCGATGATATTGCCGTGCAGGCACATACCAAGGCCTTTGTGATCGATGGGCAGCAAGCCTTTGTTGGTTCAGCCATCCTGTTCATCAAAGACCCACTTCCTAGCAGTTTCCAAATCGATGGTTTTTCCATCGTGAAGATCCACCAGAATCCGAAGGGATTTCCTTACGATATTTTCATTTAGCCGGGGCATCCCGAAGGTAGGAGGTTCTCCGCGAACCCTGATCCCGTATTCACCGATATGCCACAACAAGGTCCAAAACTGGCGATCCTGTAGATTTCCGGCCCATTTTTCGTAAGGCCCCCCATTGGACAAGCGCTCGCGGAAGTGCTCAACGAACGCTGGCTGAGTATTGCCGGCAAATGCCATTGACTGTGGTTCTGCCACATCACCACCTCCTTGGATGAGCGCAATTGTTTCCAATGCTCTGCGCATTCGTTCTTCCGACATGTTGTGGGGAGCGAAAACCGGATTGGGCTTTCGACCGGTTGAACACTGATACCCGTTATATTCCTTGCCAAAAACCCCGACCACCCAAAGTGTCAAAGCGAGGGATTCGATGGTGATTTTTTGAGACCATCGGGTATATTTTCCGTACTCTAATTGGTCCCATACTTTTTTCGAAATCGCGCTTTTCATATTAGAGAATTTGAATTTGATGTGGCACCACATTCTGTTCACAGCTACACAAATGTCACCTTCAGTGCGGCATCCTCCGCGATGGCGAGCAACTGGCGGGCCCGACTAACAGCCATGAACCAGGAATAGTGGTCGTAGTCGGTGGCGAGGTTCTGGTGGGGTGGAAGGCCGATCAGGATGACGGCTTTGGCGTCGAGACCCTTGGCCTTGTGGATGGACGTGTGGCGGATGGTGTTCGGGGCGTCCTCTTCTTCAATGCACTCGCGCAGGTTGCGGCCCGCGAGGACGCGAAGGTCACCGAGCGGGCTGCGGGCGATGTCGGACTGGTGATGGAGAATGAGGACTTCCTCGGAGCGGCAGAGGCCGCCCTTTTGCCAGCGCTTGAGGATGGATTCCACGAGATCGCGGGCATTGGCACCGGCGGCAAGCGGATGGATTTCAGGCTCCGGTCCTTCCGGGAGATGGTCACCATTGCCGAGCGCTGCAATCATGCCTGCGGTGGCACCGCTGGAGTGAGTGCGGAAGAATTGCCAGAGCGGTCGGGTGTAACGGACGGCGGGCTGGAGCCGTACGTGCGCGGGCTGTGACCAGGCGGCGGCGAGAATTTCGGGATCGAAGCGTTCCGCAGCGCGGAAGGGCGGGCGTTGGGCGGCATCGTAGAAGATGCCGGCGGGAGCGTTCCTGCCGTCTTTGAGCAGGATTTGATAAATGCACCACCACCCACCGCTTTCCTCGGGCCGTGTCTTGATTTCCTGAGACCAGCAGGTGTCGTGGTCCTGGCCTTCATCCACGACCAGAGCCTCAAACGCCGGCCATTTTGCCCGATGGGCAGGCTCGCGGGAGGTTTCGAGGACGAGACGCGGCAGTTCGACTTCGTAGAACGAACGGACGGTTTCCGTCGGGCTGCCAGATGGGGGCGGGCAGGCGTGTTTCCCGGCGAGGGCACAGAGTTCGAGGAATAACTCCTCCCAGCCACGGACCACGACTTCACCGCGCTCGATCTGGCGGAGGGCGACGATGCGGCGCAACTGGGCGGTGAGCGCCTTGTTGTAGGTGAGGAAAAGCACGCGGCGACCATCGCCTGCGGTGGCGTGGCGGAAGGCGAGTTCGAGGGCATGCCAGGTTTTGCCGGTCCCGGTGCCGCCGTGGACGAGGAGTTGGCGGTTTTCCGAGAGTTGATCTAGCAGGGCGAAGCGCGACGTGAACTGCCGCTCGAAGAGCTCCTCGGTGTAATCGATGAAGGCACGTTTTTCCTCAGGCAGGGAACCCTGGCCGAACGCTTCCAGCACGGCTCGTTTCTGACTGGCATCAACGGCATTGCGGGCGTGGTTGCCGAAGATGCGGAGCCAGGTCGGGATCCAGTTTTCGAGATCGTTGCCGGTGACCAGCCAGGTCCGAGGAATGCCTTGGAACGTCGTGACATCCGCCGGGGCATCGGTGTTCGGCACGCACAAGGCCTTTTCGATGAACGGCGGATTGCCCTTTTCTTGGATGCCGTGGATGACCCCTTGCCACTCGGCATGGAGTTGTTGGATGGGATCATCACCGTCGGAACCTTCCCAGCGTCCGGTCTCCGGGTAATGCCGGGGCAGCGAACTCTTCACTTCAAGGACCAGCAAGCCGCCGGCGGGACCGAGGACGAGGAAATCTCCCTCATGCTGCATCCCGCGGGCATCCCGGTAGTAATATCCCCAGATGACGGTCCACGGGTACGGGGACTCATGGAGGGATTTCAGCCGCTCGGCCACCCGGATCTCGGCCCGGTTGCTGGCATGTGGCGGGCGGTGGAGGATCCATTCGATCATGACTTGGTGTACTGTTCACTAGCAGGTAGCCCCGGGTGGTGGCAAGGATAACCGGTACCAGCACGGTCAGCGGGAAATGCCAGGGCGCGGCACCAGTTCCATTACGGCCACCGAATGCCAAACGGTAGCACAGTGGCTAATATCGGATTTCTTTTCAGCTGGCCGCATGCAAAGAAATCAACCTACCAACAACGAACCCGCTGACGAACTTATTCCTGCACCGCCATGCGGAAAGCATTACCTGCAAGGCACGTTGCGACTCGGGCAACAGTTTAAGGTCAAATTGATCCTGCCTGTTTTCCAGATCAGATCTGTATATCGAATATTGATTGGGGTCGGAGCGAATCGTGGATGGGGTGTTTTTCCTGAGGAACAGTGGCACCATCCACATCGGCGCGTGCATCCGATTTAGTGGATGGCAGACTTTCCTCCTCCCCCAATTTCTCAAGCCACCTACGGCCATTCGCAGAAATCTCCAAGATCCTGCTCGAGCCGTTGTCTTTCACCCAGCCATTTCTGGCAATCATCACTCTTGCAGCTTTGAAGTGCGGATAGCGCATCGTGGCTATTTTGTTCACCGCAGCGCTCACGTCGCCAGTGCTGCCGCAGCCTCCCATTTTCACAAGCACTTCGAGAATGTAGTGGCAGTGATCGTTTCCTTTGGTGCCTTTGGGTGGCCTGCCTCTCTTGCTTATGGGGACATAGCGCTTGCTGACGATCGCTTGTACCGCCGTGCCAGTCTCCTCTCGGATCTCCTCAAGCTTTCCCCATTTGCCGATAAGCGTTTCGACCTCATCTTGGAACAAGCGAATGTGTTGGGCAAATCCGATGAGGGTAGTGGCGGTGTTGTATTCACCACCTTGCATCGCCTTGATCCCTTCGTTGCGGACGCGGTCCTCCTCCTCGCAAACAGCATCCCGGAGCAAACTGAGGGTAGTTGAAACGTCGTCGGTGTCAGATGATGTGGTCATTTTTCAGAGGCGAGCTGGAAACATCGGGATTATAGTCAACTGATGGTTTGTGGCAAGACTACTGAGGCGCAAACGCCGTGCCTAGCAGGAAATTCAAGTAACGATCAACATTTGCTGATTCCATCTTTTCCGGCAACCAAATTCTGTGACGTGACGAGTGTTCGCAAGCTTGCTAAATGTCTCGCGTGACTGCCGCTGAATACCGCCAAGCCGTGGACTCGCTGCCTTATGGCAAGCGACTTCCTGGCGCGTTGTATTTGATCGACCCAGTCGACGGCCCGCGCATCCCGGCGTTGCTCCGGATTACGGTGGCGGAACTGCGTAAGCGGCTCGAGATCGGTCCGGAGTTCAATCTCCTCAAGTTCCATACCTCCTCGCCGAAAATTTCGTTCCTCGCCTATCCGGATTTCGAAAAGGACCCGCATCCGGCCCTGATGGAGGCGGTGATCGTCGATCTCGTGACCGGCAAAACGCGCCGGGACGACTACCGCGCCCGTGCCAATCCGCCGATTCTCCATCGCAAGGAGACTTTCCTGCCGCCAGAGCATCCGCTGCATGACAAATTCGCCAAGCTTACCCGGCAGGAAGAGGCCGCCGGTCTATTGGAAGACAGCGCCCGGATCGGGTTCCGCCTGAATTGGGAACGCGCTCTTGCAGAGAAAGGGCTGGGTTTTAAAGGCCATCGTTTGGTCGAAACGGGCTTGGCCACTGCCCCTGTGCAAGCGGCCCCGAAAAAGAAAATCCACCGCCACAAGACCGCCCTGGTCCGTCGCGAGATTTCCAAGCCGGTGAAAACCTTGCTGGAACTCGGCCAACTCCGCCGGGGGGAATCGTTCTTCGATTACGGCTGCGGCCATGGCGGCGACGTCGAGGCGATCACCAAACTCGGCCACGAATCGAAGGGCTGGGATCCGGTCCATGCGCCGGACGCGCCGAAACAAAGTGCCGATGTGGTCAACCTCGGCTTTGTCCTCAACGTCATCGAAGACCCGGCCGAACGGGTGGAAGCCGTGCTCGATGCCTGGCACCATACACGCCGTGCATTGCTTGTCTCCACCCTCATCGCCGGGCAGGAAGCCTACGACGACGTTCTTACATTCGGCGATGGCGTAATCACCAGCCGCGATACCTTTCAGAAATTCTTCGAGCCCGCGGAAATCCAAGCCCTGCTCGAAGACACCCTACACACGGAAGCCGTTCCGGTAGGACTCGGCATCTATCTGGTATTTCGCGAAACGGCGGAGCTTCACGATTTTCTCGCCTCCCGCGCCAGGCGCTTCATCGACTGGGAATCGCTCTCGCGCCGGCTCGGCCTGCTCAAGGCGCTACGCGCCAAGCGTGACCCCTACGACACCCACCGCGAGTTGCTCGACGCCTTCTGGGAATCCGTGCTCGAACTCGGCCGCTTGCCGCGCGACGAGGAATTCGACCGCTTGGCAGAAGTCCGTCAGGCCTGTGGCTCGCTGCCTCGCGCGCTCCAGCTTTTCATCGACCGCTTTGGCGAACCTACCTTCGCCGCCGCCCGCCTGCGTCGGAAGGAAGATTTGTTGGTCTTCGTCGCCGCCGCCCAGCTCCGGCACAAGATCCCGTTCAACCAGCTCTCGCTCCGCCTCCAGCGCGATCTCCGATCCTTCTTCGGCAGCTACGCCAATGCCGAGGAAAAGGCCCGTGAACTCATGTTCGCCGCCGGTGATTCCGACGAGTTGGAAATCGCCGCCGCCCAACTGAATTTCGGATTCCTCGATCCCCGGGAAGGTCACTTCACCATCCACCGCAGCCTGCTCGACGAACTCCCGGTCATCCTGCGTGTCTATGTCGAGTGCGCCGCCTACCTCTACGGCAACCCCCGCGAGGCCGACCTCATCAAGATCCACCTGCACTCGCGCAAGCTCACCTTCCACTACTACCGCGACTTCGACTTATCCCCGCTGCCAGAGTTGCTCACCCGCATCAAAATCGATCTCAAGCGACTCTTCGTCACCGTCATCGACCACACGACTGGACCCGAGCACCAACTCCTGTTTTTCAAGGAACGCTTCCTAGCCAAGGATCACCTCGACCGTCCTAAAATGGACCGCTTCAGCGCCAAACTCCGCAAGCTCGGTCTCCGCGAGGAAACCATCGGCTATGGACCGTCCAAGGAAAAGTGGGATTGCTGGAATCAAAATCGGCAGGTAAATTGACAAATGACGCCGCTCTCGGTAAGGTTCCTCAGTCGCCACCGCGACGACCCAACTCATTTCTCCAGATGAAACCGCCCAAGAGCATCAACCTGAAAAGCCGGGCCGCCGACAAAATGGCATCCCGCCGCGAGGATCGTCGGCGCTTGGAAAACGGCGAAAGCCCAGAGGCGCTCCAGCGTGAAAATTCGATTTTCCCGCCCGGATACTTTGAAGGGCACCGAATCATTAACTTCGCTTCTGTCATCGGCAAGTGAACAACAGGCAAGCTGGTTACGAAGCGTATCTGGACTTTCTGATGTCCCTTCGCGAATCCGGGGCCGAATTTTTCGTTGAAGGCGGTCAAGCCGTCAATTTTTGGGCGGAATACATTGATTCCAGAATCCAATCGCAGTCACTGGCCACGTTGCGCCCTTTCACCTCGAAAGACTGTGATGTCTGGATCAGTCACGTCGCATGGGAGCGCCTCAAGCGGTGTCCGGGAGGAAAACTCCGAAAGAGCACATCCCCGTCGGACGGCCAAATCGCCATCCTAACCCTAAAGGATGAACCACCGCGTGTCGTTGATTTGATGTCCACCGTTTACGGCATTCCCCCTCGGGATTACCCCCGTCTGCTTGAACGAGTCATCGACGACGGTAGCATCAAGGTGATCGACCCGATATTTCTGTTTCAGAGCAAATGCCATTGCCTTCTCGGTCTGGACCAAAGCGACCGTCAGGACGAGCGCCATGTTCGGATGTTAGCCCTGATTCTGCCGGAATACCTCTCCCTCCTCATTGCCGAGCTTGACGCTCACAAGCTCGGCGACCGGGCGATCCTCAAGGAAATCAAACTCCTAAAGAAAATTCTCGGGACCCATGCCTGCCGGCGTGTCTTGGGAGACTTGGAAATCAATCCCGACTCCCTCATCCCGTGGAGCAAGCTTGAAACATGCGGGCTGGAAACACTGGCCGCATTTGCTCGCACCCAAGGGAATCTCCGCCGCTCTGACGGCTGATAGAAATCCGGCGCCGCCACCCCATCCCTATCCACGGTGGCGCTGCACCGCCGGGGCAGCACGCCAAAGGATCGCGAAAGAACCGGCCCAAGCCCGCCCGGCAGGCCCTCTTGGCAAGAGAGCGCTACCTCAAACTTCTAACACGGGCGGCAAGTCCTTCCCAATCGACCTCTGGCGTCAGGTGGCACCAACTCAGGCGGATCGCCTCGTTGGCCTGATCGTCGCTGTAGCCCATGGCCTTGAGGACGTGGCTGGGCGTATAACTGCTCGACGTGCAGGCGGAGCCATTGGAAATCGCCACCAAGTCCTTGAGCGCCACGATCAGCGCCTCTGAATCGATGCCCGGAAACGCCAGGTTCAGCACATGATCCATGGTTTCCTCCTGCCGCCCATGGAAGCGCGGGGAAAGCGATGCAAACGCTGCAAGGGCAGCGTCCTTGATTTCGCGGCAGCGTTTGCGGCGTTTTTCGTGATTTTTGCCCGCGATTTCGGCGGCCATGCCGAGCGCCGCCACGTGGGCCACTGGGAGCGTTCCGGGCCGCAGTCCCCGCTCCTGGCCGCCACCGTAGAAGAGCGGTTTGAGGGGTGGTCGTTCATAACCACGGCGGCGGAGAATCAGCGCGCCGACTCCTTTTGGCGCGTAGATCTTGTGGCCGCTCACCGAGATCAGATCGATCCGGGGATTCCGCAAGAGTTCGATTTCCTTGCCAAAAGCCTGTGCGGCGTCGGTATGGAAAAACGCCTCATGTCCTTCGAGGATGCCGGCGATCTCATCGATGGGCTGTCGCACCCCGGTCTCATTGTTGGCGGCCATGATCGACACCAACAGCGTATCCGGGCGCAATGCATCACGCAGGTCGCCAGCATTCACTCTCCCATGGACGTCCGATGGCAGCCAGGTCACTTCAAATCCCTGTTTTTCCAATGCCTCCAACGGTTCCAACACCGCCTTGTGTTCGATGCGCGTGCCGATCAGATGCCGCTTTCCGGTTTCAATGCCATAGGCGGCCAACCCAAGAATGGCGAGGTTGTTGGATTCCGTTGCACCGCTGGTGAAAATCACCTCGTCACGTTTCGCGTCAACCACCGCGCCGATCTGGTCGCGGGCTTTCTGCACCGCCTGCTTGGCTCGCGCGCCGTATTCGTGCGTCCGACTGCCCTCATTCCCGAATTCCTCCGTGAGGTAGTGGAACAGCACGTCATTCACCTCCGGGTCGAGCGGTGTGGTAGCGTTGCAGTCCAAATAAATCGGCGAACTCATGAAAAAAATCAGGTGTTGTTTGTTTTTATGTTGCGCAACTTTGCCAAACAATCATTTTCCGCGCAGCGAACGCTGCGCCCGCGACAGCCGAACGATTCACTTTCACTCCTCCGATGAAAAGCCAATTCTGAGATTTCACCCATTGCAAGATCCCTCTGAACCATGGAACCGACCCTCACCTTTCCCGCCATTCGCGGTGTCCAAGCCCAGCGCGAGTACTACGTGGCCATGTGGAGCCTCCGCCTGATGCGCCAGGTGTCTATTTTCAATGAGGACGAGTTGCCGCCCGAGTTGCGAGCCCAGCGGATACTCAACAAGGCCCGGATCCCGGAGATCTCCGGCTACATCCTCGACAACCCGGACGACTACGTCTTCTCCGCCCTCACCGTCTCCATAGACTCGGATGTGAAATTCGAGCCCATCGTCGGCCAGGACAAGCTCGGCATCCTCAAGGTGCCCATGGAGGCCAAGTTCATCATCAACGACGGCCAGCACCGCCGGGCCGCTATCATCGAGGCCTTGGAACAGCGTCCCGAACTCGCCCACGAAACCATCGCGGTGGTCTTCTTCCTCGATATTGGCTTGGAGCGTTGCCAGCAAATGTTTGCCGACCTCAACCGCCACGCCATCCGCCCCAGTCGCTCGCTCGGACTGCTTTACGATCACCGCAACGACAAGGCGAAGCTCGCCAAACTGGTGATCCTCAAGTCGGAGGTCTTCCGCGAGATCGTGGACATGGAAAAATCCTCGCTCGCCAAGCGCTCCCGAAAACTCTTCACGCTATCAGCTTTCTTCAATGCCTGCGCCGACCTCGTCGAAGGTCTCGCCACCGGCGTTCTCAATGATGACGCTTCGATGGCCAGGGAGTTCTGGGAGGAGGTCGCCAAACACTTCCCCTCATGGACTCAGGTTCGCTTGGGACGCATGCCCGCCAGCGAGGTGCGCGAGGGCTACATCCACTCCCACGGCATCGCCCTTCAGGCCATCGGCAAGGCCGGCAACGCGATGCTGAAACTCCACCCCAACGATTGGAGAAAACGACTCTCCGCCCTTGAGAAAATCGACTGGTCCCGGGCCAATGCCAAAGTTTGGGAAGGCCGCGCGCTGATTGGCGGCAAGGTCTCCAAGGTCACCACCAACGTGACTCTGACCACCAACGTGATCAAGAAAGCCTTGGGCTTGCCTCTCGATCCCGAGGAACAGAAGATCGAAACCGCAACCCGCAAGAGAGATTTGAAATGATTCCCGAAGCGTTCAACCCCTATTGATCCCAGTATATCCGTTCCTCCAATGCCCCTTCCCATTGACATCTCAGCCTTGCTTGCCGGGTCCCTTGTGGAATCGGAACGCATCGAGTTCAAGGAGGGCTGGAATCCGCTGGCGGTGCTTCACTCTCTCTGTGCATTCGCCAACGATTTCCACAACATTGGCGGCGGTTATATCCTGATCGGGGTGGCCGAAAAAGACGGACACGCGCAGTTGCCGCCGACGGGTCTCGACCCGATGCGCATCGACGCTATCCAAAAGGAAATCCTCAACCTCGGCCACTCCGCAATCCAACCCTTCTACCATCCGGTGATGGAGCCGGCCGTGATCGATGGCAGGCATATCCTGATTCTCTGGGTCCCCGGCGGGCCAGTGCGTCCTTACAAAACCTGGGTCACGCTCGGCAGCAAAACCACCAACGAATGGGGATACTTCATCCGCAAAGGTTCCAGCAGCGTCCGCGCCAAGGGAAATGACGAACGTGAGTTGCTCGGACTGGCGAACACCATTCCCTTCGACGACCGGGTGAATCATCAGGCCACCATGGCCGATCTCGATCTCGGCCTGATCCGCACGTTTCTGCGCGCCATCGGCAGTGATCTTTACCCGACTTCCGCCAAGATGGACTTCGAGGCGCTCTGCCGGCAAATGCAAATCGTGGACGGCCCACCTGAGGCGACTTTCCCACGCAACGTCGGCCTGCTGTTCTTCAACGAGGAACCTCACCGCTTCTTCCCCCAAGCCCAAATTGATGTCGTCTATTTTCCCGACGGTGCCGGCGGCGATCGTTTCGAGGAGAAAATCTTCCGCGGTCCGCTCGACCGGGCGTTGCGCGAGGCACTGGCATTCATTCAATCCCGCTTTCTCGGCGAACGCGTGATCAAGCATCCCATGCGTGCGGAGGCTGAGCGCTTTTTCAACTTCCCCTACGAAGCCCTCGAGGAATCCCTTGCCAATGCCGTTTATCATCGGGGTTACGACGAGCGCGAACCGATCGAGGTTCGCATCAGCCCCGAGGAAATTGTCATCGTCAACTATCCCGGCCCCGACCGCTCGGTGCGGCTTGACCAACTCCGCCAAGGCAAAGCCATCCCGCGACGCTACCGCAACCGCCGCATCGGAGATTTCCTCAAGGAACTTGAAATCACCGAGGGTCGCTCGACCGGCATCCCTAAAATCCTCCGGGCGATGAAGAAAAATGGCTCGCCTCCGCCCGAATTCGAGTTCGACGACGACCATTCCTACTTCCTCGTCCGCCTGCCCGTGCATGCTAAAGACAAGTCGGTGCCTAGTGGCTCTGGAGTCACCCCCCAAGTCACAGGGCAAGTCACAGGGCAAGTCACAGGGCAAGTCAGAGCGCTGCTTTTGGTGATGAAAGAAGGAGAAAGGACCCGGAAAGAACTGATGAATGCACTCCAGCTTCGGGGACGGGATAACTTCGAAAAACTGTATCTACTTGCGGCGTTGAGCGAGGATCTCATCGAGCGAACCATCCCTGACAAACCCAACAGCCGCCTTCAGAAATACCGACTTACCGCCCAGGGGCGCCATCTTCTTGACGAGCGCGATTCCCACCAACCGGACAAAGGCTGATGACTGCCCGAACTTCGATGGCTTATTCCCAAATCCCAGGTTGATCCTGTTCCCTTTTCCCATTAATGTCCGCCCATGAACCAAGCCACGCTCCTGCGGGAATCCCGCTCCAAGCACTTGTTGCAGAGCTACGAAGCCGCTGCGAAGCAGCTTCGCGCCTTCAGGGCGGTGCTACCTATTTCCACGAGGAACTCGGAATCTTCCGCCAAGTCGCCAACGAGCAAGGACTCTTCCTCCAAGCCCCTCCGGACGAACTGACACGCCCGCCCGGACGAGGAAGGCAACGAGCACCAAGTCTGGTTTCTGCCCGATACCAAATCCGTCCTCAAGGCCACCTGGCCCGACTTCTTCGGAATGCTCGTCATTCATCGGCCGAACGACGAGCCCAAAGCCTCCCCCATCGCCTACTTGGAGCGCTGGGTTCTCCACAACGAACTCTTCGGGGACAATGTCCGTTTCCTCGGCGCTCTCGCTTCAGACTCCGGCCTCCGGCTCTTGATCCAACAACCCGCCATTGCCGGCGCCCCCGCCACCGATGAGGAAATCCAACATTTTTTCACCGCCTCAGGCTGGCGGCGGTTCGTCATCGACGGCAATGTCGCCTTCTTCGATCCCGAACGACATGTCGTCATCTCCGACACCCACCGCTCGATTCCGTCACCAAACTCTGCGCCGCTTCTTCCACTCATCCCAAGGCCATCTAACGAATGAATCCCTGATCAACCGCAATGAATTCCGATCTCATCCTCAGCCTGCAAGTTCAGTTCGACCAACTGGTCCAGACCCACCCGGAAGAACAGTCCCTGGAGTTCTGGTTCGCCCGCGACCTTCAGGAGCCCCTCGGCTATGCCCGCTGGGAGAACTTCATGACCGCCATTCAGCGGGCCATCGACTCCTGTAAAACAACGGGTTATGATCCTGAACACCATTTTCGTGGCGTCACGAAAATGGTCCCCCTCGGAAGCGGGGCGGAGCGCCCGATCGATGACTTCATGCTCACCCGCTACGCCTGCTACCTGATCGCCCAGAATGGCGACCCGCGGAAGGAGCCGATTGCCTTCGCCCAGAGCTACTTCGCCCTGCAAACCCGCAAGCAGGAATTGATCGAGGAACGCATCAAGCTCATCGGCCGTCTTGAGGCCCGCGACAAGCTCCGGGCCTCGGAAAAGGCCTTGTCCGACAATATCTTCGAGCGCGGGGTGGACGATGCCGGTTTCGGCCGCATCCGTTCCAAAGGCGATGCCGCCCTCTTCGGCGGCAACACCACCCAGGCGATGAAGGACAAATTCGGCATCACCCAGACCCGCCCCTTGGCCGATTTCCTGCCCACCCTGACCATCGCCGCCAAAAACCTGGCCACTGAAATGACCAACCACAATGTCCGGCAGGCCGATTTGCAGGGTGAACCCGCCATCACCAAGGAGCATGTTCAGAACAATTCCAGCGTCCGGGAAATGCTCGGCCAACGGGGCATCAAACCCGAAAAACTCCCTCCCGAGGAGGATATCAAAAAACTCGAACGCCGGGTGAAGACCGAGGAAAAGAGAATCGAATCAAAATCCGGCCGCCTCCCAAAAGATTAGCTTTCCCGCCAACTAGCCTCGCTCGTCTCAACCCTCTTCTATCTGTTTTCAGAATCTCATCATTTCAGCATTTCAGCTCTTGCCACCTCCATGCCCGCCAAAAAATCTGCTCCCAAGAAATCGGCTCCGCTCCACAAGAAACCGGCCGCCCCAGCCACCTCGGCTCCACCGGCGAAATCCGCGCCGAATTACGCGGAAGCCTCCGCCTTCAAGGCTCATGGCTTCGAGGCTGTCATCGACCACCTGGAGCAGGAAGTTCAGGAACTCTACCCTCGATTTTGAAAACAAGCACCCAACAATCAATGATTTCGATTCCAGCCGTGCGTGGGATACACGGCGGCCGTGAACAATTCATCACCACATGGAGTTGGAGAATGGTGAAAACCTTGCTAGGTCAGACAACCTCCGGTTACAAGCCAAAGAGTTGTCTGGCACCTGCGATTCTGGCCGAAGAACTCATCAGCCGGAAGCCTCCGCCGCCCTTGACTGCAATTTGTATTTCAATTGGAGCCGACGTGAAATTCTCACCGCTTGGTGACTATCAGAACCTCGGAATCCTTGCCTTTCCTTTTGAACAGGATTGGGAGATTCTTGATGGTTCGACTCGATGCCAGGCCATCGAAATCGCTTTGATGAAGAAGCCGAAACTCGGGGATGAAACCATTCCAGTCCTTATCGTAAAGCGCCACGATGCGGAGGCGGCGACCCTAGCGTCACGACCCTTGCCGCGAACAACGAAACGAGAGCTTGAAGGGTCAATACTGCACAAAACTATCGATCTTTTATCGCATGATCCGATCTTCTCGCAACTTCTCGAAATCAAATCCAGTTTCCCTAGTGCCCGGACCAAAAAACTATTGGCCTTGAACGCCCTGAAAAGCGGAACCCGGAGTCTCATGGCCGCGTGCGGGAAAATGGATGCCGCCACGCCCGAATTCCTTTATGGATTTTGGACTCTTGTCTATCAGAACATGCCCGCCTGGCAGCAATTCATCAACCGGGAAATCACCGCCCCACAACTCCGCGAAACCAGCATCGCGGCAGCTCCGGTAGTGGTGAGGGCCATCGCCGCCGCCGCAGGCAACTGGCTTGCGGCGGGTGCTTCATCGTGGAACCCGATTGCCCGGTGTCTATCACAAATCGATTGGACCGTTGGAAGTAAACTCGAACGTTCACTCCATTCCCGCCCGACGCGCAACCAGAACGATGTGCTCGTCATGCAGTTCATACTCTATGTGGCATCCCAACCGCAGCCAAACCCCGAATCGCCTCCCAATGAAATCGAATGAGATCGAACACCACCTGCTGGGACGGCTCGCCAACCTCAATGTTGCTAGAACCCAGTCGCGGGGTACTGCCCCGCACAAGCCACTGATGCTCCTCAGCGTGATCGACCTGATCGAGTCCGGTGACATCCCGGATCGCTGGGTGCCCTTCAACGTGCGCCTCGTCTCGCAATTCCGAAGCTACTGGGATCTGGTCCTCGCGCGGCAACAAAACCGCCCTGAAATCACCATGCCCTTCAACGCGCTCGGCGGTGAGCGGGACGCAATCTGGGAGCGTTTTACCGCTGACGGCCAACCCTCAAAGTCAAAGCTTACCACCCGCCTCTGCCATCTCGATCCCGATCTATTCGCGTGCCTTCAGGACGCCGGATTCCGCCACAGGGTCCGAATGACATTGATCGCGAACTATTTTCCGCCAAACGAGCAAACCGGATTGAGTGAGCGGCTCCGGCTCCCGTTGCCCGAAACCGCCGAGATGGCCACCTTCAAAACGGATGCGGCTGCCTTCAAAGCCAGCCAGAAAAAGGGCCGCGACAGCCGGTTCAAGGTCGATGTCACCAGCGGCTACCAATTCACCTGCGCCCTCACCGGCTACAAACTGGAGACGCCGGACGGTTACATCGTCCAGGCCGCCCACATCCATCAGCACGCAAAAAGCGGCAACGACGATCCCCGCAACGGACTCGCGCTCACGCCCGATGCCCACTGGATGTTCGACGCCGGCCTCTGGACTGCCATCCCCAAGGGCGACCAATTCCTTGTCCATGTCGCCAGCGGGCGGTTTGCCGAGTCGTCACCCCATGGCCGGTCCCTGGCGGGACTCGATGGACAGCCCCTCAATTTCCACAATAGCGCCAGCCTCAGACCAGCGGTCAAACATCTTGCGTGGCATCGCAAATATCACGAAATCTAACATAGTAGCAGAATTTGGCTATTCCTGAAAATCCAGCTTGGCGATGAAAATGCCGAGTATCGGGTAAGATATGTCGGTTTTCGGAACCTCAATGGGAGAGTATTCTGGATTGTCCGAACGGAAGACCCAGGAGGCAGCAGTCTCATCAATCCGCTTGATCGCCTCAACGCCGGAATTCCCCGCTCCGAACTCCGGAATGTTGGCAATCACGACTTTCCCAAGGCTGCAATAAGAACGGTGGTATTCGAAGATAAGCAGGTCTCCGATATCGAAAGTCGGTTTCATGGATTCACCCCCAACCCTGACAACGAATCGTTTTTTCTTGGCGAGCTTCTTGGGAACCAGAACCCAATCGAGATCACAAAGATAATCCAGTGAGTCGTTGCTGATTCCGTGAAACGGACTTCCGGCGGCGATTTTTCCAACCAGTGGCAGATAGGTTTTGAAGGCCTCGGAACCCACTTGTTCAAACGCCACAATCTTGCCATCAGGCACTTGTGTCTCATCGCCGAATTCGACGTCTGATAAGACGGATTGGGACTGGATCATGGACTTTGAAGCACATATAGCTGTATCGCTGCCGGCAAGGACCGCCTGCGGAACGAAGTTCTTCACGGCAGGTTCCCATCTTCCCGCTCCTCTCTGACATGCGGTGATTTCAAAAGCCTCAACAAATCTGGAGAAAAGCTTCGCCTGCCAATTATCAGGGTCATAGGAGTCACGGCCCAATAGACTTTGCGCCTCGCGCGAAAACCTCGGACCTAGATTTTCCGCTAGACCTTCCCAATAGCCGATGACGGTATCGCGGCGTCGTTGCAAGAGATCGTAGGTCGGAAGCCGGTCACGTTTCTGATTGTTGATTGCCTTGTCTGCGGGGAAAAGATTCCAGAGGTCGTTGTTTCGCCAGAGCGTGAAGGGCATGGCATGATCAATATCAAATATGGATTCTGAGAGCGATCGGCCGGACCAAACACAAATCGGTGAAGGAAGATTGAGGTAGTATCCTTTCGCCTCATTGACGTTACGTTTTGGATCCGGAATCGATAGCAGGCAGTCAATCACGAGGCTGGCTTTGACCCTGCCGTTGCTCAACCGTTCGGTGAGTTCAGCCCAGCGCAGGATGGTAGCATCTTGGATCCAGCTCCCCGTCAGGCACAGTTCACGCCACAAGCTGTCACTCATGCACACGAGTTTGAGTGTTGGATCGTAGCTGAGAACATCAAACTGGCCACCGCCCGCGTAACGCACAGGCATGTTCCAGATCGTGTTGTTGAGGTTGGACATGGCCTGCCTTTGAAGAGTCCGAGCTTCCTTGCTGAGTCGATCTGCGCGGAGGTCCGAGAAGAAGCCGGACAATCCTCCAGCAGGTCGATAATGTTCTATAAGCGCATTTAACGGACGCCGGATCGCGACCGCACCCCGTCCTTCCGGCTTCTCACTGGTTCGTTGCTCAATGAACGTGTCGTTGGCGAAGATCGGCCAATAGTAGAGCAGCCACTTTTCCGCGATCGCCGTGATTGTAATGCCGACTTTTGAATCCGGAAGATAGGTGGCGAGGTGATACTGTGTCTGTGCGATTTCCGCCAGTGCCCGGAACAGAGCCAGCTTGTAAGTCGCGTCCTTTTTGTCGCGATTGAGTATGCTTTCAACCAGATGGAGAGGTTTCTCAGCCGTTTCCTCCAATCGAAATTCTGTCACCCGCCACGAAATCTCCGGTCTGCCGAGTGAGTCAGGAACCACCTCGGTTTCCCTCACCGCAAATCCAACCCGTTCAAACAACAAGGTGAGCTTGGTGTTCGGGAGGCTTACGAACAATCGTCCGTGCTCGTCGCGGTGCGTTGTCGGATCAATGTCATTCCTGTGCTCGGGAATGGAAACCAACAGCGGACTTCCCGGCTTGAGCAAGCGCCGCAATGTGAAAACGGCGTCAAACAGCTGCTCCTCCGGCAGATGCATCAAAACCGCCGAGCAAAGAATGCCGTCGAAGGACTGGTCATCGAATTGATCGAGGTGAGGAAGCGTGCCATCCACGATGCGACCGTCGGTGTTGAGCCCTGCCGCATCTAAAACGGAATTAGCTTCCCCGCGCATCTCAGGACACGGATCAACGCCGATAGCGTCTTTCGCGGCACTGAGCAAAATCAACAAATCCCGACCGGTGCCACATCCGGCATCCAAGATTCGTGTGCTTTTATGAAAGGCGCGCAACAATCGCTCTCCGATTGTATTGCTCGCCTGTTGGTAGGTTCTGGCGAGTCTGCCAGCGTTGGCCGAATAGAACTGTTGGGTTTTCTCGTCCACTGCTGACGAAGGTGAAGTATTCAGGAAGCAAGAGCCAGATCATCACTGGATGGTTGGATGATGGCCTGTTTTGTGTCGGGAATATGACATGGGGCATGCCTGTTGCTGCACAGATTGCCTGGCAGGAATTCGGCGATCGCCATCATGAAATTCGGGTCGGCACTGGTGAACGGGGAATCGAGGACAAATGACTGGTCACCCAGTAACCGGCCCCCGAGACCCGCCGTGGTCATGTCTTCGTTGATCATGGTGCGCAGCTCGGCCAAGGCGATGACGAAGGCCAGATTAAGAACCTGTTGTTCCCCTCCACCGGGGTTGGTGACGATCAGGCCATTGCGGTCATGCATGGAAGGGAGAAAGTTTTCGCGGTCGATCCACGCGGTGTTGCCGCTGGTCGCGACGCCGAAGTAGTGGGACAGGCGCTCCTGCAGAATGCCATGGACGGCCTGCCGGAACTTGGTTTCGCCTTCCGATAGCTTTTCCCGGACATCTTCGGCCATCTCGATGGCCTTGGAAATCGCTGCCATCTTGTCAGCGCCTTTTTTGGGGCGGGCCTTGGCAAGCTCGGTGGCAAGGCTGGTCAGGGTGCTTTCCTGCTGGCGAATCGAATCAGATTTTTCGCTCTGTGATCTTTGGTTCTCGACGATTTCCCGCTCGATCTTGCGAACCTGATTCACCAACTCCGTGAATCTGGCAATCGATGCCTGCTCGATCTTCGGCATGAGGCCTTCAATGGCTTTTTTGGCGGTCCCGAGCAGGGTGATGGCGTCACTTCGCTCGGCTTTCAACCGTGTTAGGCGGTTGGGAAATGCGGCGGATTTCCTGCGCAACACGCCGTCCTTGCCACCTTCAAGCGCATCGGCGAGTGCGACGAGATCGCGGTTGGTCTGGGCTGCCAGTGTTAGGCTCAGATATTTGGTGAGTTCCGAACGTTTCTCCGAATCGAGGCATGTGCCACAAACGCATTGCTTTCCTTTGAGCAAGCGTTCGATGAATCCCTTGCTCACATCCGCCGGCAGAAGGTTGCGGCGCCGAAGTTCTGCCAAGTGTCGGTCCGCAGGACCGAAGGTGGGTTCGAGCAAGGGGATCGCCAGGGATTCTCTTACGAGATCGCAGACCTGATTGTCAGCGGTTTTGATCGCGTGTTCGGCCTTCTGCTCGTCGAGTTTGTGTTTTTGGAGCTGCTCGTGAAGCACTTGAGACGTCTTCGCCTGGGCACTGACCTCGGCGAGTTCTGTATCCAATCTGGCCTTGGTTCTGCCCATCTCCGACTCAGCTGTTTTCAGGGCATTGAGGTTCAGGCGATTCGCTTCCAAATCCTTGCGCACCACGCTTTCTCGCTGCCGGAGGTTTATAAAGACCTGGTTGGCTCCAGCCTCATTGGCTTCTTGTTGTCGTAGGGATCTGATAACGGCTTCAATATTTGTGCGGGCATCCTTCCAACGGCGGATTTGGATTACTTTCTTGAGCGGTTCCAAAACACCGGCACTTGCCCCGTGGCCCATTTTCCCCTTTGCGGGTTCACCATGGAAATAAAACCACGAAAAGAGATCCTGTGGGACGGCGCTGTCGATTTTTCCCTGATAGGTGCCGTCGTCAGCTGTAAACTTTTCGTTCGGACTCGCGGTCTTTTTCCACAAGAGCTTTGGAGATGCCGCCATCCATTGCTTCTCCGTGGGGTGCCGGGCGGCAAGTTGCCGACGCAGGGTCAGACTTCCTGACCTCGACTTAGAATTGTCGAGGAATTGACGATTGTTGCCGGAAAATGACTTGGCACATTTTGGAGATGACCGGACCGGTTCAAGATCGGCGAGGTCGGGCATATTGTCGTGCGTGACAAGCAAG
>CAISTY010000054.1 GCA_903888515.1 Akkermansiaceae bacterium | reverse complement strand
TCCGGCTTAACGAGCTTGGGCAAAACGCCCGGCACACCCTCGATCTCGACGCGGGAAACCGCACTCCTGACCGTGCCATTGCCGAATTGGCAGACCTCCATGAAGCGGTGGTGATCAGCGAGGACGCCGATTTCCTGAATTCTCATATTCTTTCCCGCAAGCCCGCCCGGCTCCTCTTGGTCTCGACCGGCAACATCACCAAACCAAGGATTATCGCGCTGTTTGAAATGGGTCCGCGCATTGCGCCAAATGAGGATTGACGCAGGAGCGGCAATGGAAGAGAAGCTGGCATTGCGCGGACTGGTTCCAGAGACATGCGGCCGCTGACAGCGTTTCCAATGATTCCGGGGTTTCCGCCTGCCACCCCATCACCCCGCGTGACGACGCCGTGAATTACGCGCCAATTGGCGCGGCCCCCGGTTCAACCATACCAGTCTCCACGGTCGAGGAACTGCTGAAAGAAAATGCATCATTTCATGGTATCGGCACCTGACCGCGTGCATTTGAATATCCAGAAAGGAGAACCTGTTGAAGACACTGACCAATCCCCATTTCCCCGCCCACCGGTCCGGCCACCGGCACTTTCAACGGCCTTCACCTCAAAAGCAATTTCCTAGCAATTGAAAATGTATTATCAATCTCCCATTGGAACCATCCGGATTGAAAGCAGCGAAAAGGGGATATCAGGATTGGTATTTATAGATAAGGCTGAGGGCGAAGAGCTTAGAGCAGATTTCCGGGACTCGCCGTTTACAACTCAAATTGATGGATACTTTAACGGGAAAAGAAAAATATTTGATCTTCCACTCGATCTTAAAGGCACGGAATTCCAGAAAAAAGTCTGGAATGAACTCCTGAAGATCCCCTTCGGAAAAACCATTTCATACAAAGAACTGTCAATCAGGATGGGCAATTTGAAGGCTATACGTGCAGTGGCTGCAGCTAATGGCGCCAATCCCGTCAGTATCATTGTGCCCTGCCACCGGGTTATCGGATCAGACGGCTCACTAACGGGTTATGCCGGCGGATTGTGGAGGAAGAGATGGCTCCTGGATTTTGAGAACAAATATCTTCTTTTTTAAAACCCCCATTTTCTCGCCTTCCGGTCCGGCCACCGGCACTTCCAACGGCCTTCACCTCAAAAGCAATTTCCTTGCAATCACCCAGAGGGTTAATCCAAACATTTTTCTAACTCTTTTAAAATCCGTGAAATCCGTGTAATCCGTGGTTCTCATTTTCCTTTGTAGGTTCAGTGCTCCTCCTCACTCACATATTCGCCACACGCTTCGCGGCACGACAGTAAGGTCGTGCCTCCTTATTGCCATCAACCGAACATCCCCCGCGCGGCCAGATGCTTGAGCCATGCCGCAACATTGAAATCCGGCGCGTTGGTATTGGCCAGGGCCGTCAATTCATCCATCGTCCGTGAGCCGTCCATGGCGGCGGCTAGCTGCCGCTTGCGCTCATCATCCAGGTGGCATGGCATGTGGTATGCATCGACCATTGGCTGGCCATTTCGCGCGGCCAAAAGCCGCAGCGCTCCGAGAGCCGGCACTGCGGGCGGTTCCGGGTTGAACCGAACAGCTTCGGAGCGGAGGGAAATGAGTCCTTTGCGGGCAGCCTCCATCACCACCTCGGCGAGCGGCAGGAGGTGGCGGGAGTAATCAAAAGGTTGTTTCAGGAATTCGGCCATGTGGACGATGACTTCATGAAACGGCACGGTCTCGGGGTTGGTCTTTGAAAGCACCGAGAACAAGGCCACCTCCAGTGCTTTCTCGCATCGCGCCAACTCTCCGCCCGAATGATTCATGAGTCTAACACCTCCGGCGATGTGTTTCATGACATGCGGACACCGGACCGCGAATTTAAGCACCGAAGTGGGGTTTGGGTGTCGCTCGACCGGGGCGTCGGCCCTGCACAATAGGGAATGGCGGAACGAACGGTTCGTCAACACGTCGATGGTCTGTTGGAGAAGGTGCGGTTCACCGGCGAGAGGTTTGAGGATCTCCGCCGCCTCAGGTGCCAGGGCGCATGGAAAATTTTCGCACAGCAGGGATTCAGCGAGATAGAGCAAACCGGACCGGCTGGTATGTGCGATGAAGTCAAGGAAGGTGCAGGGTTCATTGATTGGCCCCAGATCATCGAACCTCAGGAAGTAGCCACCCTGTCCGAAGATGTCGTGCAGCACTTGTGTTAGATAACGGCTGTAGGGATTATGGTTGCCTGCCGCCATGAGTAGCGACGCGAGGATTTGTTCGGGTTCTTGTCCGATGGGTTTTGATGTTGATTCCGCCGACAGCAGTTTTGTGAGATTGGCAATGGATTTCCGCAGCGACCATCCGGGCAATGTATTGTAGCTGATCATCGCGATTCCCTGCGGGGATAGTCTTGTGGCGCAGAAATCAAGCAGCGCCTGCCGGACCGCTCCGGGCACCCACGAATAAATCCCGTGGCTGATGATGAAATCATAGTTTACCCCATCGCCCGGATTGAAGGTTTTCAAATCGGCCCCGATGAACTCCACATTCGTTAGACCGGCCAGGCGGGCTGATTCGCTGGCTTCTTCAATCGCCGGCTTTGAAAAATCGATTCCGGTGAAGCGGGCCTTCGGCCAGCGTGCCGCGAGCGGCAGGAGATTGTGGCCGGTCGCGCAGCCGATATCCAGAATCCTGGCGTGGGACGGGTCCGGGGCGTCCAGTCCCGCCAGCCTTGCCGCGACGGCTGTAGCCGCCGGGTCGGTTGATGGATGGCTCATCGCCGGATAGGCGTGGGTTTGGTAGAGATCGTGAACCGCATCGGACATCTCGGAAATCAATGCCTGATTCGACGGCGAAAGAAAAGCGATTTTCACAGCGGCTTGACAGCGGGTGCAGGACAAAAAAGTTCAAGGAGCGGCGGAATCGGTCCGCCGTGCCCATGAAAAGCCAATGAGGTGAGAAAATCGCTATTCATTGTCACCTCATGGACCGGGCGATCAACCCCCATTTTCTCGCCTTCCGGTCCGGCCACCGGCACTTCCAACGGCCTTCACCCCAAAAGAAATTTAAAATAACTCTTGATTGAATCTGATACTACTGACCCCAGAGACATGCGGCAAAAAAAATACTGTGGGGCAAACCAAGAACTCATCAGTAGGTCGAATTCTTCGTCTTGCGTCTTGGGTCTTGTTGTCTTGGGTCTGAGGCGAAGCCTCGCTAGCTGGAAATATTTCACGCTTCGTTCTGGATCCCCTGGATATATCCTTGCGCGCCGGTTTGCACGTTTGATGCGTTGGCCTCGTCGGTATCGATGTGCATGGCGAGGGCGAAACCCGGATCGACCCGCACGAGCACGTCGCCAAATACCAGTTCGCGATCGCCGGCGATGCGTACCCGCACAGACGACTTGTCGCGCACGCCGTAACGCAGAGCGTCCTCCGGAGTCATGTGAATGTGGCGCAGCGCGCAGATGACGCCGCGCTCCAGTTGCACGCTGCCGACAGGTCCCTCGAGCGTGCATCCGGGAGTGTCCGCGATGTCGCCGCTCTCGCGGATCGGCGGATGCACGCCGAGCTTGAATTGTTCTGTTAGGGAGATTTCGATTTGGGTGTATTTTCTAGCAGGGCCAAGCACGCGGACGCGTTCGATGCGGCCTTTCGGTCCGATGATGGCGAGTTGTTCCTGGCAGGCGAACTGGCCGGGCTGCGAGAGGTCGGAGAGGCGGGTGAGTTGGTGGCCCGCGCCGAACAGCGCCTCGACGTGATCCTGGGTGAGGTGGATATGGTGAGCCGAGACCTCGACGGGAAACGGTTGTTGTTGTTGAGCATCCAGCACCTGGCTGATGTAGGAACGGCTCAAGGTGCGCAACGCCTCGCGGGCCATCATGCGTTCCTCGTCGGTGGGCACGACCAGCACCGCCACCTTCGAATCATCGGTGGAGATCCGGCACACCTCGTCGCAACCGCGGGCGCTGAGGTTGCGCCCGGCGTCCAGCGTGATGCCCATGCACTCCAATCCCTGCAACGCCAGCGCGCGCACTTCCGCGCTGCCTTGACCGATGCCGCCGGTGAAAACCACCGCATCCAGGCCGCCCATGGCAGCGACGTAAGCACCAAGATATTTGCGGACCCGATAGCAATAAGTCTTGAGCGCGAGCAACGCGCGCGGCTGTCCCTCATCGGCTGCTTGCAGGATCTCCCGCATGTCGCTGGACACGCCGGACATGCCTAACAAGCCGCTCTGTTTGTTGAGGATCGCCTCGCTCTGCGTGGCTGTTAGGCCTTCGGTGCGTTCCAGGAAGGCGAGCACGCCGGCGTCCACGTCGCCGCAGCGCGTGCCCATGATAAGTCCCTCTGCGGGAGTGAACCCCATGGTGGTGTCCACCGAGCGCCCGTGGTCCACGGCGCAGAGTGATGAGCCGTTGCCCAGGTGGCAGCTCACCAGGCGCAGTTCATTCGGGCGGCGCTGGAGAAACCGGGCGGCGCACAAGCTGACAAATTGATGTGAAGTACCGTGAAAGCCGTAGCGCCGGACGCCCTTCTTTGTATAATACTCGTATGGCAGTCCGTAGAGATAGGCATATGGCGGCAGGGTGTGGTGGAATGCCGTATCGAACACCGCCACGTGTGGCACGGCGGGAAACAGCCGGCGCATTTCGCGGATGCCGGCGACGTTCACCGGGTTATGCAAGGGAGCGAGCGGATTGAGCGCCTCGATGTGCGCCAGAACCTCGTCGGTGATGAGTGTTCCTTCGGTGAACTTCTCGCCGCCATGAACGACGCGATGCGCCACCACACTCACTTCGCCCGCGCCACTGATAACGCCCGTTTGCGGTGCCGTCAATGCGGCTAACATTTCCTTGAATGCCTCCGCAAAACCGGCCTTGGGCAGTTCGCGTTTCACCTCGCCGCCGGGGCCATGATGCGCGATGCGGGTGCCGTCGATACCGATGCGTTCTATCAGCCCGCGGGCGTGGCGTGACGCGTCCGTCGTGTCATGGAAGCTATATTTCAGCGAGGATGACCCGCAGTTGATGACGAGGATTTTCTCGGGTCGTTCGCCCTTGAGTTTGAAGCCGTAGGGATCATCGCCCTGGCGCAGTGCCGCGGCCGTTTTCAGCGGATCCGCCATAATCGCCTGCATGCGCTGCGCGATGGTGCGCGAGATGTGCCGCACCGCGCCCGGTTCGGCCATGATGATGGATTGGAAGAGCGAAACGGGAATGAGCAGAACCTCGCAGTGCGATTTGGCCAGGAAATCCGCCTGGAGAGGATTGCCGGTCATTAACGCCATCTCACCGAACGTGTCGCCGGCTTGCAATGATCCGAGCGCCTGGCGCGTGCCCCCGTCGCCGAGGACCGATGCGTTGACCACGCCGCTCAAGACCACCCCGAAGTGCCTGGCTTCGTCGCCTTGGTGGGCGACGGCTTCGTTGGCTTCGAACGACACCATGTGTGAGCCGTCAGCCAGTTCGCGGAGGTGAGCGTCGGAAAAATGATGACAGAAGCTGAGTTGCTGTTTGAGAAACTCGATGAGTTGGGGATGATTCATGGAGTTATGGGTTCAGGTTGTTCGCACAGAACCAGGCGGGCGGGTGTGGACCCGAATGATGTGGTTGCATCATTCCGTTCTTCAATGTTGCGGTGTTTTCACGTCAGCTTCGTCCTGATCTCCGCGACCGGGGTTATCGCCACGTCGATCTTGCCGCGCACGGTCGCAGTAAAGCTGATATGGCTCCCCTGCGGGCTGAACTGAGGATGAGGGTCGAGGTGATACATCCGGCGTGGGACCGGCGGCTGTGGCATACCCGACATGATCTCCGCACCCTTTTCAAGCTCGCGATCCCAAAATAACACCTGACACGGCTCTTTATCCCAATAGTACGGTGACTGATCGGCAGTCCAGAAGCGCCGCGTGGGGTCACAGTGCCCGTGGCACAGTGGCCGTTTCCAGACATGCACGGCCTCGCGCGTCCGGACATCGCACTCGTAAGCACCCTTGCCGTAGTCGATCCAACAAAGCTTGCCGTCCTTTGACCACCACTCGTGCGAGGCGCTGGTGCCGTAGCTTCCGGGTGGTTCTTCGATGTAGTTCTTCGGGTTGAGCGGTTCGACGCCCGAACTGGTGGTACGCATCAGCCAGATGCGTTTGTTGTAGGCGTAGCGCTGGCCGGAATCCGGATCGTGCCACCAGTCATTGGCGATCAGGAACAACTCGGGATCGACCGGAGAGAATTGAGCGTGGTTGTGGTGGCTGCCGAACTCCTTCAAGATCGTGACCTTGCCGGTTTCTAGCGAGCCGAGCCCCACGTACCAGTGGTTGCCAATCTCGCCGTCTAGCAGGAAGTGCTTGCCGTCCGCAGACAGCGTGAGGTGGCTGAAGAGACGCCCGACCCTGCGACCCCGGATGAAATCCGGATCGAGTTTGACGATTTCGGTGAGTTTGCCGGTGAGGTCCATCTTGTACACGCTTTGGCGCATGGAGAAGTAGATGGCGTCTCCCTCGGGGGCCACCAGCGGGTTGCCATCGGGCATTGCATGCGGGAAGTTCCGGATCAGCGGTGCCTTGGGATCCAGACTGACCACGCTCAAGGTCCTGTAGGGTGCCGGATCCCATGCCGAGAAAAACCACAAGAAGCGCCCGTCGTCCGAGATCCCCGGATTGACGAAGTAGAAAGTCTGCTGTACCGGCGAGACGCGCTCGTTGAGCAAGAACGTGCGGATTCCAGACCGGGGATCGACCCACGGGACGAAATGGGGATGCCGTTCCAGATCAAAGACCGGCGTCGGGTTCTTGGATGGCGCGTGCTGCTTGCCATCTTCCAATTCCGCCGCACCCGCGGCCGCCGTCACACACCCCACTGCCAATGGGGCCGCCACCAGCACATTGCCGATGAACTCCCGTCGGGTCATTGCCGTCGTATGCGTCTCCATGATAGTTGGAACTTGTTATTACTGCTAGATTTGCTTTGGGGGGAGGTAAAGGCCGTTGAGAAATCCGTTATGCCATATTGCGGGCGCTCGGAGCGCCACGCTGGTTCCCGACGCGCAGGAATTCAAGACGATAGTTGGCATCGGGGTTGCTTGATGACGGACCGGCCACCAGAATCGCGATGTTGCCGGGCACCTGATGTTCGCTCAGCCAGTTGCGGGCGAAGTCATTCCATCTTGCCGGCTCATTGGCGAGGTGGACCACCTGCACGCCGTAGGAAAAAGCCAGGGCCTGGCAGACGGCAGCGTCCTGGCTTACCGCGACGATCCACACGCCCGGTTTGAATCGCGAGATCATGCGTGCGGTGGCTCCGCTGCGTGTGGGGACAATAACCGCCGCGGAAGGCACGACTGTTAGCGCGTGTTCCACCACTTCCGAGGAGGCTTCCGCCGCGTTCGTCGGTGGTGCCGGACGCCGTCGCACCGACCATGCATCCGACCGCTCGGCCGCACGGTACGCTTCCGCGCTGGCGGCAATCCTCGCCAGCATCGCCACGGATTCCTCAGGATAATGGCCCATCGCGGATTCGCCCGAGAGCATGATGCAATCGGTGCCGTCGAGGATGGCGTTGGCCACATCGGTCGCCTCGGCACGCGTCGGCAGACGACTGGTGGTCATCGACTCTAACATCTGAGTGGCGGTGATGACCGGCTTGCCGACCAGATTGGCCTGGGCGATGATTTTTTTCTGCAACATCGCGATTCCCTCGATGGGCACCTCCACGCCAAGGTCGCCGCGGGCCACCATGATGCCGTCCGCTGCCTGCAGGATGGCATCCAGATGGTTCAAGGCGTCGGCCCGCTCGATCTTGGCGATGATGAACGGCACACGGCCGATCTCCACCGCCGCCGCGCGCACCGCCTCGATGTCGGCCGCCGTCTCTACAAACGACTGGCTCACCGCATCCACGTCATGCTTTAGAGCAAACTCCAAACACGCCCGGTCATGCGCGGTGAAGGCGCTGATGCCGAGATCGATGCCGGGCAGATTGAGGCCTTTTTTCGAGCGCAGTTCGCCACCTACGGTGACCTTGCAGTGAACGTCGTTGCCCTGCACGCGTTCGACGACGAGTTGCACCAATCCATCGTTTAGATAGAGGCGGTCGCCGGGTTTGACGACGCGCGGCAGTGGCTCGAAGCTCATCGAAACGCGCTGCTGATCGCCGACGATGTCATCGCTGGTTAGAGTGAACGGCGCGCCCGGCACGAGTTCGATCGGCTCCGGCTCTATCCTGCCGACGCGCATCTTCGGACCGGGCAGGTCGGCCATGATGGCGACCCGTTGGCCGGTGGCCTTTTCCGCCGCACGGATGCGCGCGATGTTGTCGGCGTGGCCACTGAAGTCGCCGTGGGAAAAATTGAGTCGCGCGACGTTGAGGCCGGCGCGGATCAGGCGTTCCAACATGTCAGGCGAGCGGGAGGCCGGACCGATGGTGGCGACGATCTTGGTTTTGTGAGATGGCGGGTTCATGGTGGTGATGGCTACATGCCCAAGGCGGTTTTGACGGCGGACTCGACCTTGGACATGGCGGTCGCCGAAAGACGGCCCCATTGCTGATGGAGGCGTTGTTTTGAGACCGTGAGAACCTGCTCGCATTTCACCCAACTTTTCTCGCGGAGGCCATTGTCGGCGTCTGGTTCGATGGGGATGTGGGTGGCGACGGGCAGCCCCTTGGTGCTGAGAGTGACCACAATCGTGTTAGGATAGCGGGAGTTGGAGTTCGCGGCATCGGTCTGGATGACAAGGGCGGGTCGTTTGCCGAGTTGTTCGGAACCCCGCCCCGGCGACCAGTCCACCAACCAGATTTCGCCGCGCCGGATGACGGGCGGATTCATGACACGTCGAGTGTTTCGGTTTGGGCGACGAAGGCAAAACCGACATCGGACTCATCGCCCTGTGCATCCGCGATGGCTGTGAAGTCGTCGAACAAGCGCTGGTCCCGGTCCTGCGCGTCAAGTAGTTGGAGACCGTCTTGAAACAGCCGGTTGAGGCTTTGGCCACGCATCACGGCCAGACGACTGGCTCGTTCATAGAGGCCCTGTGGCAAGCGCAGTGTCAGTGTTCTGGCTGCATTCATGGCGTTAATCTATGCCACCGCATTCCGATGTCAAGAATTGAAACCGAATGATACGGCACAGCGCAAGCGCAGGACATTTTGCTGGTGCCGGGCGGGCCGTTGTGGCAATGGCTGTGCCGGGTTCAATTGGCCGCAGATGCGCTGATGCCATCGTTCCTGAGAGAACCACGAAATTCATGAGAATCCTTCTCCAGGAAATCCGTCACAACCCGTTGCTGTGGCTGCTGGCCTTTGTTCCGGGCTTGTTCATCGTGGCGCGGCTCCAGCCCGCCGCGCACACGTGGTTGTTTGTCATGTCGGTGCTGGCCATCGTGCCGCTCGCAGCGTTGCTCAGTCACGCCACCGAATCCGTCGCGGCCAAGACCGGCGAT
>CAISTY010000053.1 GCA_903888515.1 Akkermansiaceae bacterium | reverse complement strand
GAAGTGAACGGGATCACATAGATAATGCGATCCATGCCGTGTTTGAGAGCGTGTTTCAGAGCGAAAGCGAGTGAGGAAAGTGTTTTCCCACCTCCTGTAGGAACTGTCAGCGTGGAGATGCCAGAGGGACGGACAGCCGCAACCAAACAGGCATTGAGAACTGAAGCTCGGTATTCTTTAATCTGGGTATCTTGAGAAAAGTCGGCAAGGTGATTATTTAGAGCTACGTCCATCAATGCGAGGGTATCCAATGGCCATTTGGGGCGTACTCGGGGCGCCCGAGATGACATGAAAGATTCTGTAGCGAGAAAGTCTGCATCAACCAAGCACGAGAAAATCATGCGCGTAAACGTCGCAAAGCGGTTTGAATCCTTGCGCTCGGCTGCATCACGTAGAAGTTCAGGAAAGAGGTTTAGATTTACAGATGCTTCAAGAATTTCTTGCGGAGTGGGAGCGACATAATCGCGAATCCTTCCCTCTGAAGCTTTTCGGTAGCGGTTTGCGAGACTGGCTTCTTCCGTAGTGGCCGCAGTGCCATTGAGGAGTCCTGAATGATGGCCGGAAATTGCATAAGCGAGCAAGTGTCCGACAAGATGAACCTGGTTCATGGCATGAAAAGCTCCGGCTGTGGTGTGGTCTTCGGTGCCGCCGGTTTCGTCTTTATGTGTGTCGCTCGATTTCCTCTTCAAATATTCCTGCCATTCTGGAGCGAATTTTCCGAGGTCATGCCAGAGTCCGGCGAGGAAGCCCCAGTCGTGGGCGGATTTCGCCTCGGCGGAGACTGGGGGAAACATTTCCGCAGCGAACTTGGCAGTCCAGAAGGCGACTTTGTTGAGATGGCCATGATCTGGTTCCATGCGTTGGCACTTATCGCAGTGATCGCCTTGGCACTGGTCTTCTGCATTTCCGAACGGGGTGAAGAGCGGTTCCCATTTTGACGGGTCATTGGGGAAATCCGGGTGGGTATGGGCGTGGGCAGGCACGATAACAAGAGATGGGCGTTGCGGCGCGATGTCAGTTAGGATGTTCAGATGGGCACATGTCAAGGTAAAAATGCGCGATTATTGATTTTACTGGCAGCATCTTGGGCGGGGCGGAAAAATCGGCGACGGTCGCAGACCGCCGCTACAGTGCGGCGAATGAAGGCGATTTCTGTTTTCATGGTGGATTCGGGGTTGCTGGGTTTGGGGGATCGGGTGCGCGCATTGGATTTGCCAAAAATAAGGAACGAGTCAATAAAAAAAGACGACGCAGGCAAAAAAATCATTTTCGAAGTATTGGATAACGGGGAACGGGAACGCCGGACTGACTCTTTGGTAGGCTGCGGGGTTGAGGTTTTTTGTGCCGTTGCAGCCGCCCTTTCCCCCGCAACCCCCATTTCCCCGCCCGCCCAATACCGTTCAATGAAGCAGGAAGAAAAGAGGGTTTTAACCGCAGATGAACGCAGATAGACGCAGATGAAGAGAGATTTTTGATTTGATCTGTGTTCATCTGCGTCCATCGGCGGTTCGAATTTCTTAATTGAACAGGATTGCCCCGCCCGCCAGTCTTCGCCAAGGCAGCGACAGGCAGGCCGGTCCGGCCACCGGCTCTACCCAAGGCCTTCGCCCCAATTTTTTAACAGTCCGGCGCCGCCCGGATTTTTGACAGAAACGCCCGCTGCGGCACGTTATCCCGGAGTGAAAATGTCTTTCTTCTGGGTGTTGCTCTGCCTGCCCGCCCTTGCCGCCGACTGGCACGTCAGTCCCACCGCCGCACCCGGCGGCGACGGCTCCGCCGCCAAGCCCTTCGCCACCCTGGCCGAGGCCGTCGCGGCCCTGCCCAAGGCCCCGGCCGAACCACTCGCCCTCCACCTCGCCGCCGGCCGCCATCGGATCACCGGCGCGCTCACCATCACCACCCGCGAAACGCGCGGCAAGCCACTCACCATCCGCGGCGTGGACGGCACCATCATCAGCGGCGGCCAACCGCTCACCAACTGGCAAGTCGAGAACGGCCGCTGGATCCATCCGTGGACAGGCGGAGCGCTCCGCGAGCTGTTTGTGGATGGGCAACGCGCACCGCGCTCCCGGTTTCCCGCCACCGGTTGGCTGCGGGTCGATGTCGCCCTGCCCGACAAACGCAGCGGCTTCAGTTCCCAGTCCGCTCTGCCCGCCTTTGCCCCCGGTCTCGAACTGCTGTTCCTTCACGACTGGAGCATCAGCCGTATCCCGGTCGCCTCGATCGAAAACAAGCTGCTCAAGACCACCGGCCCGATCGGTTTCCCCGCCGCCCACTTCGTCATCGATCAGTACGAACCCCACCCGCGGTTCTGCCTCGAGAATGGCAGCGCCTTCCTCACCGAACCCGGCACTTGGTGCCACGAACCCGCCAACCAGCGGATCATCTACCTGCCCAGACCCGGTGAGTCTCCCGGCAAGACCGAAACCATTGTCCCCGCAGCCACCAAACTGCTGCGGATCTCAGGCGATCCCGGTAACCCGGCCACCGATATCCGCATCGAGAACATCTCCTTCCACCACTGCCGCTGGGACGTCCCGCCCACCGGCTACGCCGAAGGCCAGGCCACCAAACACATCCCCCGCGACCAGCGCGCGGGCGAGGGAGACCCTCACGGAAACTGGCAGTTCGTCCCGTGGGCGATCGAGGTCGAACAGGCACAACGCGTCACCTTCATCCAATGCCGCTTCCAACACCTCGGCGGCTCCGGCGTGCTTGTCGGCGCGCTCACCCGCGACTGCTCCATCGAGTCCTGCCACGTCTCGGACGTTTCCGGCAACGGCATCGGCATCGGCGAGGGAGCCGAACGCAGGCTGCCCGATGGCCGCCCGTGGACCGCCGATCCAGCCCAGGCCGCCTGCGGCAACTCAGTCAGAGGCTGCCTCGTGGAGCACTGCGGCACTCAGTGTCATGGCGCCGTCGGCATCTGGGCCGGACTGGTGAAAGGCACCCGCATCCTCCACAACGAAGTTCGCCATCTCCCATACACCGGGATCTCCATCGGATGGATGTGGAACCCCAGCCCAACCCCCTGCGGTGGCAACCGGATAGAAGGCAACCACATCCACCACGTCCTGCAAATGCTCTCCGACGGCGGCGGCATCTACACCCTGGGCAGCCAGCCCGGCTCGGTGCTCGCCAACAACCACATCCACGACGTCCCGGTCAACGCCGGCCGCGCCGAAAGCAACGGCATGTTCCTTGATGAAGGATCCAGCGAGTTCACCATCGAACGCAATTTGATCCACCACACCGACCGCTCGCCGCTGCGCTTCCACAAGGCCGGCCCGCTCGAAGTGCGCCACAACGCATGGACCGTCCCCGCCAACACCCAGCCGCTGCGCTTCAACAACACCCCGCCCGAAAAAATCCACGCCAGCGACAACACCGTGCTGGAACCCTCCGCCCTCGAAGCCGCGATCAAGGCATGGCAGCCGCAACCCCGCTGAAGCGCCGCGCGGCCCCGTCGATTCCGGCATTGCGATGTTCCTCCCCGTTCGCTTGTGATACAACTTCAGCCACCAACCTAACAGCCAAAATCTAACATCCGACAACCTAACAGCCACCAACCTATCAGTCATGCACAATTTCCCAGCAATCAGTAAAAAATCAGCGGTTATCCTATTATTTGGCTGTTTGTCGTTGAACGGTTTTTCAAAAGAAACACGCGATGTACTTCAAAAGGAGGCGCAAGAAATCGGCCTTTCGCAGGCTTTGATCAAAAACTTCTCTGAAATCGGTTTTCCCGATTACCATGATCGCACTTTCTGGAACAACCTTCACGCAGGATTCAGAAAGCAATACATCGAAGAAGCCGAAAAGGCGCTTGATTACAACTGGCCTGCTGTGAAAGCCACCGATTATCTCGAAATCATCCGTTCGGGCGATCGCCGGCAGGACGTGTTTGCCGCCCCCTGCGCGGCGTTAATGGCGCTGGTAATGGGCGAGCTAACCGAAGGCCAAGGCCGCTTCATGGACCAGATTGTGAATGGCGTTTGGTTCTACAGCGAACAAACCTGGTGGGGTTGGTCGGCGCACCTGACTGCACAAAAAGCGCCGCATGGGCTGCCCGATGCCGATGAACCCGTGATTGATCTTGGTGTTGGCGAAATCACGAACATGCTGTCGTGGACCTGGTTTTTATTCAAGGATGAATTTGACAAGATACACCCGCTTGTTGCCAAAAGACTGAAAAACGAGATCATGAAAAAAGCCGTGATTCCGTATTATGAAAGGAATGATTTCTGGTGGCAGGCGTTGGAAGGAAAGCGCCTTGTAAACAACTGGAATCCCTGGACCAACCACAACATGCTGACAGCGATTCTGATTCTCGAGGATGATCATGCGAAAAAAACACAAGGTGTTGGGAAAGTGGTGAAATCACTCGACCGGTTTATCAATTCCTATCCGCATGACGGTGGTTGTGACGAAGGGCCGAGTTACTGGAGCAGGGCGGGGGCATCGCTGTACCAGTGCCTCGATTTGCTGAAACGCGCCACCAACGGCAAATTCGATGTGTATGAAAACAAGGTGGTTAGAAACATGGGAAGTTATATTTACAAGGCATATATCGAATATCCCTACTTCATCAATTTCGCCGATGCGGATGCCACGACCGGCGGCCGTCCGCAGATTGTTTACAGCTATGGCAAGGACATCAACGACCCCATCATGCGGAAGTTTGGCGCTTTTTTGGCCAAAAAGCAGGACTGGAGCGGAAAAGTTCCCGAAGGAAAAGTGGATGAACAAATCATGCAGTTGATGCACCTGAAGGAAATTGCCAATGCTGAAGCGGAAAATGCGTTGATCGGCGATTTTTGGCTGCCTGAAACACAGGTTGCCGGGGCACGCGATAAAGCCGGTTCGCCAGCAGGTTTCTTTTTTGCGGCTAAAGGCGGGCACAATGCGGAAAGTCACAACCACAACGATTTGGGAACCTGTGTCTTGTACTTCAACGGCAAGCCTTGTTTGGTTGATATTGGCCGCGAAACTTATACGATGAAGACATTCAGCAGGCGGCGTTACGAAATCTGGACCATGCAGTCGCAGTACCACAACCTGCCGAAAATAAACGGGATCGACCAGAAAGACGGGCGGAAATTCGAAGCCACCAACACGACATTTGCCGCAAATGCGGAAAAAGCCGTTTTTTCAACGGATATTTGCAAGGCCTATCCTGAAGCGGCACAGGTAAGTAAATGGATTCGCAGTTACACGCTCGAACGCGGCAAACGATTTGTAATCAACGATAATTACGAATTGAAGCAACTGTCAACGCCATCGACCCTGAATTTCGTAACAAGTTGCAAAGTCGCCGATACCGGCACGGGAGTGTTGCAACTCCAAGGCGATGGTTTCGTGCTGGACATGGCATACAACGTGAAAAATCTAACACCGAAAATCGAAGTTACCAGGATCACCGACAGTGGTTTGAAACATTACTGGAACACAATCACACGCATTGTATTCACTATCGGAAATCCGAAAACAGCCGGTAATAACGAGATTGTGATAACCGAGGCAAAATAATGTTGAATATGATCAGGCATAATGATGAGTTCTTGGTTTGCCCTACAGTATTTTTTTTGCCGCAAAAATGCGCAAGATACGCAATAAGCCTGATGGCATTCATTTTTTGTGGTTTCTACTGCCTCTTTGCGGCTAACCGAATGTATTCCAACTCAGGAACTGCTCAGTAACAGCCGGGGATACGGCAATCGCAGCGTAGCTGGAGCATCCTGCTCCAGACCGTGCCCGGAGCGTCCCGCTCCGTCTGCCGGAGACCTCATCTCCATAGCGGAATGCCAACAGGCGGGACGCCCTGTTGTCCGAGACAGCCGGGACGGCTATCCTCCAAAATTCAAATACCCGACAATAATCCTTGCGTCCGCCAAAAAAAATCTTTGAATGAGTTCTTGATCGT
>CAISTY010000052.1 GCA_903888515.1 Akkermansiaceae bacterium | reverse complement strand
GGGCATCTCCACTTCCACGAACCGCGCGCGGGCGGCCCGTCCGTTACGTCCCCGGAACCGGGGTGATGTTTTCAAAGACATGGCCCGAGCCTAGCAGACCGCGCCGCCGTGGGTAGGGGGAGAATTTTAGGACGGTTACGTAGTATCGCAAGCGGTCAGCAGAACCCCACTATCCAGCACCGGCCGTGAGTGATTAGGATGACCCACCATGTCATCCATTACCGATCAAGCCACCGGCACCATCATGAATCGGAACCAGTCCGCGCATTGCGACAAATGAGGATTGACGCGGGAGCGGCAATGAAAGAGAAGCTGGCATGGCGAGGCCGTTGAGATTCCAGTATCCGGGAGCGGTGTATCATGTCATGGCCCGTGGCGATGGCGGGAAGATGGTGTTTGAAACCGACCTTTACTCCGGCGCTTTCACTGACCCCGGTCACGGACCTTTTCGACTTTTGAGATGATTTTGTATCAATTCTACTTTTTCCTGAAAACTTTTCGCCCATGGCTGCGCTGCTTTTGAATTTTCGAGAGCATAATCCAAGGGTGTTTTTCCATACATGTCAGTGATTGTTGGGTCAGATCCAGATTCAAGAAGCAGCTTAACAACTCCTTGATCGCACTTGGACATACAGGCTATGTGTAATGCTGTATATCTCTCAGTTCCTTTAAACTTTTGCAGATTTACATTTATACCAGAATCAACAAGCAATTTGCACATTTTTAGGCTTCGGAAGAAAGACACGGGCAGGAATGCCCGTGCTCCGTTCCTTTCGCGTTCCTTGGCGTCCTTTGACGGTCAATCTCGACCTCTTCACCCATGATCCATGACCCTTCAACTTCTTCTCTTCCTCCTGTGATCCTCAATCCCCAATCCCCAATCCCCTATCTCTTCCTCTTCACCAATGACCAATGACCAATGACCAATGACTTCTTCTCTTCCAATCCTCAATCCTCAATCCTCAATCCTCAATCCCCAATCCTTTTTCTGGCTGCATCTGATCTGCAATCGGAGTAGAGTGCCGGCATGGTTGCGGTCACTCTCACGGAAATGCGCGCTGCGGAAACCTCGGCACTCGCGGCGGGATGGACCGAGGAGCGGCTGCTGGACCTCGCGGGCGAGCGGTTGGGCCACGCACTCGGCCGGTTTTTCCCGACTCCCGGCACGCTCGTCGGGTATCTCGGCAAAGGCCACAATGCGGGCGACACGCTGGTCGCTCTGCGGGTGCTGCGCAATCAATTCGGCTGGAAGATCGCGGTCAGGAATGCCTATCCGATAGAGGATTGCGCGCCGTTGACGCGCCGCAAGTGGCAGGAACTCGGACTCGATGCCCCACTCGATGGCCCACCGGCATGGCGCGATGTTGTGGCCCCCCTGGTGTTGTTAGACGGTCTGCTTGGCAGCGGATCCTCCGGCCAGTTGCGGGAGCCGCTGCGCTCGCTGGCGGGGGAAATGGAATGGCTGAGGCAGCATGCGGCCGCCCGCGTCGCAGCAGTCGATCTGCCGTCCGGCATCGATGCGGACACCGGTGTGAGTTTCCCCGGCAGCGTGACGGCCGACATCACTTTCATGATCGGCAATGCGAAAAGCGGGCTGTTAGCCGGTCATGCGGCCAATGCCACCGGCGTCCTCGCCTTGGTACCCGTCGAAGTGCTCGCCGCATCCGGCACCGGCGACATGGCACTGATTGCGCCGCAGACGCTGGCCTGGGCAAAATCCCCCCGGCCCTTCGATTTCCACAAAGGCATGGCGGGCCGCGTGGCCGTGCTTGCCGGATCGGAGCGCTACCCCGGAGCCGCGGTTCTAGCAGCAACCGGGGCCTTGCGCGGCGGCGCGGGACTCATCACGCTTCACGTCCCAACCCAGGCCGCCGCGGTGATTGCGGCCAAATGCCCGCCGGAAATCATCGTCCGCAGCTATGTCTCACCACGGGAATTGTGGGAATCTGAGTGCGACGCGTGGGTGGTGGGTTGCGGCATCGGCGCGGTGGACGCCGCCACTGCGGATGGACTGTTGGATTTCATCGCTCATTCCGCCGTCCCGGCGGTCATTGATGCGGATGCCTTGAATCTCATCGCCCATTCCGGCAGAATCGGGATGTTGGCGGAACGGCATGTGATCACGCCTCATCCGGGTGAATTCCGTCGCCTGGCACCGGATCTCACCGGGCTAACAAGGGAAATGGCCGCACGTGCCTTCTCGGAGCGGGTCCCCGCCACCCTGTTGCTCAAAGGTTGCCGGACTCTCGTCACCCGCAGCGGTCACCCGCTGTGGTGCAATGCCACCGGCAACCCCGGCATGGCAAGCGGCGGCCAGGGAGACCTGCTCGCCGGGGTCATCGGCGCGCGCCTCGCTAACGGTGATGCACCGCTCGAAGCCGCCGCCCTCGCCGCATGGCTCTGCGGCCGCAGCGCGGAAATCTCCCTCAATCAACCCCATATCTCCGCAGAATCACTCGCCCCAAGCGACGTCGCCAGCCACTTGGGAGGTGCCTTCCTCGATTGGCAAAGCGCGCGCAGATGACAAATCCGCCGCCTCCCGGAGATGGACCCCTCGCCCGTTGGATCAATGCGGGCAGCGTGATCAATTCACCGCCACTGCGGAAGATCCCGTCTCACCCGTGCGGATGCGGATCGCTTGATCGACCGTGGAAATGAATACCTTGCCGTCACCTATCTTGCCGGTGTTTGCGCTCTTCACGATCACGGCGGCCACGCTGTCGGCTTGCGCGTCGTCCACCACAATCTCGATCTTGACCTTCGGCAGGAAGTCCACCGTGTATTCGGAACCCCGGTAAATCTCGGTGTGCCCTTTTTGACGACCGAAGCCCTTGACTTCGGTGACCGTCATGCCTTGCACCCCCACTTCCGCGAGGGCTTCTTTCACTTCTTCAAGCTTGAACGGTTTGATGATCGCTTCAATTTTTTTCATGGTGCGGTGGTTGGGTGTGGTTTCATAAGCACCGACCGTGCCAACTTGGCCGGAATGGTCGATTGATTTCCGACGCGACCCTAGCCACCCATTCCACCCCTGACGAGTGGAAAAATCCGCGCACGGAAAAAAAGCATCCGCCGCCGCAGTGGATCATCCGATGATGGTTGAACTCAAGCTTGGACTCCATCAGGTGAGGTGGGACCAGGCATCCAGGCACGGGAGGCTACCTGGGTAGTCACGAATCGTGATTCGTGAATTCCTCATCCACAGGGATTTTGCTGGTCGGGCCGTGCCGGGCATTTAGAGTGCGGTCGCTATGCATTATCGTTATCTGGGTCGGTCGGGTCTGCAGGTCTCCGCGTTATCGTTGGGTGGCTGGGTGACATGGGGTCAGCAAATCGGCGATGATCTCACCTATGAGTGCATGACGGCCGCTCACGCCGCAGGGGTCAATTTCTTCGACACGGCTGAAGTTTATGCCAACGGCAAGAGCGAGATCGCCATGGGCAACGCAATCAAGCAGGCGGGGTGGAAACGCTCGGATCTGGTATTGTCCACCAAGATTTTCTGGGGCGGCCAGGGAGTCAACGACAAGGGCCTGTCGCGCAAGCACATCATCGAAGGGTTGGATGCGTCGCTGGCGCGCTTGCAGATGGATTATGTCGATCTGGTGTTTTGCCACCGCCCGGACTGCCACACGCCGATCGAGGAAACCGTCCGCGCCATGACGCACGTCATCAATCAGGGCAAGGCGTTTTACTGGGGCACCAGTGAGTGGAGCGCGCAGGAGTTGATGGAAGCACACGCCATCGCGCGGCAGGAGCATCTGATACCTCCGTTGATGGAACAACCGCAGTATAACATGCTGGAGCGCGTGCGCTTCGAAAAGGAATATGCACGCCTTTATGACTTGCTGGGCTTGGGCACAACGATCTGGAGTCCGCTGGCGAGCGGATTGCTGACGGGCAAGTATAACGACGGGCTGCCGCAAGGCACACGCGTCTCACTGCCCGGTTACGAGTGGCTGCGCACGGAATTCGAAAAACCGGAGACGCAAATCAAAATCGGCAAGGTGCAACAACTCGCGCCGATTGCCACCGACCTCGCTTGCACCCTGGCACAATTGGCCCTGGCGTGGTGCTTGAAGAACCCCAACGTCAGCACGGTCATCACCGGTGCGTCGCGCGCCTCGCAAGTCACCGAAAACATGAAGGCCATCGACGTGTTGCCCAAACTCACCGACGACGTGATGGCACGCATCGAAGCCGTGCTCCAAAACAAACCGCACCTCGCCGAGGATTTCCGCTAACCATTTCAGTCTGATGAGGAAACTCACTTCCAAGCTTCTCGCCTGCGCTTTGCTCAGTGCGATCGCAACACCCGTGTCTGCCGCCGCCGCTGACCAACCCACATTCGCAAATGTCCCTTACGGTACGCATGAGCGGCAAGTGCTGGATTTTTACCAGGCGAAATCGGATATCCCTGCGCCCGTCTTGTTCTTCATCCACGGTGGCGGATGGGTGGCTGGCGATAAAAAAGGCTTCGATGTCACTCCGTATCTGGCCGCCGGCATTTCCGTCGTCTCCATCAACTACCGCTACACCTCCCACGCATATGCGGCAGGGGTGAAGCCGCCGGTAGCGTGGCCCATGCATGATGCGGCGCGCGCTTTGCAGTTCTTGCGCAGCAAGGCGGCGCAATGGCATATCGACAAGGCGCGTATCGGCGCGTCAGGCGGCTCGGCGGGTGCTTGTACCAGCCTGTGGCTCGCATTCCATGACGACATGGCCGATCCGAAAAGCAGTGATCCCATCGCGCATGAATCCACACGACTCTGGTGTGCCGCAGTGATCAGCGCCCAGACGACGCTCGATCCGCAAGAGATGCACGAATGGACTCCTAACAGCCGATACGGCGGTCATGCGTTCGGTTTCATGACCGACCCGCAGAACCCGAAAACGCGCGACTGGCAGTTTGCCCAATTTCTCGCCCATCGTGATGAAGTCCTTTCCTGGATCAAGGAATACTCACCCATTGCACACGTGAGCGCGGACGATCCTCCGATCTATCTCATGTACTCCACACCACCCGCTCTCGGCCAGCATCAAAAGGATCCGACACACACGGCGAACTTCGGCGTGAAGCTTGAGGAAAAAATGAAAAGCGTCAGCGTCGCGTGCGAACTCGTATATCCCGGCGCACCAGAGGTGAAGCATCCGCAGATGACGCAATACCTGATTGAGAAACTCAAGGCTCCATCGGAAAACCCCTGATCCCAAATGCAGGAATGTGGCAACCTTTGGGATTTTGGCGGGTTCTCACCAGGTGAGTATTCATCGAACCCATCATTGATTATGAAACCATCATTCCATCGTTTCCTTATGTTTCCGGCGCTTGTCGCCGGGTTTATGCTACTTCCAATGATCACCCGGGCGCAGGATCGGGGTGGTCCGCCCGCCCCCAACAATGAGCCGCGCGCTGTGCCTGGTCCCGATCAGATGTATCGGCACGGTGGTTGGAAATCCCGCATGGGCCAACCCAACCCGGACGGCCCGCAACGTCCGATGGCGCGGCCACAACAATTCGGTGGACCGCAGGGTCCGCAGGCAAGGATGTACCGGCACGGTGGCTGGAAATCCCGCATGGGCCAACCCAACCCGGACGGCCCGCAACGCCCGATGGCGCGGCCACAACAGTTCGGTGGTCCGCAGGGTTCGCAGGCAAGGATGTATCGGCAGGGTGGCTGGAAATCCCGCATGGGCCAACCCAACGCGGACGGCCCGCAACGCCCGATGGCGCGGCCACAAGAGTTCGGTGGACCGCAGGGTCCGCAGGCAAGGATGCACCGGCAGGGTGGCTGGAAATCCCGCATGGGCCAACCCAACGCGGACGGCCCGCAACGCCCGATGGCGCGGCCACAACAGTTCGGTGGACCGCAGGGTCCGCAGGCAAGGATGTTCCGGCACGGTGGTTGGAAATCCCGCATGGGCCAACCCAACCCGGACGGCCCGCAACGCCCGATGGCGCGGCCACAAGAGTTCGGTGGACCGCAGGGTCCGCAGGCAAGGATGTACCGGCACGGTGGCTGGAAATCCCGCATGGGCCAACCCAACCCGGACGGCCCGCAACGCCCGATGGCGCGGCCTAACCAAGACGGCCCGCAACGCCCGATGGCGCAACCCAACACGTCGGAAGGTCAAGCACCGCCGTCTGTCCAAGCGAAGCCGCCCGTTCAAAGGGATCAACCCGCAGTAGCCCGAATTCGGCATTTGCGTCAGGCGGCTGAGCATTTGGCGGCCGCAGGATATGCCGAGCATGCCGCCAAGGCCCGTCAGGAGATCGGTCGCATGGAAACGGAAATGAAACAATCCATGCCCGCGGCACCCCCACCCACCGACCAAAAAATGCCGCGCCTCGCCCCGCGCCGTGATTTCAATCAGGAGATGGGCAAGCCGGGGACAACCCGCACCCCTGACGCAAACGCCGCGATGCTGTCAGAAATGCGCAAACTCCACAAACAAATCGAGGAACTCAATGCACGGGTGAAGAAGTTTGAGGCGCCGGGTGCGCCACAGCCCTGACAACCTGTCATAGCAACACCCCCGGTCCGTTGTGCAGACCGGGGGTGTCAGAAGAAGGTGTCATTACAAAACCCTTGATTTCCAGAAACCCCCACAGAGGACTGTGGGGGTTTCTATTGTGCGGTCATCGGGATGGGTCCAGGTCACCGGAATCGCCAGCCTCCGCAAGTCAGCCATTCCTGGCTGACATTTCAGCGAATGGCATCAGTTGCGAGAACCGGTCTGCCGCCGTGTCCGGCGCAGCATGCCGATACCTAACAACAAGCCCGCCAGAGCACTGGTCGGCTCGGGCACTGCCGTGTAGTTCCAATTGAGGGTGTTGCCGGTCATGGAAAACGAACCGGACGTCGGAGCGGCCGTTTTGTTGTTGTAGGAAAATTGGAGGTTCGGACTGAATGCCCCGGTCCAATCTGCCAGATCGGAAGTCCCTGCCGCATTTTTGAAAATGTCCGTCCATGACCGGGCCTCGTCCCAGAAAGTATCCGAGAAATCCTGGGTGCCGGTGAGCACGATCTTGAAAATCGCCCCGTTGCCGTCCACAGCACTCGTATTGAATCCGTCATAGGCAACACCGCGGTTGGTTTCCGGGGTGCCTTTCGCCGTGTCGAGTTCCCACTCAAAGACCGAGCCGCTGTTGAGTGTGGTCGTGCCCTCGGTGGTCAATACACCCGGACTGTTGCCGGGGGACAAGGTGCCGCTGACGGTGAGGCCCCCATGGATGATACCGCTTCCCTTGAGCGTGCCGGAACTGCCAACCGTCACCGCACTGCCCGCCGCAAGCGAACCATTCACGATCAGCGTGCCCGCGTCCACTTGGGTCGCGCCGGTGTAGGTGTTAGTTCCGGAAAGGGTGGTGGTGGTGCCAGCTCCGGTTTTGCTGACGGCACCTGTCCCGGCGAGGATGGCCGTCGCCGAGCCGGTGCCGTTGAAGACGAAGCTGGTGCCCGTCAAGGCACCCGTACCAGTGCCGGTGATCGAGCCGGATGTGAGAGTCACCACCCCGACCGTGTCCGTATATGTTTTGATGTCGAGCGTACCGCCATTCACGGTCACCGCACCGCTGCTCAAGGCATTCGTCACACCATAAGCCAGCGTGCCCTGCGATACCGTGGTCAGGCCCGTGTACGTGTTGAGCCCTGAGAGCGTCCATGTGCCTGCTCCATCCTTGGTCAGAGTGCCAGTGCCCGTGGTGATCGTGCCGCTCACGGTGCCGCTGCCCGCCCCACCGAGTGTTAGATTCTGGTCGGTCCCCGTGATGCTGTTGGCGGCGGTGTTGAACGTCAAAGTGCCGGCGTCCGAGTTGATGCGGGCGGCGCTGCCGAGCGTGACCGTGGCCTGCAAGACATTGTTGCCGCTCATGTTTCGCAGGGCACCGTCGTTGTTGATCCCGTCGCCGTTAAGCGTGATGGTTTCCGTCGTCACCGTGATGTTGTTTTGAATCTGCAAGGCCGCACCGGCTGTCACCGAGGTGAGCTTCGAGTTCGCTGGCGGTGACGAACTCACGAAGCCAAGCGCGGTCGCATTCTGAATGTTGAGCACACCCGCGCTGACCGTGGTGACGCCAGCGTAGGTATTCGCGCCAGCAAGGGTGAGGGTGCCGCTGCCATCCTTGGTCAGGGTACTGCCACTGATGGGTGCAATGACGCTGTTGATCGTCGTGTTTCCAGCGCCGCCGACTGTTAGATCGGCACCGGATCCCGACCAAGAGCCAAGGTTCGAAAAGGTGAGAGTGTCCGCGTCGGAGTTGATGCGTGTCGCCCCCGCCAAACCGGACAAGAGCCCGCCATAGGTATTGTTGCCACTGATGTTGCGCAGTGCGCCGTCGTTGCTGATCCCCGTGCCGCTGAGCGTAAGGGCTTCCGCTCCCACCGTGATGTTCCCCTGAATCTGCAATGCCGCGCCGGAGGTTACGGTGACTCCCCCGGCCGTGGTTCCCATCGCCGTGTTATTTTGGATGTTCAACACGCCGACGTTGACCGTCGTCGCGCCGGTGTAGGTATTCGCGCCAGTGAGGGTGAGGGTGCCCGCGTCGTATTTGTCCAGGGTGCCAGAGGTGGTACCGATGATGCTGTTGATCGTGGTATTTCCCGCCCCGTAAACCGTAAGGCTGAAGGTCGCACCGGTAATCGTTCCGGTGTTGGACAGAATGAGGGAGTCCGCATCGGAGGTGATCCGAGTGGTAGCACCGAGCGTCACCAATCCACCATAGGTATTGTTGCCGCTGATGTTGCGCAGGGCACCTAAATAGTTGCCCAGGCCGCTAAGCGTGAGGGCTTCATTCGCCACAGTGATCCCACCTTGCAGTTGCAAGGATGCCCCGACCGACACCGTGGTGCCTGCCGCGTTCGTGCCCAGTGCCGTCGCGTTCTGGATGTTCAAGGCACCTGATGTCACCGTCGTTGCGCCACTGAAGGTGTTCGCACCGGTAAGAGTTGACACACCTGTATTAGCAGTCAGCGCGCTCGCTCCGCCGAGGATTGCGGAGACCGTGCCTGAGCCGTTGAGGGTGTAGCCTGTTCCCGACAAGACGCCCGAGGTTCCCGTGATCGAGCCGGATGTAAGAGTCACCGCGCCGACCGAGTCGCTGAAGGTCGAGATATCCAGAGTGCCTCCATTCACCGTGACGGCACCAGAGCTCAAGGCATTATCTATTCCATAAGCCAACGTGCCCTCGGTGACCGTGGTGAGCCCGGTGTAGGTATTCGCGCCGGAGAGCGTCACGGTTCCCGCCGTGGTTTTGTTCAGCGCAATGCTTGCGCCGCCGAGGATGGCGGAGACGGTGCCGCTCTGCATTTCAAAGGTTCCCGTGCTGGTGAGGGCGCCGGTGCCGGTGATGCTACCGCTGGCGAGTGTGACGATGCCCACGCTGTCCGAATAGTTCCCCAAGGAAAGCACGCCGCCATTGACCGTAACCGCCCCGGTGTTCAAGGCATTGGCCACACCGTAAGCCAGCGTGCCCGCCGAAACCGTGGTGAGACCGGTGAACGTGTTCCCGGTGCCGGTGAGGGTCAGCGTGCCTGCACCGGATTTGGTCAGCCCGCCGGTGGACTGCGTAAGATTTTGGGAAATCGTGAAGTTGTTTGCCGCGTCGGCGATGTCGAACTTAATGGCCTTCGCGGCAGTCTGCGTGACCGCGTGCGTGCCGATCATTCCCGCCGCGTAGGAGTTGAGGGTCGTGCCGGTGATCTGCAAGGTGCCGCCGTTGAAGACCAGCGAGTTGGCATTGCCGAGGTTGGCGCTCGCGCCGACGCTCAGGGTGCCGCTGGTGAGGGTCGTCGCGCCGGTGAACGTGTTGGTGCCGCTGAGAATCTGCGTGCCGCTGCCGGACATGGTGAGGGTCATGCCTGCCGTGGCACTGCCAAGATTGCCGGAATAGGTATTGGTGGT
>CAISTY010000051.1 GCA_903888515.1 Akkermansiaceae bacterium | reverse complement strand
GGTCTGGGGCAGGATGCCCGAGCCACTTGCCTCATCTCAGGTTCGCTCCATTGCCGCGCACACGCACCGGAGCGGGACGCTCCGCCCACGGTCTGGGGCAGGATGCCCGAGCCACTTGCCTCATCTCAGGTTCGCTCCATGCCGCGCACACGCACCGGAGCGGAAAAAAAGACCGCATACCGCAAACCTCTCTATCAGATGATTGACCACGTGCTGGAGGTCGGCCGCAACGAACACGGACTGTTCTTCGACAATATCGATCCGATCACCGGCAAACCGCTCACCACACGGCTTGCCGACACGTGGGGCTACACGCTCAACGGCATTTATACCGTTTGGCTGCTAGACCACCACCAGCCATACCGCGAAGCCTGTATCAAGCCGCTGAAATTCCTTGCGGCGCACTATCGGAATTATCCGTGGGAGGGCCAAAGCCAGGACGGCTACGCCGATTCCATCGAAAGCGCCATCGATCTCTACAACGTCGAACCGGTGGCTGACGCCGCAGCGTGGATCGAAAGCGAAATCCGGGTGATGTGGGCGAAGCAGCAGCCCGACGGTGTGATCGAGGGCTGGCATGGCGACGGGAATTTCGCCAGAACCTCGCTGATGTATGCGTTGTGGAAATCGCAGGGGGCCTGTGTCCGCCCGTGGCGCAACGATGTCATTTGAATGGCATGCGGACGAGACGTCCTCACCCCTTATTCACAGACGGCGGCCACTCATTTTCCCTCGAAGCCGGGAATCCTGATGCGGGTGATCCTATCATCCGGTTATTGGGAGACGGCACTTCTAACAGTAATATAACCGGGAGATGACGGTTCCTTGCCCGGGCCGGTGATGACGAGGGCGTACCAGGGTTGGCCGGGTTGCGGGGTTTTGTCGATGAAGTGACCCAGTTCGGTGCTGCAGAGCCGGGTGTTTTCCGCAGGTTTGAAATCTGCCGAAGCGCCCCGGTGGATTTCCGCTAGAAGGCCGATGGTATAGGCGGTGCGATCCCAGTGCAGCAGCAACGATCCGTCCTTGCCGGGGCTTGCTATCAGGGCGGGCGCGGTATTGGGCACGGCAGGTGGAATGAGCATGCGGCATTGTCCGGCGATGATCGATGCTTCGGCTCCGGGCATGTCAATCCGTGGTTTTTGCAGCGCGCTTTCGCGGCCGGACTTGATGATGGCCAGCATTTCCTGATAATTGGGATCGTTCGTATCCGCAAAGGTGATGTGCTCCGTGCCACCCGGTTGGATGGGAGGCACGGGGACCTTGGCAAAGCTCGCCAGCGGCAATACCGCGTGTTCATATCTGCCCGTGCGCATCATTTTGATGCGGGTGCGCAGCGGATCGGCCTTATGGTTGCGGCAGATTGCCAGACCTTTGTTAGATCCGCCTTTGGCCATCGGGGCGCGCAGGATGCGGCTGTATTCCGGGGTCTGCAAGTTGAACCAGTCCGTGGTCAGGGGTGGGGCGTGGCAGTCCGTGCACTTGGCTTTTTGCATGACGGCGCTGAGTCGGCTACTGGTATCCTGCCATATGCGCACGCTGGTGATCGGGGTATAGTCCCATGATCCGTAATACAGGCCGTTGCTGTCGATCCATGCCATCACCAGGTCGCGTTCCACTTCGGTCATGTTTTTGATCCGTCCCTCGTGGCCGCTGGCGATCACCTTCGCCAGGAGCGCGGTGGCCGATCCGAAGCTGCGGGGCTTGAACAATGGCACGGAATAATGTGCGGTGCCGTTCATGCAGTCGATGCCATCAATCAGATAGGGGACCAGTTGGGTTTCACGTCGATCCACCAGGTTCTCATAACTGATATTGAAATGTTCCGTCCAGCCGCCGGTGAGGTCGAGCCGCCCCGAAAAATCGGATTTGCCACCATGACAGTTGATGCAATGTTTGTCCCAAACGGGCTGGATCATCGATGGATAATCCATATATCCCGTACCCCACGATTCCGGTTTCAACACCGCCTGTGTGCTGTTCAGCGCACCGGTTTTGGTGAAATTGACAGGCTCGGGCGCATTCGATTTGGATTCATGGCAGCCGATACAGGCGCGGGTGACCCCGGGTGCCGCCTGGATGAAGGTGCGCATGCTCTGAATCAGCCGTTTGTCCTTGTCGAGCACCTGGAAGAACAGGATGCGGCCGGAGGGTGCGTCGAAGTAGATCGAGCCGTCGTCACGGATCGGGATGATGCCATGATAGATTTTCGGGCTGAATGCCAGTGCCGCGCTGATAGGGAATGTCTGATTGTATGGGTTGCCGCCGGGACTGCTGCTGACACGCGATGCCTCTTCAACAACCCGCAGCCATTTGGCTTCGCCGCGTTTGATGCCATTGAGGCCCTGGTAAACGTCCTGGACATAAAACGCACCACGAGTCTTGGTACGGTCCGTCAGGGTTGGCATGACCCGGGCTGTGCGTGGTTTGACAAGCATGGGGGCATGCAGGCAGATGGTGGTGTCGGTGAGCAGCTTGATGCGTTTGCCCGAGCGGTTGATCATCAGGATTGAGCTGCGTCTTTCACCGGGCAAGCGGCCGCTGTACACCATGAGGTCCTCGTTGAGTGGATAGGGTTCGCACGATTCGCCCCTGTCGTAGGTCGGGTTGTCCGGGTGTTCGAAGTTGTGGATGGCCTTGGGGTCGTTTTTGCCGATCACCGGATCGATCATGACGACGGATCCGCGGGGTGAGGCATTGTGTTTTGAGAGCGTGGCGGCTATCAGACGGGAGCCGGGCACGGGGCGGGGATCGAGAATGGCTTCCGGGAAGGTCATGTTGTTGCCGAACATCGCGGTTTCATTGGTGCCATCGGGATTCACGGTCCAGAGCGATTGGACGGTCAGCGCGGTTTTGTCGATGTATTCCCACCGGCCATAGATAATGCGGCCATCGGGAAGAATCATGGGATCGAATTCGGTTTCTGAATTCACCGAGATCGGGTGGATGTCAGAGCCATCCGCATTCATGACGTGCAGGATGCTCACCCCCTCATTGGCGCATGGTACCAAGCCCCGGGGACGTGTGGATAGAAAAACGATCCGGCTATCAGGGAGATACGTCGGAGAAAGATCATGCATGCCGCTTTTCACCCCATGGTAAGTCTTGACCAGATCCGACGGGTCGGTGAGTTGGTGCAGCCCCGTGCCGTCGATGTTGATTTCGTAGATGGCAGTGCAGGCGTCGGGGGTGTTTTTATAACAGAAAATGACCTTGCTGGCATCGGGCGAGATGTCGGGATGGGTGTAAACGCCGGTGCCCAGCGTGCCGGTTGTGGTTTCGTTGATCAGTGCGCGGATTTTCCATTCGCTACGGGGGGCCGCGGGATTTTCCAGAATATACAATCCGCCACCGCCACCACCCGGCCATTTGTAGAAGGTGTCGTAGATGTGGATGCCCGTATAGGAATGGCGCTTGGCGAAAAGCAGCGGGGCGTCAAGCATGGCCACCATGGATTTTTCCAGCGCGATTTCCTCATCCGTTTTGACGGTATCCGCACCCCCAATGTTGACTGAGATCTGCCGGGGTTCTCCACCACCCTGCAATGGTCCGACCGATTCGCCGGGTTTCACAATCTGGATGGCATCAGCGCAAGTCAGCAGAGCCCAGAGAATGACCAATGCACGGAAAACAGGATGGGTTTTTGCAGTCATGTGGTGGGAGTGTCGTGTATTTTTTAGCCGGATGCAATTCGGGATTTATTGCTGGAAATTTGCTCGTGCTGTGGCGGCGGGACGCTATCTGCAGGGTTTTCCGCGGGATGTGACAGCCGCATTGGAGCTTCACGGCAACAGGCCTTCGCGGGATTCCTGTTGGAGGCGGAGTTGGCCACAGGCGGCGTCGATGTCTCCGCCTTTTTCGAGGCGCAGGGTCGCGGTGACGCCGGCGTGTTGGAGGACGTCCCGGAAGGCGCGGCAATGGCTGTCGGGCGGGCGTTGCCACTCGAGTCCTTGTACGGTGTTGTAGGGGATGAGGTTGACCTTGGCGTGGATGCGGCGGGCGTGGCGGGCGAGCAGGGTCGCTTGTTCGAACGCATCGTTGACACCTTCTATCAGAATGTATTCGAGGGTGATCTGCTGCGATTTTTTCGAATTCCAGAAGTCGAGCGCGTTGAAGAGGTCGGCGAGCGGCCATTTTTGGTGGACCGGCATGATTTGTTGGCGCACGGCGTCGGTGGCGCCGTGGAGCGAGATGGCGAGGCGGATTTGTTGCGGGTGATCGGCGAGCAGGCGGATCTGCGGGACCAGGCCGGAGGTCGAGACTGTTAGGTGGCGCGCGCCGAGATGCAGAGTGGGTTCGCCGGTGATCAGTTGGATGGCATCCAGCAGATTTGTTAGATTGGCGAGGGGTTCGCCCATGCCCATGAAGACCAGGCTGTCCACGCGTTCGCCGGTGAGTTGTTCGGCGGCGAGCACTTGACCGGCGATTTCCGCGGCATCCAGGTTGCGGGAGAAGCCTGCCAGCCCCGAAGCGCAGAATTTGCAGCCGAACGCACAGCCGACCTGTGAGGAAACGCACAGCGTGCGGCGGTCGGATCTTTCCCCGTAAAGCGCCGGGCTGGCTGGAATCAGCACCGTCTCGATGTAACGGCCGTCATGCAGGCGGAACAGGAATTTCCGCGTGCTGTCAGGGGATCCACGGGTGTGCGTGTGCTCCAATGCGGTGAGCCGGAACGAGTCTGTTAGCTTGGCGCGCAGCGCCACCGGCAGATTCGTCATCGCATCGATCGATCTCACCTTTTTCTTCCACACCCATGCGAGGATCTGGCCGGCGCGGAACGAGGGTTCGCCCGCGTCCTTCAGCCAGGCGGCGAGGACATCAGGTGTTAGACCGGTGAGTGCGGGAAGCGGCATGCAATAAGGAGTGCGGACATTCCTGTCCGCGGGTATTGAAAAAAGGAGTGCGGACATTATCAAGAATATTGCCGCGACATGTTCGGGTCCGATTGCGAAAAGGCCCCTGTCCGTGTTTTGGGGTCTTGCGGATTTCAGGAAACTGCGGCAGCCTTTCCCGCATGATCCGTTTGCTTCCCATATCCCTCGCGCTGGTGTGCCTCGCCCGCGCCCAGTCGTATGCTCCGGTCAACGAGCGTCCGCCACAACTCGCCCGCGAGTTCCGCGGCGCGTGGATCGCCGCGGTCTATAACCTCGATTGGCCTAGCAGCAAGGGCCTCGGTGCCGGTTCCCAGCAGGCCGAGTTGCGTGCCATCCTCGACAAGGTGGCAGCGTTGAAAATGAACGCCGTCATGTTCCAGGTCCGGCCTGAGTGCGACGCGCTCTATCAGTCGTCGATCGAACCGTGGAGTGCCTGGCTCAGCGGGACCATGGGTCGATCACCGGGCTATGATCCGTTAGCTTTCTGCATCCGCGAGGCACATGCCCGAGGCATCGAGGTACATGCGTGGTTCAATCCCTTCCGCGCGCATTGCAACAACTCGGAACAGCTTGCGGGCAACCATTTCGCACGCAGTTCACCCAATGCCACCAGGCGTTTCGGTTCCATGACGTGGTGCGATCCCGCGCATCCGGCCTCCCGGTCGCGCGCCATTGGCGTCATTCTGGACGTGGTCCGCCGCTATGACATCGACGGCGTCCACCTCGACGATTATTTCTATCCGTATCCCAAGGGCGGACTCACCTTTCCGGATGGCAAGACCCCGGCGCAGCGCCGCTCCTACATCGATGGCTTTGTGAGCAACCTCTACGCATCCGTCAAAGGGCAAAAACCGTGGGTGCGCGTGGGCATCAGCCCGTTCGGTATCTGGCGGCCCGGCGTGCCCGCAGGCATCGAGGCCGGACTGGACAGCTACGAAGAACTTGCCGGCGATTCAAGGAAGTGGCTGAAAAACGGCTGGGTCGATTATCTCGCACCGCAACTCTACTGGCGAATCTCACCCCAAAAACAAAGTTTCCCCGAACTGCTCGCTTGGTGGCGTCAGCAAGGAAGCCGCCCGGTCTGGCCCGGCATCGCGACCGCACGCATCCAATCGTCCGAAGACCCCGGCCGCCCGGCGGCGGAAATCACCCGCCAGATCGACCTCACCCGGAAAATCGGCGATCAGTGGAACGGCCACATCCATTGGAGCGCCAAGAGCCTGGTCACCAACCGCGGTGGCATCGCCACCTTGCTTGCTAACACCTACACCCAGCCGGCCGCCATCCCGCCCATGCCATGGGTGAGCAACAAAGCTCCCGCCGCACCCGGTGTGAGCGCATCCGTCCGGGACCAGAACACCGTCGTCCGCTGGGTGCCCGATGGCAGCACCGCAAAAGTCGCCATCCAGGCAAAAACCGGCGGCTCCTGGCGCACGCTGAAAATCGTATATGCCGGGGCCGGACAAACCACCATTGCACGCACGGACACCATCGCCGTGACCGCGCTCGACCGCTATGGCAATGCTTCCCCGCCCCAAGTACTGGGCCTGCCATGAATTTTCCTTGGTCTCTGTGCTTGCCATGCTGCCGTGGAACGCGTTGACTTCAGCAGCACACTTCCTTATCCCCACTGTGAAAGCCCACGAACTCTACTCCGCCGTTGCCCCCGACATTGTCATCCACATGCTCGATTGGTTCCGCATCAATGACCGCAATGTTTACAAGTCTGCCGTCGCCACTCTAGCGGGAAACCGCAGGCTCCGCCCGGTCTTCATTCAGAAAAAATCCCTCGCGGACCAATATGCATGGATCCACAAAACCCTCAAACTCAATGCCTGTGACGCCATCGGCGAACAACTCATGCAAGCCTACCTGATGGCCGCCCAGCAATCGATGCTCGCCATGTTCTGCGACGGCATGGGCATCCCGCACGATGGCAAGGGCGTTGTCTCCGGCGAACTGCCCAAGCAACTCGATCCCGAACGACTCACCGCCACCATTGAGCGCCTCATCGACCTCTTCGATTCCAAATTGTTCACGCTTTACCTCCACTGCTTCAACCTCCAGCGCCCCGGCGGGTGGACCGAACTTTCCGCAATACTCGAATCTGACGAGCGGCTCACGCTCGCGTGAGGATTGAAGATCGCGGATTGTGGATCGTGGCTATCAGATAGATAAACGAATTGTCGCATCGGCGCCTCTACCATCCAGGGTCCAAAATCCCCTATCCACTAATTTTCTCTGTCAACAGTGCCCAAGGTTTACATCAGGACCTACGGCTGCCAGATGAACGAGCGCGACTCGGAACAAGTTGCGCGCATGTTCACCGAGGCGGGCTATACGGTCACGTCTAACGAAAACGACGCGGCTGTCATTTTGATCAACACCTGCTCGGTGCGCGACCAGGCGGAGCAGAAGGCATTGGGAAAAATGAACAACATGATGCACCAGGGGCGCGCCCGGGAAAACGTCGTGTACGGGTTCATGGGATGCATGGCCCAGTCCCGCGGCGACCAGCTTTTCAAAGTCTTGCCGCGGCTCGACGTGGTCGTCGGCACCCAGAAATACCACCGGGTGCTGGAATACGTGGATGCGATTCTCCAACGGCGCCTCGAAGCCCGCATGGACGATCCGTCCCACTCGTTGCGCGGCGCCAACGTCTGCGACATTGCCGAGGAGGAGGGATCGCAAAACACCATTTGCGATCACCTCGCGAAACCCCGTGAGGCCGCGGTCTTCGTTTCGATCATGCAGGGTTGCAACATGCGCTGTTCGTTCTGCATCGTGCCCGACACCCGCGGCAAGGAACGTTCCCGTCCAATCCGCGACATCATCGCGGAAGTCCGCCATCTCGCCGATCACGGCGTGAAGGAGGTCACGCTGTTAGGCCAAATCGTCAATCTCTATGGTCGCAACGAGTTCGCGCGCATTGATGGCAAGTCGCCGTTCGTACAGTTGTTGGAAGCTGTGCATGAGGTCACAGGCATCGAGCGCATCCGCTTCACCTCGCCCCACCCGATCGGCTACCGCGACGATCTCATCACCGCCTTTACCTATCTGCCGAAACTCTGCCCGCACATCCACTTCCCGCTGCAAAGCGGCTCGGACCGCATTCTGCGCGAAATGCGCCGCCCGTATCACAGCGCAAGGTTCATCGAAATCTGTGAGAAAATGCAGGCCGCCCGCCCGGGCCTTGCCATCACCACCGACCTGATCGTCGGGTTCCCGGGCGAATCCGAGGAGGATTTCCGTGCTACCCTTGACATCGTCGAACGCCTGCAATTCGACAATGCCTTCGTGTTCCGCTACTCGAAACGCCACAACACCCCGGCCGCCGATATGCCAGGACAACTCGGCGAAGCAACAAAGGAACACCGCAACCAGCGCCTGCTCGAAGTTGTCAACCGCATCGCCATCGCCAAAAACGCCGCGCTTGTCGGCACCCGCCAGCAAGTCCTGTGCGAAGGCCCGTCCAAAACCAACGCCGCCCGCCTCACTGGTCGCACACCGCATAACAAAATCGTCATTTTCGACGGCGATCCGGCCCGCTGTGTCGGCCAACTGCTCGACATCCAAATCGAGGAGTCCGGTGGGTTCTCGCTGTTTGGGAGCCTCGGATCCAACGGTGTGCGATGAGTGTTTCAGGGAGTGCGGCCGTCGTGCCCGTGGCGGAAATTCCGGGTTTCAATGACGCGGAACCCTGGTCCCCGTGGCGCAGGCGTGTGGCTGATGGTGAGGTTCATTGATAGCCGGCATTAAGAAAGTATATATATAAACATGGCGGCGTTCCTGATGTCACCCATGTGCGCGAGGTTCCGCACTACAATCCGTTCGCCAGCACCCAGCGGTATTCGCCGGCGATTTGCTCCGCCACCGGCCGCTGCAAAACCGCGGGCAGCACGCCCCACGTGTAGGTCTCGATTTCATAATGCCGGCAAACCTCCGGATGCTCGCCGCGCCAGGCAAGGACGTCGCGCACATGGCCGCGCGTCGAGCGCAACGGCGGGGCGGGCTCGGCATCGAGCGGAATGTGAAAATGCACGCGGGCTTCCGCGAAATCACCAACATCCGTCAGAAAATCCGGGAGATCCGCGAAACGGGTGATCGCCCCGGCACCATCGCGCACTAACACCTGGTGGAAATACACCGGTTCGTCGAAGGCGCGGATGGCCGCCACCGCATGCGGATCGCGCGGATCAATTGCCAGCGCGTTGGACAAGTGGATTTTTGAAATCCGGATGCCAGCGGCAGTTAGGGAGTCCAGCGAAGCGCGGGCGTCCTCATATTCGAGTGCGAAGTGGCAGGCGTCGTAGTTCACGCCGATGCGGCGCCGGATGGACGTGGCGTCCGGCGCATCGATCAGCAGGCGTTGGAAAAACGCGACAGTCTCCGCTGTGTTTTCGAAATGCCCTAGCGGCTCGGGTTCCAGCCCGAGATGGAGATCATGGCCGGAACTTGCCGCCAGATCATCGAGCCATTGCGCCAGCTCTATCAGGTTCGCGCGGATCAGCGTTTCATCGGCGGCAAACGATTTATGGGACCCGGGCAGCGTGGACACCGAACCACAGGTGCCCGGCCGCGCGATGGCGGCGAGAATGCGGAACAAGTCCCGGGTGTAGTCCAACCGGGCGACGGTGGTCCAATCCGGCTGGAACACCCGCTCCTTCACCCGCGTGCCATGGAAACTGCCATAAGGAAATCCATTGATGGTAAAAACATAGGTGTTCGTTTCCCTTAGCCAATCGCGGAAAACCGCCAAGCGATCCCCATCTAACAACCCGCGCGCCGCCACCGCCGAGAGCCGCAGGCCGATGGCAAATGCCGCGTCTTCCGCCAGCAAACTCTGAGCCCGTAACAAATCCCTAACATCCAGAACGTGGGTTTGCAGCATCCGCCGCGTTTCCTCCCAGGTCTCCGCCGGGTGGATGTTGGTGCAGTAAGCGAGGTGGGATTCGTGGAATTTCATGAATGGATGGGTAGCGCGGCCCCGATCAGCCGGCAAGGCAAGGTACCCCGACCTCGATCAGACCGCAAGCAAGGTGGCGCGACAAGGTGCCGCCGCTTGTCGAGCGATGCGCTCCGTGGCGGCGGCTTGTAACCGCCATGCCCTTTTTTACCCGAAGCTGCGTTGTCCCCAACGTGCCCAGCAAAAATGATTACCTCGGTCGGAGGACGTAGATCGCGGATCGAAGATCGGGGCTTGAAGTTGGCGGATCGCGGATGCCCGTCGATGAACGCCAAGGTGTCGATATCAATGACCGCCTTTCACCCAGCATATGAAGACAAATCCACCTCGCCACACGCTCCGTCGTCGTATCGGAGGAATAGCCTGTAGCCGTCTTTCGGAAAAATCTCGGTGAGCTTCATCGGCGTTAAGCTGCCTCTGCTTCACCAAATTCGAAGAGGTGGCCCAGGACATGCTCCACGATCTCATCGACTCGAACTTCAAGTTCTACAAAAAAGTCCAGGACGATGAAGAAGTTTCCAAGGAGCTTTTTGACCGCTTGTACGAACGATATTTTGCGAACAAGAAAAATTAGCGGCTTGTCGTTCTGACGGTGGCCATGAAACGCGCCACCTGACCAAATGCATCGCCTGCATCACCGCGTCGATGCCTGACATTACAGGCGGGACGCCCGTTTTCCAAGACAGCCGGGACGGCTATCCTCCCCCCGCAGATGATCATCCTGACCCTCTTGTCGGTTTTGGGGTTCACTTTGTGCTTGTTCTGCGCCCCAAATCCTTGAGTTTAGCACCGTGCAACGGCGCCCTGAAGGATTTCCCGCACTCGCGCCCGAGAACGCACTACCTCCGACCTCATACCTCTGACCATAACAAATGATATGAAACAAGCAGTGAAAATGACAAAGATGTTAGCGCTATTATTGGCGAGCGGACTTATAAGCCGCGCGGCAGAGGAACCGGTGAAGGATGGGAGCAAGGTGGTCCCTGGTTATGCTACGCAGGACACCAAGGAAGGCAACAAGCTGATCTACAAGAAAGGTGGACAGACGGTTGTCATTCAGGCGTGGGGGCGGGACAGCCTCCGCGTGCGGGTCACTCCTGATGGCGGCGGCCAAACCTCGGACTGGGCGCTGAATATTCCGCTAGATACCCAGGGGCAGATTGCAATCTCCGCCACCGAGGCGGTGATCCGCAACGGGAAAATCTCCGCCCGGATTCATGATACCCCCATGCAGAGAGGCCATCTGCAGTTCTTCAGGCATAGCGGCGATAAGAAAGTCTGTATTTTAAGCGAGTACGACTACGTCGTGGGAGCGCACAATCCCGGTGCCCGGACGTTCAAGCCGGTGGACAACGGTCTCTTTGAGTGCGAGCAGCATTTCGCTCCGACCGACGGTGAGCGTATCTACGGCATGGGCGAGAACGCCACGGGCCGCGTCAATCTGAAAGGCAGCGTTATTGATCTCTACCAGCGTCACGTCAAGGCGGTCGTTCCCTTTGCCGTCTCCAGCGAGGGCTACGGCTTCCTCTGGAACAATCCGTCTCTGGGCCGGGCCGAGTTCGGCAACAACCGGACCCGGTGGATCTCCTATGGCTGCAGACAACTGGACTATTTCATCACCGCTGGTGATTCTTATGCCGACATCATGGAGAATTACGCCGACGCCACGGGTCATGCACCTCAGTTCCCCTATTGGGCCTCCGGTTTCTGGCAGTGCAAGCTGCGCTACGATACCCAGGAGACGTTTCTGAATGTGGCGCGGGAATTCAAACGGCGCAAACTGCCATTGTCGGTTCTGGTTATCGATTTCATGCACTGGGATGTCATCGGCAACTGGAAGTTGGATCCCAAGTGCTGGCCCGACCCCAAGGCCATGGTCAAGGAAATGGACGAGATGGGCTACAGGATCATGATCTCACCATGGACGCTCGTGGACGAGAAGAGTGAGAACTTCGCCCACATGAAAGAGCATGGCCTGTTCACCGGGTCGATTGACGGCAAGAAGGATACCGTGAAGGAATTTGGCCGGAACTTATATCAATACGATCCGACCAATCCTGAAGCGGCCAAATTCCTCTGGAGCAAGTGGAAAGCGAACTATGTTGACCTCGGCATCCGGACGTTCTGGCTCGATCCGTGCGATGAATTCCATCAGATTCGGGATTACGACCAGGTGCTCTATCACATCGGACCGGCCAAGGAATGCCATGCTTGGTACCCCGTGGCCCATCAGAAGAATATCCACGATGGATTGCATGCTGCCGGTGAGAAGGAGGTCGTGACCATCTGCCGCAATGCATGGGCGGGTAGCCAGCGTTATGGGGCCTGCCTGGCTCCCCACGACATCCTTTGTTCCTTTGAGCATCTGGAAGAATACATGAAGGTGGGCCTGAACGTGATGATGAGCGGAATCCCCTGGTGGAGTTGCGATACCGGATTTGTAACTCCAGAGAGTAAAAGCGCCCACTTTCAGGAATTGATAACGCGGTGGTATCAATATGGGGTCTTCCTGCCCGTCTTCCGCACCCATTCCTATCGGCCTAACAACGAACCTTGGAATCTCGGCGACAAGACGACTTATGGCCATATCCGGGCATCTTTGTTGCTCCGGGAACGTCTGCGCCCGTATCTGATGGAGCAGATGAAACTGGCTTCCCAACGGGGATTGCCGCCGATGCGCCCGTTGTTCTTCGACTTCATGGATGACCCGAAGACCGCGACTGTCGAAGATGAATATTTGTTCGGGCCCGATCTGCTGGTGGTCCCCGTCACCAAATTCGGGATGCGCAGCCGCGAGGTCTACCTTCCGGCCGGAGCCGAGTGGACCGATGCTTGGACGGGGAAGAAGATCCCCGGCGGGCAGGTGATCACGGCCGACGCGCCGATGGAACATATTCCCGTGTTCATCCGCGGTGACAAACCCGAGTTGCTGAATCTCTTTCGCAATCTGTACGAGCCGGAATAAACCTTGCGGGCCGCCATGCCCTGCCGACCTCCGGCCCCTGCCGTCTGTCATGATCACAAGAATATGCATTTTCCTGGTGCTTGCCGGAGCGCCCATCCTGGCGCCATCGCTGCATGCCGCAGCGCCACAAAAGCCTAACATCCTGTTCATTGCCATTGATGATTTGAACGACTGGGGCCTCGCGGCGCTGAACGGGCGCAAAGGCGTCCATACGCCGAACCTCGACCGCTTGGCCGCGCGTGGCATGCTGTTTGTCAATGCGCACTGCGCCTCGCCCGCATGCAATCCCTCCCGCACCGCCATTCTAACAGGCGTCGCGCCCCATCGCTCGGGCGTTTACACCAACTACCATGATTGGCGCGAGAACGGGCGGCTCAAGGATCTATTGACGCTGCCCGAGTCTTTCCGCCGGCATGGTTATACGGCGGTGGGCGGCGGCAAGATCTTTCATGCCTTGGAATGGATTGACGGCCCGTCCGACGGCTTCAACGACGCGAAGTGCTGGGACCATTTCTTTCCATCGATCAACCGGCAGATCCCGCCCAGGTTATATCCGGCGGAAATTCCCGTGGTCAAGGGCAGGGGATCGTCGCGGCCGTATGTGTATTTCGACTGGGCGCCGCTGGATGATCCCGTCGAAAAAATGCCGGATCATATCACCGTGGACTGGGCGATCGGCGAATTGCAAAAACCGCACGACAAGCCATTCTTTCAGGCCGTCGGATTGTTCCGTCCGCACATTCCATGGTATGTGCCGCGGCGTTTTTTCGACCTCTATCCCCTTGATCAGATCGATCCGCCTTACGTGAAACCGGGTTGGCGCGGGAAGTTGCCGTCCTCCGCACAGGCCAGCGGCGAAGCACGCCGCAAGTGGCACCGCTGGGTGGTGGAGAATGACCAATGGAAAAACGCCGTGCAAGGTTACCTGGCAAGCGTTTCATACTGCGACTATGAACTGGGCCGGCTGATCGAGGCGCTTGACCGGAGCCCGTCCGCCGCCAACACCATCGTCGTGCTGTGGACGGATCACGGCTTCCATCTCGGCGACAAGGAAACCTGGGAGAAATTCACGCTGTGGGCAGAGTCCACCCGGGTGCCGTTGATCGTCGTCGCGCCGGGCGTGACCCAACCCGGCTCGCGCTGCGCCCGCCCCGTTAGCCTGTTAGATATCTATCCCACGTTGCTCAATCTGGCCGGACTGCCACCGAACGCGAAGAATGACGGGGACAGCCTGGTGCCATGGCTGAAGAATCCCGCACTGCCCCGGCAGCGGCCCGCGCTGATCACCAACGAGCGCGGCAATCACGCGTTGCGTGGCGAGCGCTACCACTACATCCATTATGCCAACGGCGACGAGGAGCTTTACGACATGGCCGACGACGAGGGTCAGTGGAACAACCTGGCCGGCGATCCGGCCCACGCCGCCGCGAAGGCGGAGTTGATGAAATGGCTGCCCCAGGAGAACGCCCCCGCACAATCCCGCGTACCCTGAAAAAACGATTAGATGAACATCACCTTCAATTTGCATTCAGCACTTTTCCTCCATGCAAGTCCTCGACTTTGAAAAACCCGCGCTCGAACTCGAACGCGAACTGGAAAAACTCCGGGCCAAACCGGTGTCTCCAAACACTGACATTGCCACGGACATCGCCATGCTGGAGGCCAAGCTTGTGGAAACACGGACGCGCATCCATGATAACCTGACTCCGTGGCAACGCGTCCAGATAGCGCGGCACTCGAACCGGCCGTTCATGCTCGATTATGTCTCGCTCGCGTTCACCGATTTCTGTGAGATGCATGGTGATCGCCATATCGGCGATGACTCCGCCATGCCCGGTGGATTCGCCCGCATCGCCGGCCATCGCGTCATGGTCATCGGCCATCAGAAAGGCCGCGACACCAAGGAGAACCTCAAACGGAATTTTGGCTGCGCCCACCCGGAAGGCTATCGCAAGGCCATGCGCCTCATGAAATTAGCGGAAAAATTCGGCTTGCCCGTGATCACCCTCATCGACACGCCGGGCGCCTTTCCCGGCATCGGTGCCGAGGAACGCAACATTGCCGAGGCCATCGCCAGCAATCTCTGCGACATGATGCGTCTCAATGTGCCGGTCATCGCCGTGGTGCTCGGTGAAGGCGGATCGGGTGGCGCCCTCGGCATCGGCGTGGCGGATCGCGTGATCATGCTGGAGAATGCCTATTACTCGGTCATCAGTCCCGAGGGCTGCGCCGCCATCCTCTGGAAACACCGCAAGCACGCTCCCGAGGCCGCCGAGGCCATGAAACTCGTGGCTCCGGACCTCAGGAAACTCGGGCTCATCGATGACGTCATCGCCGAGCCCACCGGCGGCGCGCATCACGACCATCAGGCGACCGCCAACGCCTTCCGTGACGTGATCCTCCGACATCTCGCGGAGTTGACCGCCCTGTCCACGGACTTGCTGCTTGACGCACGCTATGCCAAGTTCCGCCACTTCGGCGAGTGGCAGGAGAAAGTGTGACAAAATCGCAACGGTCGACAAAAAACACGAAAATTATCCTTGTCACAGCAGGGGTTTTTATCCAAATCAACCCGATCCCATTCCCACCACCACCATGTCTAACAAACCACTCAATGTCGGTCTCGTCGGAGGAGGCAAAGGCGCCTTCATCGTCCACCCCCATCAAAAAGCCATTCTCATGGACGGCACCCGCCGCATCACCGCCGGGGCGCTCTTTCCCGATCCGAAGATCGCGCTCGAGGAGGCCGCCAACTGGCCCTATCCGATCAAGGGCTACGGCTCCTATGACGAGATGATCGCCGCCAATGCGTCTCTGCCCGCCGACGAAAAACTCGACTATATCCTCATTGTCACGCCCAACTTCGTGCACTTCGATCCGGCCATGAAGGCGATGAAGGCCGGCATCGCCGTGTTCTGCGAGAAACCGCTGTGCCTCAATCTCAAGGAAGCCACCGAACTGGTGAAAACCTCCCGCAAGCTCGGTGTGCCCTTCGCCGTGGCGCACACCTACCTCGGCCACTGGACCACCCGCTTGAGCCGCTACATCGTCCAGAGCGGATTGTTAGGTGATATCCGCTGGGTGGACAGTTATTACATTCAAGGTTGGCTTGCCACCAAGCTGGAAGCCACCGGCCAACAGCAGGCAGCGTGGCGGGTGGATCCCAAACGTGCCGGCGGCTCCGGTTGTGGTGGCGACATTGGCACCCACGCGCTTATGCAACTCCGTTATGTCACCGGCTTGGAGGTCACAGAAGTTTCCGCCCACATGGAAACCTTTGTCCAAGGCCGCCAACTCGACGACCACTTCACCATCTATTGCAAACTCGGCAATGGCGGCAAAGCCTTGGTGCGCGCGTCGCAAATCTGCATCGGCCACAAGAATGATCTCGGTATCGCCATTTCCGGCACCAAGGGCACCTTGCGCTGGCGCCAGGAAGACCCGGAATGCCTCACCATTCATCTGCCCGACCAACCGGACCGTGTCTATTGGCGCGGTGCTGTTAGCCCGGGCGATGGATTCCTGCCGAAAAACGTGCCTGCGGATTTGATGGCGGAGCCCACCATTCCGTCCGGTCATCCCGAGGCGTTCCATGATGCGTTCGCTCGCCTCCACCGGTGCTTCGAAGCCGACGTCCGGAAATGGAAAGCCGGCAGGAAATTCACCAGCGACGGCAGCAAATACGCCACCGTCGATGACGGTTGGACAGGCCTCGCCTTCCTCGAAACCTGCCTCAAATCCAGCAAGAAAAAAGGCGCATGGGTCGCCATGCCGAAGAAGATCTAACCGGAGGACAGGCGTCCCGCCCAATACTGTTCAATTAGCATTTGAAAGCCACTTTCTTGTCGAGTTGTTGATGTGCCGCCACGCTCCTCTGCTTTGATTGTCGATTAAGGATTGTTGATTTTTGATTGGTGAAGTGAGCTTGCTTGGCGCGGATGCTCGGTTTCAAGCTCAGATCAAAAATCCAAAATCAACAATCGACAATCATCAATCCAAGTCGGAAATGATCACGATGCCCGGGGTTTCGCTTC
>CAISTY010000050.1 GCA_903888515.1 Akkermansiaceae bacterium | reverse complement strand
TGCAGATTAAGGTAGGGACGTCAGTTGCCTAACGCCCCCCTCGCAGATCCCGGCGTGCGGAATTACCGCACCGGGCTCCTCAGGAATGCGCGCAGATGGAATTTCGATCATGATTGGTGAACTGTGGGTTGATGGATTGTTTTATGACGTGCGGGGCTGGGGTTGTCGAGCATTTGGCCATGGTTTTTCCAAGATCTCGGGCGGCGGGATTTTCCACCGAACCCAAGCCTCATCAAACGTGGTCCAATTGTAGCTTCGCCGCTGGCTGCGGCGGTTGAGCCATTTGTAAACCAATCGCTTGGCATGCCATGCATAGTCCCAGAGTCGTTCGGAGTTGCCGATCACACCATAGTAATTCCAACAGCCTTGCAGCTTGCGCTTGAGCATGGCGACGATCTCGGGAAGCGGGAGGCTTCGCGATTTCTTGAGCCAGTCTTTGAGCGCCGCGAGTCCTCCTCGGAACTTCTTGGCGTTGGTGGTGCGCCTCACCCGCCAGTATTTCGGATTGTGTCGGCTTTTCCCCCAGTAGAAGTCGAAGCCGAGGAAAGTGAACTTTCCGCTGCTTTCGCCTTCCCACCGATTGAATTTCACCAACGCGCTCTTCTCTTCGGCGAGTTGCAATCCAAACTTGGCCAGCCTTTCGGGCAATGCCCTCAGGTAGGCCTCGGCATCGTCTTTTCTCTCGAAACAAACGATGCTGTCATCCGCATAACGCCGGAACAAAACGCTTCCCTTGCTTTTCCTCGCCATCACCTTCTTGATCCACAGGTCCTGGACGAAGTGAAGATAAATATTTCCTAGCAGAGGTGATATGATACCTCCCTGTGGCGTGCCCTCGCAAGAGGGCGACCAGTGTTTCAATTCTTCTATCACTCCGGCTTTGAGCCATTTGCGAATAATACGGATCAGGCTGCGGTCGGCAATGCGCCGTTCCAACATTTTAATCAGCCAGTCGTGATTGATGTGATCGAAAAAACCTCTGATGTCCGCTTCGACAACCCATCGGTGTTTGCCGTCGTGTAGCGCCTCACCCAGTTCCTGAGTGGCTTTGCGCGGACTGCGTCCCGGACGGTATCCGATGCTTTCGTCAACGAAGTCGTTTTCCCATATCGGTTCGAGGATCATCCTCACGGCTTGCTGTACAATCTTATCTTCTAACACGGGGATGCCTAACGGTCGCAATTTACTGCTTCCCGCTTTGGCGATCCACCGGCGCTTGACGGGTTGGGCACGGTAGCTCCCTTCCTTTAGGCGCGATTCCAATGCCAGCAGGTTTTCTTCAAGGTTTTCCGCATACACGCTGTGGGTCACGCCGTCGATTCCCGGCGCAGCCTTGCGTTTTAGTCTGCGGAACGCCTCTCCGAGCATCTGCCGGTCGAGTAGGCGGGCCAGTCCCCGGAAACGATGTCCCGGTTCTTTTTCCGCTTTGTTTCCCAGTGCGGACAGGGTGCGAGACACGCTTTCATCGAGGGTATTCCTTCCTCTTGCGTGGGTGCTTTGTCCGCTTTGCATTCCTGCCTGATCCTTCGCCGTGTGATCGGTGTTACCGTCTCTGACTACTATTGGCAGGTCTGATTCCTGATGGCTTTTGGCGACCCCTTCTATGGGTTGGAAGTCGTTGGGCCGCTGGAGGTATATCTCTCCAACGTCCGGGGCCATCCGGCGTCCCGAGTTCAAGGTGCCGCCCTCCGCAGGGCGGTCATCATTTCGCTTCTCTTCACACATGCCACGGTCTTCATCGACCCCGGTGGAACCTTGGACACTTGCCAATGACGCGTCTTTTGGTGCTGGATTCTCCATAACGTTAGTGAATCTCCTTCCACATGTCACTCTTACGGGGCTGTAATAACCTTCAAGCGTTTGCGAGACGCCCTGTGGCCTATGCGATTCCCTGTGTACGCTTCAACGATGTTGTTTCCCCATCCATCAGCCTCTAACGTGGCCTCCGGGTTCATGTTGGTAACGCGGTGTCTTCCGCGAATTTCTAATGGGTTAGCTAACATCACTGCAACACTCGGTAGTTTCTACTGGCTAGGTTTTGAAACAACAGGTCTTTCACCTGATAAGAAGCGCCTTGCTTGGCTCGGCGCACAACGTTAAAGTGCATCCGCGGGCGCGGTTGGACCATCCGAGAGAACGCGACTGGAGGGCTTATGCCCGTCGGATGGCACAACTTGTTCGACCTTGTTGATCACGAGGCAGTCGACGATACGGGAGATATCGACAGAATCAGGAATCACGGAGAAACCCTCCTCCTCTTCATCTATCTTCTTCCACGTTAGAAATCGGAAGGTCAAAGTCTCCATCCTGTCCTCATCAATATAGAAATACTCGAAGAGAGACCAAGGAATCCATTGCTTCTTCAATCTGGAACCATGAACGATTCCCGCTTCGCGAATCGTCGTTGTATTGGATCGACCGATCCTCACGTAGATCCATCCTAAGCAGAGGACGAACCCAAACCCAACCATGATGATGCTCATCACCTTCGGTATGCTCGCACGAATTGCCGGATCGGCATCAAGCCACCCCCAGATGATCACTCCAATGAAGAGGAAGAAAACTACAGTCCACGACATCCACGGGAACTGGCTACGTCCCTCAGATCGCGCGAATTGCATTGCGGCCTGATGCCAAGTGGTCGGTTCGGACCAGCTAATGATGGCTCTTCCTCGATTCATTCTGGGTCGAACAGTGTTTATTCGTAGGATCTCCGGAAGTGATATCCGGGAGGGCTTACGACTGGAGGATGGGCGTAAGGCTTTGATTTTACAAGGATTTCTTTTTGTCGGGTGCGTATATCAGGCCAGACAGGGCGGTGATTTTCCGGCGACCTGATCTAGCGGATATCACGGTGCGGGGTCGGGTCTGGGGGCTGGTCAGAGGTCAGGGGTGGGTGTTCGTGAGAACACTTCTTTATTGACTTGGGGGTTTTGAGGGGCATTTTGGGTGGTGATGAATGCCACAAAGACACGCATGGCAGCTGGTGCTGGAGAAAGGATTTGGCCGGGTTTCGGGGACTTGCGGAGCGGGAACGAGCGGGATTTCTGCTGGTTTTGGAGTGGTTTGAGAATTTCCGGCTGCGGAATGAACTGGAGGCTGGCCGGGAGGCTGCGAAGGGGTTTTGGCGCTCGGAGGTTCTGCGGGACGGCTGCACGCGGGAGGCGTGGCAATTGGAGCAGTGGTTAGACGCGATCCAGTGGTATGCCATTGGCTGAGCATTCGCAGAAAAGTGTTCGACAGAATGCCGAACACTGCCGGCGTGACGCCCAATCCTGTCAGTTTAAGAATTTTCAACCGCAGATGGACGCAGATGGACGCAGATGAAGAACACAGATGAAAACTGAATTTTCGCTCTGTTTATCTGCGTTCATCCTGTTCATCTGTGGTTTAATGAATGAATCCGGCGGGCAGCGCTCCGGCTCGTAGAGCCTACGGCTCGGAGAGGATTCCAGCGCTCCTTGACGGCTATGCCGCCGCCCTCTTCCATCAAAAAAAATCTTCCTTCGCGTTCCTTGGCGTCCTTTGCGCCTTGGCGGTTAGAAAATCTGCTCTTCCTCTTATGAAAAAAGACTCAGGCAATGCCCGAGCGCCGTTCTTCCTCTTCACCCATGACCCATCAACCAGTCAACTTCTTCTCTCTTCTCTTCCTCCGACCACCGACCACTGACAACCGACAACTCTTCCTCTCCTCTTCTCTTGCGTCTTGCGTCTTCAAGTCTTGCGTCTTTCCGGGTTTACTCGGCCGCCGGGTTGCGCCACATTGCGGGTGTCCCATGGAAGCGCAATGCGATGCCTTCATCCGCTATCTGGCAACCGAACGCGGACTGTCCGGAGCCTATCAGCTATCCGTGCGCCAATCCCTCGACGCCCTCGCCGGATGGCTCAGGAAAACGAACACTCCCCTGCGGGATGTCGGTACCAATGAACTCGCGGCGTTTCTTTCCCAGCGCAAAGTGGAGGGTCTCAACGCCGCCTCGCTGCGCATCACCACCGTGCACCTCAAAGTGTTTTTCCGCTGGCTGGCTCTCAAAGGAATCCTCGAAATGGATCCCGCCGAACCCCTGCTCGCCCCAAGACCCGATCTCACACTGCCCGATACCCTGCACACACGGGAAATCAACAAATTGTTAGAATCTATCAACCCTGCCGTCCATCTGGGCCGCCGTGACCGCGCCATCCTCGAGTTGTTTTATGCCTCCGGCCTGCGCCTGTCCGAGTTGTGTGGCTTGCGCTTCGAAATGATGGACCTCGATGACGGATTCCTGCGCATCACCGGCAAAGGCAACAAAACCCGCGTCGTGCGCGTCGGTTCCAAAGCCCTCCAGGCCATCGCCGATTACCTCGCCAACGAACGACCCGCACTGGTCACCAAACGCACATCCTCACACCTGTTCCTCAGCATCCGCGGCTCCGCCCTCTCGCCCGACCGCGTCCGCCAAATCGTCAAACGTCGCGCCCAACTCGCCGGCATCGAAAAAAACATCTATCCGCACTTGTTGCGCCATTCCTTCGCCACCCATCTGCTAGAAGGTGGCGCGGACCTGCGCGTCATCCAGGAACTGTTAGGGCACGCGGACATCTCCACCACCGAAATCTACACCCATGTCGACCGCCACCGCCTCAAATCCATCCACCAACGCTGCCACCCGCGCGGCTGAAAACGCTGCCTGGCACCAGGGGTTTTTTTTCCGCTGGCATTCATGAAATCGACATCCATACTCCGGCCACGGGCCGCCCCATGGTGGGGCGACTTGGCCAGTCATCATAAGGAACCTGTTTTGAGAATGAGGCTTTTGCAAAAAAACATCCTGTTATTGGTCGGCGGCCTCTGCGGCTTCTGCTGGACGCATGCCTGTGTGGCGGCGGAACCGGGGTCCGCAGCGCCGCCTTGGAACGCCGAAACCCAGTTGAAAGCACTCGATCCGTTTTACAAGCAACACCTCGTGGCCGACGGCGTGCTGATCGTCGGCTCGGAGAAGGTCTCGCAGTATGCGCTGCACGAAGTCGCGTATCTGGCGCGCAAGGTGCTGGCCAAACGGCCCGACGTGCTGAAAAAACTCGGCGAAACGAGGAAGATGTATGTGTGTGTGATGGCCTACAACGAAATGCAGACCGACCTGCCCGAGTGCCGGGGCATGCAACTCTGGTGGAGTTATCGCGCACGGGGCCTGGCCGGCAGACCGGTCAGTTGCGGCGAGGAAAACTTGCTCTCCTTCCAGGGCGACCCGTGGCAAGGCGAAAACATCTTCATCCATGAGTTCGCCCACGGCTTCGAAGATGTCATCGCCGCCATCGACGCCCCATTCGGTCCGCAGCTTCGCGCGTTGTATGACGCAGCCAGGAATAGCGGCCGCTTCCGCGGCTACGGCCTGAGCAGTACCGCGGAATTCTGGGCCGAGGGCGTCCAGGCGTGGTTCAACTGCAACGGAACCATCAGACCCAAGTCCGGCGGTGGTCAAAGTTCCTTCGAGGCTCTCGGGCCACAGGGCGAACACGTCTGCCACATGACCACCCGCGGGCAGGTGCAAACGCACATGCCGGAATTCGCCAGACTGCTCGACGAAACATTCCGCCAAAACGAGTGGGTGTACGTCCCCGTGGCAAAACGCTTGGACGAACCGCACCTGCGCGGCTTCGATCCCACCAAGGCTCCCACATTCCGCTGGCCGCCCGAAGTCGTAGAAGCATTCGACCGAACCGAAGCCGCCAAGGCCAAAGCACAGGAACTACCCAAGTAAGGGCGTGGCAATCCAGCAAAATAGCGACGATGTCAATTTGCGAATCTCATACGATGTCAATTCGGCCCGCAACACTCATCCTCGGCGAACCCGGCACCGGCAAAACCGTCCTCAAAAACGCCATCATCCGCCACGACCCCAAACTGTTGGAAGACTTCCCCAAAAACCACAACCTCATCCTCATCGGGCAACTCTCCCTCAACACCACCCTTCAACTCCGCCACCAACTCGACATCAAAAGCCGCGTCACGTACTCCGTTAGACTCAAAACAGAGACGACGAATGCCGTCCGAAAAAGCCAGGGGGCATGACAACGCACAACGCGGGTCATGCCCCCTGCAACGTCATGGGCGCGGCATTTTG
>CAISTY010000049.1 GCA_903888515.1 Akkermansiaceae bacterium | reverse complement strand
TGTTGCGGGCCGAATTGATATCGTATGAGATTCGCAAATTGACATCGTCGCTATTTTGCTAGATTGCCACGCTCTGATCGGGTTTGGGTTCCGGTTTCATCGTAGTTTCGGCGCTTGATGATGACGCCGCCGGAAGTTGTCAGACGCCATGGGGCTCCGCCCCAAACCCCGGGATTTTGTGAGGCATGGCAGAGGACTCAAAATGCCTCGCCCATGACGTTGCAGGGGGCATGACCCGCGTTGTGCGTTGTCATGCCCCCTGGTTTTATTGGACGGCATTCGTCGTTTCTGTGTAAGCGTCCTAAATTCGTCCCCCCGCCCGCTGGGCGGCGAGACGTTTGTTAGGCGACTTCCTGTGCCTCTGCTCGGAGGGCAGCGGCGAAGCGGGCCGGTGTCAACTCGGCTGCTTGTTCGACGGTGGCATTGTGCGGCAGGCGCTTGATCACTTCGGTCAGGTACGTTTCGGGGTCCAGGCCGTGATTCTTGCAGTTGGCCATCAACGTATAGAACAACGCGTTGTGGGTACCGGCCTCAAGGCTGCCGAAAAACATGGAGTTTTTCGCGCCTAACTTAGTTGGACGAATCATGTTTTCCACCAAGTTGGTGTCCACTTCGAGGGTGCCTTGTTCCAGGCAAACGAGGAACTTGTCCCACTGGTTGATGGCATAGGTTAGAGCCTCGCCGAATTTTCCGCGTGGCCGGGTTACCGTTCTCGCCGCGATAATCAGCTGATGGAGGTGGGCGGCGATGGCACGACTGCGCGAACGCCGGACCAACTCGCGGCAAACCGGAGGCACCTTTCCCTCGCGCATCTGCTTCTCGATGAAGTAGATTTGTTGGATGGCCAGCAGGATCGGAAGGATCAGATCAGGCTGTTCCGCCATGGCTTCGACAAACTTGCGTCGAATATGGGCCAGACAGCCTGCCAACCGGATGGTGCCGAATAGTGCGGCGATGGTCCGGTAGGCACTGTACCCGTCGCACAGGATGGTTCCCTCGAAGCTGATGGTTTTGGTTTCCGGGTCGTAACCAAGAAAGTCCAACAGGCATTCGTGCCCCCGGCCTGCATGCCACTCGAAATAGGTGTTTCTGCCGACAGGATCATAGTACGCCCACAAGTAGCCCCGTTTGGTTTTGCCATGCCCCGGACAGAGATAGGGGTGGGGAGTTTCATCGATCATGAGTTCGATGGCCTGGCGTACTTCACCCCGGATGGCAGTGCCGAGTGGTGTTAGATGACGGGCGGTGGCGTGGATCCATGTATTGAGGGTCTGTCTCCCGACATCGACCCCATAGAGGCGGTCGAAGCGTTTGGATTGGCGGTAATATGGTAAATGATCCTCAAATCTATCAACACTGATCTGGGCGGCGAGTGCCGGCGAAATGAGCGTTCCGGGAATGCTTGCCAGCGGGGCGGGCGCAATGACCGGCGGGCGGCTCTTGTTGGTCTTGTGGACGAACTTCTTGCGGATCGTACGCCGCCAGATCATCTGGGCCTTGATGACGTCGAGCTCGTCGTGATACTCCTCGCTGATTTCGTCATAATCATTCGGATTGGCATCCACTTCCTCGGGAATGAGAACCGCATCAACGATGATTTTGAGGTTCTTGGGAAAGCGGTCAGCCTTGGAGCGGCGGGTTTTTGTGGCGCTTAATTTTTCCCCCTCCGGTGCGGATGTTTCGCCATCGATTTGGTCCGGAGAGGGCGCCGGTTTTCCCAGCACCAACTCGTCGAACATCAGTTGCAACTGGGCGGGATCGAGTTTTTCCGAACTCGATCCGAAAAGCCGCTGTTGCAGACCGGCAATAATCTGGTCCTTGCGCTTGATCTCCTCTTCCAGCCGCGCCACCCGCGCCAGCAGGGCGGTTAGGTCGGGGTGGTTCGCGGCGGACATGTTGTGAGTCTGCCGGGTAAGTTATGCATAGCAAGAAAATATGTCGAAAAATATATAGGTATTCTCACGTATATAAAAACGCGAATTTCGAATCACGACCGTTCGTACCACGGCCTGAATTTGGCACCGCGCATGTCAACACCGTCTAGCAGGAGACGTAGTGCCTCCGGTTGGAGGGTGATCTTGCGTTGACCGGTCTCACTTGGTTCGGGCCAACTGAACGTACCCTTTTCCAGTCTTTTTGTCGCGAGCCATGTGCCCGTTCCATCGAAGCACAACAACTTGACCCTGGTGTGGCGTTTGTTAACAAAAACAAACAACGCGTCGCATGCCAGCGGTTGAGCCAGGTGTTCGACGGCGGCGACGGTGAGTCCGTTGAATCCCTTGCGCATGTCGCAAGGTTCCACGGCCAGATAGACTTTGAGCGCCGACATGCCGAGTCCGATCACGAGTACCCTCCTCCCCGGTGCCCGGCAATGCTCACGAGCAATTGCGCCAGCAATGTGACGTGGGCCGTCTCGCTGAGCAGAACGCGTCCGCCGCCTACCAACTCGACCACTAGGGGGCGTGCGGCCACCGCAGGCAGTTCCACTTCCACGAACCGCGTGTGGGCGGTCCGTCCGTTACGTCCCCGTCTCAGGGGTGATTTTGCAAACGACATGGCCCGAGCCTAGCTGACCTCGCGACCATGGATAGGGGGT
>CAISTY010000048.1 GCA_903888515.1 Akkermansiaceae bacterium | reverse complement strand
GTGGTTTCAGGCGTCGCTCCGCGACGCGATCCCTCATGGGATGCCGTAAACCGTGGGTTGAAACCCACGGCTACCATCATGCGGTCGCTCCGCGACCAAGATGGTGATCGGAGATCCAAAAAATGTGTATAAAGACCAGGGTGAGGCCGCCGGCAAGCATCAACGGTTGCGCCGCTTCTTCGCTTCGTCGTCCGCGAGTTTGCGCTCCTGTTGTTTTTCGTTTTCCTTTTGTTGGCGGTCCGCTTGCTCACGGTGCTGGTTATCCTGCGATTGCTGTTGCTTGAGTGCCTTGTCGCGGCGGCCTTGATCCTCCTCTAACCGCTTTTGTTTGAATGCCTGGTCGCGCTGGTTTTGCTCTGCCTCCAACTGCTGCCGCTTGAGGATTTGGTCGCGCTGGATTTGCGCGTCCTCTAGCTGTTTTTGTTTGAGCGCCTGGTCGCGCTGGTTCTGGGCGGCCTCCAACTGTTGTTGTTTGAGTGCCTGGTCTCGTTTGTTTTGGGCGTCATCTAACTTGTTTTGTTTGAGAGTCTGGTCCCGCTGGTTCTGGGCGGCCTCCAACTGTTGTTGTTTGAGTGCCTGGTCTCGTTTGTTTTGGGCGTCCTCTAATTTGTTTTGTTTGAGCGCCTGATCGCGCTGGTTTTTGGCGGCCTCCAACTGTTGTTGTTTGAGTGCCTGGTCTCGTTTGTTTTGGGCGTCATCTAACTTGTTTTGTTTGAGCGTCTGGTCACGCTGGTTCTGGGCGGCCTCCAATTGTTGTTGTTTGAGCGCCTGATCACGTTTGCTTTGGGCGGCCTCCAACTGTTGTTGCTTGAGTGCCTGATCCCGCTGGTTTTTGGCGTCTTCCAGTTGCTGTTGTTTGAGTGCCTGGTCGCGGAGGTTCTGTGCATCTTCCAACTGTTTTTTCTTGAGGGTCTGGTCCCGCTGGTTCTGGGCGTCTTCCAACTGTTTTTGTTTGAGAGTCTGGTCCCGCTGGTTTTTGGCGTCTTCCAACTGCTTTTGTTTGAGGGTCTGGTCCCGCTGGTTTTTGGCGTCTTCCAGTTGCTGTTGTTTGAGTGCCTGATCGCGGAGGTTCTGCGCATCTTCCAACTGTTTTTTCTTGAGGGTCTGGTCCCGCTGGTTTTTTTCTGCCTCTAACTGCTTTTGTTTGAGAGTCTGATCGCGCTGGTTTTTGGCGTCTTCCAACTGCTGTTGCTTGAGAGTCTGGTCGCGCTGGTTTTTGGCATCTTCCAACTGCTGCTGCTTGAGCGCCTGATCGCGGAGGTTTTTTTCTGCCTCCAACTGCTTTTTCTTGAGAGCCTGATCGCGTTGGTTTTGTTGGAAAGCGGGATCGGGCCGGGGCTCCTTGCGATCGATCCTATTTGTTCCCTTGTCTCGCACGGATCTCTTGTCGGCTTCACGGGCTGTGGCGATTTTGCGTGCATCCTCGACGGCCTGCAGGCGGTTGCCCTCCAGTTGTTCGATGCGGCGTTGGTTGAATTTTTCGCGGCCACCGAGTTCCGTGATGGCTTGTGCGGCCTTGTTACGGTTTTCCTCGCGGTTGGTGCGGAAGCGCTCGGTGATTTCCGGACTGAGCCCTTTGGGTCGCTCCACGGTCATTGATTCCAAGCGGCCTTTGACCCGGGTTGGCTTCAACCCGTCGTTCCATGCGACATCCATGTTAGGTGCGGCAACCCTCAAGCGGTCACCCTGGAATTTCGGCTGCATCGCCAGCGAATCACGCCCGGGCCTGTCATGGCGGTCCATATCCAAACGATAGAATGGCATCGGGCGGCCGATGCGGTCGCACACGTCGCGATAGCGCGGGCCGCCGCAAATGACCTGGTGGTTTTGCACATGGATGTTAGTGACATTGACCGTCTGTTGGATGAAGATGTTATTTTGGCTGTAGGGCTGGCAATGGAGGTTGACCGGGCCGCCAAAGTGACGGATTTCCACGAAATTGAACCACAAGGCGCCGATGCCAAACGCCACATCCACCGAGGAATCCCAGTGGTGGTTACGATAGGCGAGGGTTTCCGGTGGCAACGGTGCCCAGCCGACGTGCCTGTCGCTATACCGCCATGAGACCCAGGAAGGTGCCCATTCGCTCCCCGGAACCCAAATCCATCCGTGGTTGCGGAGCCGCGCCCAACGGCCATAGTGATAGGTGGCCCAGCCGTAGGGTTCATCGGAGATCCAGGTCCAACCGCGGTCACTGCAAACCCAGCGGCCACGCAAGTAGGGGCGCCATGTGGTGTCGCGCACGATCACGGGTTGCCAGACATAACCATAGTCCGGAGTCTCGAACCACGAACCATAGGACGACAGCGCATCGTAAAACATTCCATAGTCGCCCACCGGTGCCTGTTGTGCTCCCTCATCCTTGAAATCCAGGGCTTCACTTCCGGCGAGTTCGCGATCACGCTCACTGAGTTGTTGGGCGCGTTGATCGAGTTCGTCCTGCTTTTCCTCGATGCGGGCTTGGAGTTGTTCGAGCTTGCCCTCGCGGGTGGCAAGGGCCTCCTCACGCTGACGGATTTTTGCGGCCTCGGCGGCTGCGGTCTCGCCCTGTTGCCGTTCGAGGTCGGCGCGGGCCTCTTCGATATGCATTCTCTCGCGCTCGATGGCCTCACGTTCGGCGGCGAGTTTCTGATCGGCGAGTTGTTGCTCGAGTTCCTGTTGCCGTTCGACGGCTTCGTTGGTTTTGCGTTCGAGGTCGGCGATCTGTGTGGCGACATCGGTTGAGGGTTTGTTGCAACCGGTGGCCAACAAGATGGCAAGTGCGGCGATAGAGACCAAGTTGGGATGTTTCATGGCATTGGGTGGTGGGGGCAGTCTTGACGCAATTTGAACCGGCGTCATGCAGTTAATAGATACCATCATTCTTTTTTAGGAAATTTCAAAGACGACCCTTGGAGGAGTTTCGCGTCCTCCAGGGAGTGCGTGACGGACCACGCGGGTGCCAAACCATTGCTCGAGCATCCGGAGTTCCATGGCAAGCGCCCGCGGGTAACGCTCGAAGACGCGTTGCAGTGGGTTATGGATTTCCACGATCCGAACGGGTGCTCCGGGAGTGCATTCACAGTGGCTCATGTAACCCTCTTTGGCGCGCAACGCCGCCAGTTCGACGGCTTTCTCGGACGTGGATTGAATCCCATCGTGATGTCTTCCCAAGCGCTCGAGTTGTTTTTGGAAATACCGGAACAAGCATGGTGGTTGGCTAACGGTCGGTGGATTCGCGCACGCAGGCAATCCGCAATTTGCAGAAGATCGTGAAATTCCGCTCGATCACTCGCGCCCGGGCTTGATTTGTGGCATGGTGGTGATTGCTCTCACGTTGGCGCTCTATGGATGGTTGTGGTAAAACCCTAACAGTGCGAGCTGCGTCTTTTCTCTATTTGCCAAGAGCGCGGGGTTTCGTCATGATCCGCCCATGTTCGCACGTACTGGGATGTTGCTCGTGGTTTCCGGCCCATCGGGTTCGGGAAAATCCACACTGTGCCGCCGCTTGGCGGATGCGGGCGAGGTGCGGTATTCGATCTCCTGCACCACCCGCTCACCGCGTCCGGGCGAAGTGGACGGCAGGGATTATCATTTTCTCACCCGCGGGGAGTTCGAACACCGGCTGCAAACAGGGGATTTTCTCGAACACGCGGTGGTGCACGGCCATCTTTATGGATCGCTCAAGGCGGAGGTTTTGTCCTATCTCAAGGTCGGCGTGGACGTGGTGATGGACATCGATGTCCAGGGCGCGGATCAGATCCGGAACTGCGCGGACCCGGACATCCGGCAGGCAGCGGTGGATCTGTTTGTGATGCCACCGAGCGAGGAAGAATTGCACGCACGCTTGTCCGGCCGGGGCACCGACAGCGAGGCAACCATCACCTTGCGCATGTCCAGCTCCCGCGATGAAATGCGGCATTGGAGGAAATATAGTTATGTCCTGCTATCCTCCACCCGCGAGGAGGATTTCGCCAAGATCACCGCGCTCGTCGTCGCGGAACGGATGAGGACCGTGAGAATCACCTGAATCCGGATTCGTGATGCTTATGCTTTCCCTCTGGAATTCCATGGCTTGTCGCGAAACGCCACCGGATTCCGGCATTTGATGAAATTACAAACTAACGCATTGCACGTGGCCCTGAATGGGCGAGACTTGTGTCGCCCATGATGAGTTCCGATTCCATCCGTGAAGCCCTCCGTCAAGTCTGTTACCCCGGTTTTTCCAGGGACATTGTTTCTTTCGGTCTGGTGAAGGAAATCAGTTGTGAAGCCGGTCTCACCACCGTGTGCATCGAGGTCCAAACACGTGATGCCAAGGTGCCCGAACAGATTTTCCAGGATTGCCATGCGGTGTTGGACAAGCTGCCTGGCGTCGGGTCCGTCAAAGTGGTAATTGACGTCAAGGATGCGCCCGCTGCGGGGGGACATGGCGGGGAACAGGTCAAGTCAGCAATGCCGGGGGTGAAGCGCATCATCGCCGTGGCCTCCGGCAAGGGAGGAGTCGGGAAATCCACCGTCTCCGTCAATCTCGCCGTGGCTCTGGTGGCCACCGGGGCGAAGGTCGGTCTCTGTGATTGTGATCTCTATGGTCCGTCGGTGGCACATATGTTCGGCATCCACGCCCGTCCACTGGCCAACGAGCGGAATCAAATCATCCCTCTCCAGGCACACGGCATCCAACTCATGTCCATGGGATTCCTGTTGGATGATGGATCGCCGGTGATCGTGCGCGGGCCGATGGCCCACCGTTACACCCAGCAATTCCTGTTGCAGGTCGCTTGGGAAGACCTCGACTATCTGCTGCTCGACCTGCCGCCCGGTACCGGTGACATCCAATTGACCGTGGTGCAAACCGTCTTGGTGGATGGCGCGATCATCGTCACCACGCCGCAGGAAGTGGCGCTCATCGACGCGCGCAAGGCGGTGGCCATGTTTGAAAAGGTCAACGTACCTATCCTCGGTCTGATAGAAAACATGGCGTGGTTCGAGTGCGACGCCGGGAAAAAATATCATCTTTTCGGGGAAGGTGGCGGCGTGCGCGAGGCGGAACTTCTCCAGGTTCCGTTGCTCGGCCGGATTCCGCTCGACGTGTTGACCCGCGAGCGGGGGGACGCCGGTGCTCCGGTTGCATTGTTAGATCCGGCGGCGAACAAGGTTGCTGCGGCTTTCCACGCAGTGGCGGCGCGGATCCGCGCGGCGGTTCCAACCGCGTGATCGCATCTCTAGGGGGCGGGATTGATTACCAGTGCCTGGTCGCAAGGGGTCGGCGTCATGGGGAATCTTCGGATTCGAGCACCCATCCTTCGGCGACGATCTTCTCGATGAGCACCTGGTTGTTGGAGGTCGCGTTTTCAGGAAATTTCAAGGCAAGCATCAGCGGGGTCTGCTGGTTATCAAGTGACGGGCGGAGTTTGGAATTCATCACCGAGCCGCGTTCGGCATAGCCGTAGAGCAAATGCCCGCCATCCGGTGATGTCAACCGATACGCCTGCCATTTGTTATCATTGGCGAAAGCGAAGTTATAATAATCAGTGGGACACAAGACCAGCCGGAACACCTGCCCGGCGGTCGGTTTCGTTGTTAGAAATTGCTGCCACGACATGTCAGACCATCCGACCCAGCTTTCCCAATCGATTTTGATTCCTTGGGGGGTTTCGACATAGGCGAGTGCTATTTCGTCATGACTGCGGGTGCGGCTCTTGAGGATGGAGGTCGTGCCTGTGCGGAGGATTTCGGATGCCGTGTTGAATGCCACCATTCCGGGAGCCGCGATTTCACCCGCGGAATAGTGGCGGCGCATCCTGGCTTCCGCCACGCTTGGATTCCAGACGAGGGGCAACAGGTCCTCGATCCGACAGGCTTCCAGAAACTTTCTCGTCAACGGTTCGGCCTCGGCGAGAAAGGCGGCGTCAGTGCGCCGGGTATTGGTTGGGAGCGGGGTCTCTGGTTGGTTGGATGGAACGGCAGGCTTTCCGAGCGACGATGCCACAAGCGGCGGGGCATGGGCTTTGCCGCCAAACATGGTCAGCAACACTCCCGCCACGATCACCAGCAACAGGAATGTTCCGACGATCAGCAGCCAGTACATCTGACGCTTTTCCCCAAGACCTAAACGGCTCGCTTGCCCGGACGAACCTTCCCACATATGCCTCCTCGAATGATGCGATTTTTTCGTGTGGCGGCGTGCACCGCCCGGATGCGCACCCGGGTTCGAAGGAGGTGCTTTCATGGGTGACGGACGCTGCGGCATCAGCAAGGGCGGCACATCGTCGCCTGCCAATGGGATTTTCAGCATCCTGCGACAACTCGGGCAGACCAGTCCTCGCCCGTCGTATTCCCGCTGTACGCGAAATACAAACCGGCAATCCGGACACACATAGCCGTCCCAAAGGCGGGCTCCCTCCTTCGTCTCTTGCACGCCACTACCCTGCCCGCCCCGGACACCGAGTGCAAGCGCAAGCATTGGCAGGCTCTCTCATCGCAAGCTTGTTGGCATGACGCTGGTGTCCTCTTCATGCCGTTGGGTTCTCAGCACTCGCTTTCAACACAAAGGTGCGGCATGCGCCCGCTTTGCAAATCCGCACCGTCCCATTCCCCGAGAAACGCCCGCACCTCTGTTAGCAGATTCTCACATTGTTTGTTCCACTTCGCGGTGCCGCGTAAAATGAGCACACTTTCACGCAAACCCGTAAACCGGATTTCCTCGACTCCGGCGGCGCGGAGTTCGCGGAGTTCCGCACGCAGGGTGGCGAAAAACGCGAGTTCGAAGCCGTTTTCCGCCTCCATTGCCGCACGCACCAGCTGGACGGTCACCGGCGGAGCCAGTGGCACCAGATGCTCGGCGATGCTCTCGCAGCCGATCTTCACCAGCATCCGGCGCACCCGGTTGTAGAGTTCCTCTAGTTCCAGGAGCTTCAGCGGACACTTCGTTTCCAAGTATTTCACGATCCCGCTGCGGATGTCATCGATAAACGGGAAATCCTCGCGATCCGCCGCCCGCGCCGCCCGCTGCAACGCATCATCCAGCCACGCGGTGTCGTAGTCGATCACCTGATAGCGGCCGATTTGCAGGGCGGGGCGATTGCCAATGAGTGAGATCACGGAGGGTGCTTTAAGTGGGTGTGGATGAAATCAATCCTTGAACAAACGACGTTGGAACGGATCACGTGCGGCGCGGCGGGACAGCGATTGAATCTCCTGTATGAACTCATTCACGTCTTCAAACTGCCGGTAAACCGAAGCGTAGCGGATATAGGCCACCGGATCTATCTGATGGAGCTTGTCCATCACCTTGCCGCCGATAATGGCGGACGGCACCTCGCTGAGATGATCCTTGTGCAGCTCTGCTAGAATTTCATCCACCGCGCGGTCCAACCGGTCCATCGACACCGGCCGTTTCTCGCAGGCCTTGACCAGCCCGCTCATCAATTTCTCGCGGTTGAGCGCCTCGCGGGTTCCATCGCGCTTCAACACGCGCAACTCCGTGCGTTCGATCTGTTCGTAAGTGGTATAGCGGTACGCGCATTGCAGACATTCGCGCCGACGACGAATCGCCGTTCCATCCTTCGAGGATCTGGAATCGAGAACCTTGTCTTTAAGGGAACCACATTGAACGCAACGCATGAATACGGATCGGAATTTACAACTGCAAGAATGGTCACCCCGCCGCAAGCGTCAACCGGAAAATCCTAACATATTTATTTCACCGGCACCAATGATTGGCGGTCATGAAGGAAATATTTTAAAAAACCAGGAACCGGGAGAGGACAGCAGGACGCCTCGCGTTCTTCTGTTAGCTACTCTTGGTTCTCCGCTTTCCGCGCCTCGCGGCTGCCACCGATGAAGAGCAGGACCGCGGCAATGCAGATGCAGGAGTCCGCAACATTGAAGGCCGGCCACCAACCGCCGCTGGCAGGGACCAGCTTGGCGTAATACGGAAGTTTGATCGCAATGAAATCCACCACGTAACCTTCGCACAGGCGTTGCCAAAACGCCGCCTGCCTGAATTCCTCAAGCAGGAACCCCTGGATCAGCCTGTCAGTTAGATTCCCGAAGATTCCACACAACAGGAGGGCGACGGCCACCCTTGAGAGCGGGTGGTTGAAGACTCCCTTTTTCCAAAAAACCCGCAGCAGGATGAGGGCGATGACGGGCACCAAAAGAAACACGATGGGCGCCCAGTCCGTGCCATTGCCAAAGCCGAAGGCCACGCCCTGATTGTGGACGCGCACGAGGTGGAAGACATTCTCAACCACGGCAATGCTGGCACCGGATTCCACCCATGGCGGATGGAAGGTTTCGATGGTCCAGAACTTCGTGATTTGATCGAGCACGTAGAGCGGCAGGGTGATGAAGAGCAGGAGGCGGGGAAAGGTCATGGGAGTTGAATGGGACCCATAGGTCCTATAAGTCTTATAGGTCTTATGGAAATCATTTACAAACCTCATCGCATCTCGCGCACAGACCGCTGGCTAGCAGCGGTTCATGTTTGCGGCAGCGCGGGCAGAGCTGCAAGTCCGTCTTGAGGGCGGTGGCTTGCAGGACGTCGCCGATAGAGGCGTGCAGGTCGGCGATGATGAAGAATTCGGTGGCAAATTCGCGGTCGTTGAGCAGTGCCAACAAGGCGGTGTCGGCAGCCGGAATTGTGAGAGTGATATCCGCCTCGTTGTTGCGGGTGAACTCCTTGGCTTGGATGCATGCTTCGATGGCGGTCTGGATGACGTATTTGATTTCGAAGAGCCGTTCGGCCTGGCGGGTGGCCATGCCGGGTGTGAATGCGGGATTGGCATCGGGAAAGTCCTGTTCGTGGATGCAGCCGGTGGTGAATCCGGCGTGTTCCCATGCCTCGTCCGCAGTGAAGACGAGGATCGGCGCTAACAGTTTTACGATGCTGGTGAAGATCTCAAACATCGCGGTTTGTGAAGCAAGGCGGCGCGGGGAATCCGCCGCGTCGCAATACATCCGGTCCTTGGTGGCATCAATATAAATTGCGGATAGATCGGTGGTGCAGAACTGGTTGAGCGAGTTGAATACCTTGCGGAACTCGTAGGTTTCATAGGCCTTGCGGCACTCGGCGACGACCTCGTGCAGGCGTTCCAGAATCCAGCGGTCGAGCAGGGTGAATGCCGGATTGGCGGGCCGCCCGCTCTCCTCGAAACCATTGAGGTTGCCTAACAGAATGCGCAGGGTGTTGCGCAGGCGGCGGTAGGGCTCGGCCACTTGTTTGAAGAGATCCTCGCCGAAGGGGACTTCATTCTGCCAATCGACCGAGGAAACCCACAGGCGGACGATGTCGGCACCATATTTTTGATAGAAGTGGGCGGCGTCGATCGGCTTGCCGGCTTTCTCGGCCTCCGACTTGGAGAGTTTTTTCTTATCCTTGTCCACGACGAAGCCATGGGTCATCACCGACTTGTACGGGGCGGTGCCACGGTAGGCGCAACTGAGCATGAGCGAGCTTTGGAACCAGCCGCGGTGCTGGTCGGTGGCCTCCAGATAGAGATCGGCCGGCGCATGCAATTCCGGATGCGCGTCGAGCACGGCGGCATGCGAGCAACCCGAATCAATCCAGACATCAAGGGTATCACGGCATTTTTTCACACCAGCAGGCAGGCCGAGGCGCGCGGCAAGTTCCGCGTCGCTGTGCTCGAACCAAAAATTAGTGCCCTCGATTTCCACGAGATCGGCGATTTTCAACGCGAGATCGGCTGACAGGATGGCCGTGCCGGATTCATCGAAGAAAACGGGCAGCGGCACCCCCCACGTGCGCTGGCGCGAGATGCACCAGTCGGGCCGTGCTTCCACGGTGCCGTAAATGCGGTTGCGGCCCCATGCGGGTAGCCACTCGACCTGGTCGATTTGTTCGAGCGCCTGACTGCGGAGGGTTTCGAGCGAGATGAAGAACTGCTCGACGGCGCGGAAGATGATCGGGGTTTTGGAACGCCAGCAATGGGGGTACGAGTGCTGGTAAACCTCGCGCCCTAACAAGTGGCTGCTCGCCGCGAGGATTTCGATGATGCGTTCGTTTGACTTGAAAACGTGCACGCCTATCAGTTCATCAAGACCGACCTCGGCGGTGAATTTCCCGGCGTCATCGACAGGCGAAAGCACGGGAAGGTCGTATTGCTGGCCGGCCACGTAGTCGTCCGCGCCATGACCCGGGGCGATGTGGACCGCGCCGGTACCGGTTTCGGTGGTGACGAAGTTGGCAAGGATGATTTTGGAGGCGCGGGGCAGGAACGGGTGTTGTGCTGTTAGTCCTTCGAGTTCACGGCCTGTGACGGATAGGAGCGTTCCCCGGCCGAGCCGCATCCCGGTTCTCGCCATGAAAGCACTCACCAGATCATCGCAAATCAGGAGTGACTCGGTTTTTCCGTTAGCATCAATAAACTCACAGAGCGAGTAATCCAAGTTTGGATGCACCGCCAGTGCAAGATTGGCCGGCAAGGTCCATGGAGTGGTCGTCCAAATCGCAATCGCAGCACTGGCAATTCCCTTGTGCATGACCGATGCATCCCGCAACTGGTTGAGGGATGCGTCGGTCAAGTCGAATTTCACGAAGATGGCCGGGCTTTCCTTGTCCTTGTATTCCACTTCCGCTTCGGCGAGTGCCGTCTGTGCGCCGTAGGACCACTGGACCGGCTTCTTCGCTTGATAGATGCTGCCATTTTCCACGAGCTTGGCGAAGACGCGCAGGATGCTCGCCTCGTAACCCGGATGCATCGTGAGATACGGGTTTTGCCAATCGCCGAACACGCCGAGACGGCGGAACGAAGCTCGCTGGATGTCGATGAACTTCGTTGCGAATGCCGCGCACCGACGCCGGATCTCGGCGGGTTCCAACCCTGCGGTTTCTCTAACAACCTTGAACTCGATGGGCAGTCCGTGGCAATCCCAGCCGGGGATGAACGGCACGCTGAAGCCTGCCATCGTCTTGGATTTCACGACCAGATCCTTGAGCAACTTGTTGAGCGCGGTACCCATGTGGACGTCGCCGTTGGCAAAGGGCGGGCCATCATGAAGGATGAAATCCGGGGCGTTCCGGGCCCTGCGGCGGGCAAGGATTTTGCCGTAAAGCCCGTCATGCTCCCATCGCGCGAGACGTTTGGGTTCGCTCTCCACGAGATCGCCCCGCATCGGGAAACTCGTCTGCGGAAGAGTCAGCGTGTCTTTGTAGTTCGGGGCGTCTGCGCTCATGTCAGGGCGCGGAAACTAGCAACCCACTCCCATGGGGTCAACCACGGGAACACGTGAAAAATAACCGTCAAGGTGGATTCCCCACCACGAAAGGTTTGATGGCGGACGCGGTCCCCGCGCCTTTCCTGATCGCTTTCAAGGTAACGTAATGCGTACCCGTCCTTGTCGGCGTGCCCGAGATCACACCGGTCATGCTGTTGAGTTTGAGTCCCTTGGGAAGATTTTTGACGGAATAGGTGACAGGGGTGCTGGCGGTGTGAGTGTTGGCGGTGATGGTGTAGGGGGGAGCCATCGCTGATCCCTTGATCAAAAATATTGCTTCCAAACTACTGGTAATCAGGGGTTGCACAACCGCGATCGTATTCAAGGGAATCACACTCAATGCTGCGGACTGGCTGCTGACCATACCGGCGATGTTAGTCGCCACTACCGAGTAACTGCCCACATCCGCAGTGGTGGTGATATTGGACAATGTCAGCACCGAGGTGGTGGCACGGGCAATGATTCGACCCGTGCTGTCCGCCCCATTCGAAAGAGCCACCCCGTTCTTATACCACTGATAGCTCATCCCGCCGCCGCTGGCCTTCACTTCAAAGGTGGCGGTCGCTGGCATCACCAAGTTCAGATCGACGGCCACGTCGAGCGGTTGCGAGGTGATGGCGGGTGCCATGATCACGGCAATGATTGCCGGGCTGCTTAGCACGCTGCCAGAGCTGTTACTGACCAACACCGTGTAAGAGCCCGGATCGCTGCTCACGATCAGCGTCGCTTCGGTGGCACCGGAAATGTCCACTCCGTTCTTGCGCCACTGATAGGTCTGGGCATTCATGGCCACCACACTCAAGGTGACAGAGTCTCCCTGATTGATTGACGCCCCGACTGGCTGGGTGGTGATGATGGGCGGTCCGCTCACAATAGCCAAAGAGTGATTAGCACCCGCCGCAATGGCCGACACCCCGCTCAAGCCGGCAGGAACGGTTTCAGATACGAACGCCGACCCATTCCAAATCTTCCCCCACGCCACCACCGTGGTATCAGTCTTCAAGGCCACCGCGTGATCGCCACCCGCCGCAATCGCCGTCACTCCGGTCAGACCGGCGGGAATGTTCGTCTGGCCATTGGTGTTGTCTCCGAAGGCCTGCACCGTGGTGTCGGTCTTCAAGACATAAGTATTATCACCACCCGCCGCAATGGCGGTGCCCTTGATGTCTAGGGGGGAAAATGTCAAGGCGGCCCCGCTAGTCAGGACGGTATTCACATTGGGAACCGAGAGGGTGACGATCAGGCCGGTCACATCCTTGCTGACCACCTTCGCATTGACGCCGACCGTCAGTGCCGGTCCGGTGACCAACATCCCGGGGACAATACCGGTATTAACGGCAGCGAGAGTCACCGTTGAATTGGATGTGCCGGCAGGAAAGGGACCGATGTTCAAGGTCGCGGTAGCCGCAACGGTGGCCAAGCCAGCGGTTTGCCCTTCCACATTGCGTCCCCAAGCCGCCACCGTACCATCGCTCTTCAAGGCCACGGTGTGTTCATTGCCCGCAGAGATCGCCATGATGGGTGGGGGGCCAAATGTTAAATTTGCAGTAATATCAGAAGCATTCGTGTTGACAGCATTAGGAACTGATAGCGTCAGGACATAAGGCGTGGAACCTGTCTTACTTACAACGATTGCTCCAGGACCAACCGTTCCGGGCGGCCCCGTGACTAACATGCCCACATTAACGAGGGAAAAAGCAGCACCAGTAATGGTATTGATCGTGCCGGCGGGATTAGGCGGCACGGTTGCGGGTCGTACTATCGGGGCCAAGCCGGCTGGCAGGGTTGTTTGACCGGAGGTGTTGTCACCCCATGCCACCACCGAAGCATCGTTCTTCAAGGCCACGCTGAAATAATATCCCGCAGCAATCGCCACGACACCGCTGGAAAAGGTCAATTGTGTGGGAGTCAGGACGGTATTGGTATTGGCAACTGAAAGCGTCACGGTCGTGCTGGCAACACTGGTGACTTTCGCCCCGGCGCCCACCGTCCCGCCCGGGCCGGTCACGGACATGCCCACCACAATGTCGGGGTTGGCGACAGCGAGAGTCACGGTGTTGATCAAACCGGTGGTATTGGCGGGTATGGTTGCACTCACCCCTGACAACGTGGTCAGACCGGCGGGAATGATCGATTGCCCCAAATTGACGGTACCCGCCACGTTCGTCTTGCCGGCTCCCCAAGCCATCACGGTGCCATCGTTCTTCAAGGCCAAGGTGTGCAAACCACCTGCCGCAATGGCCTGCACCCCGACGATGGAAAATGTTAATGGCAGGGTATTCGTGACCGCACTCGTATTGGCTACGGAAAGGGTCACAGCCGTGGTGACAACGCTCCGAACGACGGCTCCAGTACCGATGCCAACCCCGGTGACCGACATGCCCGTAACAATCCCGGCATTGGCCGCACCGAGAGTGATGGTGAAGGCATTGGCGGCACCCGTTGCGGTCGCCGTGACGGAGGTGGTCGTTTGTCCATAGGTGTTGGAGCCCCAAGCCACCACCGTGCCATCGTTCTTCAAGGCCACGCTGTGATAAGGACCTCCGGAAATTGCCGTCGTCACGCCGCCCAGACCGGCAGGAACGATCGACTGTCCGTATTCCGGGTCAACATTGGTGTTCGTCTCTCCCGCACCCCACGCCCCAACTCCGCCGGGGGGCGCCGCTTCAACCGTCAGCGTGGCCACACCGAAAATCAACAAAGAAGAAACCGAGCAAAGAATCCCATGGCATGTTTTCATAAGGTATTTCGTGAAAGAATCCGTGACGAGTTGTCCGCGGAAATCTTTCACAATCATTCCTTTTGACAATCTTTTTTTTGACCTTTTTACAGCGCACAACCACAACCAGTTCCGCCACTGCGTTTTCGCCATGAAAAACCCACGCTCACGGGCTCTGCTCCAGCGTCATTGAACCACGACATTCTCCCAGCCTTCCCGATCCCCTTCGCAAAAGGGAATCGTCTCATAATCTGCAATTCAGTCCGGGCTTTTGCTTAGGTGAGAACGTGTTAAGTTTCCCCCGAGATGAACGCCACGACCGATGTCACTGATGCCGCACTGTTGGGATTTTTGCAGGAAGCCGTGCCTTTTTCGGAGCGACCGTTCGCAGACCTCGGAAAACTTTGCGGCCTAACGGAAAGCGCCGCCCTGGCACGGGTGCAATCCTTGAAAGAGGACAAAGTGATCCGCCAGATCAGTGCGATTTTCGACACCCGCAGCCTCGGCTACGCGTCCAGCCTGGTGGCGGCCAGGATCGCACCCGAACTGCTAGACAAGGCGGTGTCCGTGATCAATTCCCATCCGGGAGTGAGCCACAACTATCTGCGCAACCATGCATTCAACCTGTGGTACACCATCGCCGTGCCGCCCACCAGCCGACTGGGTTTGGAAGGCACGGTCGACCTGCTGCACCGTCTATCAGGCGCGGCATCGACCCGCCTGCTGCCGACGTTGCGTCTGTTCAAGATCGGCGTGAGGTTCGATGTCGAGGGCGGGGCGCGCCCGGACGACCAGGAAGCCCCCGCCTATACCGAGGCGAACCGCACGGATGCCGGGCCTCTAACCGCCGGTGAGATCGCCTTCGTGCGGCTGATGCAGCGGGATCTGGCGCTGGTGCCGGCGCCGTTTGTGGCGGTGGCGAAGGAACTCGGCATGTCGTTCGAGGCGGCGGCGGCGCTGCACCAGCATTTTCTAACATCCGGGCGGATGCGGCGTTTCGCAGCGGTGCTGCACCACCGCAAGGCGGGTTTCGGCGCGAACGCCATGGGCGTCTGGGCCGGCCCGGCGGATGACCCGGCGGCCTTGCAGCGACTCGGTGAAATGATGGCGGGGTTCCGCGCGGTGAGCCATTGCTACCAGCGTCCGAGCTATCCGGAGTGGCCTTACAACCTGTTCACCATGGTCCACGGCAAGAGCGAGGAGGAATGCGAGCAGACTCTAACAGCCATCGCCGAGGCCACCGGCATCACCGACCGCCACGCGCTCTATTCCACCAAGGAATTCAAAAAAGTACGGGTGCGCTATTTTACCGATGATGAGGCGCGCTGGGAAAGCGAGATGGCCTGAAGGTGGCGGCGGTTTGCAACCGCCATGCCAAGTTTTCATGATCCCGTCCGCCTGACAGGCCTGATCTAACATACTTGCGGAGGGGCTTGGCGGGGGAAACCGCCGCCACTTTTCACTCATCCTCGTCCTTGGCGCCTTTGATGCGGACCTTGCCGCGGAGTTTGGCTTCGATGAAGGGGTCGAGATTGCCATCCATGACGTCCTGGATGCTGCCGGATTCCTCGCCGGTGCGCAGGTCGAGCACTTTCTGATAGGGCTGGAAGACATAGGAGCGGATTTGATAGCCCCATGAAACGTCGCCCTTTTCGCTGTACGCGCGGTCGGCGTCGGCCTTTTGTTTGTCTTCCTCGATGGTATAGAGTTTGGCCTTGAGGATCTGATAGGCGAGTTCGCGGTTCTGGCCCTGGGTGCGTGCGGCGGTGGAGCGGATGAGAATGCCGGTGGGCAGGTGGCGCAGGATGACGGCGGTTTCCACCTTGTTGACGTTCTGGCCGCCCTTGCCGCCGGAACGGGTGGTGGTGATTTCGACATCCTTGTCGTTGATCTCGATGTTGATTTCCTTGGAGACCTCCGGAGTCGCGTCGATCGAAGCGAACGAGGTATGGCGCTTGGCATTCGAGTCGAACGGCGAGATTCTAACAAGCCTGTGGACGCCACGCTCGTTCTTGAGGAAGCCATAGGCATAGTCGCCGGTGATCTTGAGGGTGGCGGTGCGCAGGCCGGCCTCATCACCGTCCTGCCAGTCCAACGTCTCGACGGTGTAGCCCTTGCGCTCGGCCCAGCGGGTATACATGCGGTGGAGCATCTGCGCCCAATCGCAGGCTTCGGTTCCGCCCGCGCCTGCGGAAATAACCAGGAAACACGGCGAGATATCACTCGGTTGATCGAGCAGGGTGAGCAGTTCGTAGGACCGGATGTCGTCTTCCAGACCCTTGGCATTGGTGAGGGCCTCGCCGGCCAGTTCGGCATCATCGAATTCCTTGGCGAGCGACACCCCTTCGTCGATGTCCGCCACGCGCGCTTCGAGTTTCAGGAATGCTTCGAGTTTTTTCTTCAAGCCCGAGGCTTTGGAACTGATCGACTTCGCCTTGTCGGAATCATTCCAAAACCCGGGCGCGCCCATGGCTTCCTCGAGGGTGTGGATTTCGTTTGTTAGGGACGGGACGTCAAAGATACCTCCTGAGTTTCGACAAGCGGGTTTTCAGGCCGGTTGTGTCGAGCGCCAGAAGGTCAGCGGTGGGAAGTGAGGACATGCGGGCGGCAGCAAACGCCATTTCGCACTCCGAAGCAAGCCGGATCCCGACAGCCGGCTTCGCGGGTGCGGATATCACAGCAACTCCTCGAGCCAGGAGCGAAACTCCGGGTCCAAGGGGCGATGCGGGGCGCGAGTTGACGGCGCGGGAGCGCAAGGCGACAAGGCATGTTTGGCGCGGTATTGGGTCATGGAAGGCGCCGGGCTGGATGGCCGGGCCACTTGGCGAGCGGCGAGCGGGGACAACGCGACTGAGGCGGGTGATGGACGTTCTACGGCATCTGCGTGGTTCGGTTGGATCAATTGGGGGAGGGTCATGGAAGGGAGTATTCAATCCGATTGTGATGCCATGATGCAGGCCGTGTGAGAAATTCGTGAATCCATCAGGTGAGTTGGCGCTTGAATGTTCCGTCTTCGCGCCTTAGTTCGGGGGCCGCATGGATCCGATGCACCCTTACGAGCACCTCTCGCTTTTCACTGTTGGCTTGATTTTGAGCGTCTGGCTGATTGGCAGTCACGCGTTGATGCTGGCGAAACCTGCGTTGGTGCAGGGATTCCTGAAAAAATTCCCACGCGATCAAGTGGCCGGTCAAATTCTGCTAGGGATTGGCCTTGCATGGTTCTGGTTGCTGATCGCGCCTGACGGGCTGGGCAAACTCAGCGCCCTCGCGATGGAACTCGGTGAATTCAATGGTGCCAAGCCGACCCTGCGGATTCTGGTGCCGGTGACGATGGTGTTGGTTTCCATCAGCGTGAAGGATTTCCTCGCCATTCGCGCGCTGGGGGTGATAGGTCTCATGGTCGCCTCGCCGATGCTTGAAGCCGCATTTCTCAAGGATCCGTCCTCGCGCTTGCTGGTGCCGATTTACGCTTACGCCTTGCTCACCGCCTCGCTTTTCTGGGTTGGCATGCCCTATTTGTTCCGGGATGCCGTGACCTGGGTCACCGCAGATCCGAAACGTTGGGCCGTGTTCTCCTTCGCGGGTCTTGGCTATGGGGTGGCGACGCTGGTCTGTGCTTGTGCTTTCTGGCGGCAATATTGACCTGTTCCTCCGGTGTTTTTCCGGAGGTATTGCGAGTGTCGTTTGGCAGAGTGCGCTCAGTAAACAGGCACGCCCGAATTATCAGCCCCACTCGTGTTTGCGCCCCCTTTAGTTTGGGCCTTGCCGGCGGTTTTCTCCATGCCTTCTCCAGTGAGCCGCAGGTCACGGCCCATTCCGATAAACGTATTGCAGGAACTGGTGAGGACGATTGCAGTGGCAAGTGCGATCAACAGGATTGGTTTCATCACGAGTCACCGTAGCGGAAAAGCCACCCCTGACAAGTCTATAATGTAAATGTTTCTTAACAACCTGGCCGGGGTCCTGCACACGGAGTCCCCCGGGTTCCAGCGCCAATTGTCATCCCTTTCCGACACGAGGATTCGTTAGCCCTGCGAAGTGCGGGACGCCAAGTGTGGAGACTCAGGATTCCGCAGTTCCCTGAGCATCATCGCGAAGTGCGTGGTAGATCCTGATCGCGGCATAGGCATCATTGGCGGCATAGAGCAACTGGCGCTCGGACAAGACCCGCGCCGCCCAGTTTGAAGTGGTGACGGATTTGGATTTCAAGAGCTTGCGATTGAAGCACATGGCGATCGCCGATTTCGCCCCGACCGAATTCCGGTAGCCCAGTTTTTTGAACGAACGATCAAGGTCCACCACGGCGGCAGGGTGGATGCCGAAGCGGTTGGAGATCTGACGGAGATCACCGCCGAGGCCGAAGCCGATTTTTGTGAGTTCGGAGGATTGCAGCAATTCAAGGATCACCGGGTGGCTATCGACGCAATCGGACTGGAAAATAAACGCCTTCTCCATGGTGGCGAATTGCAGCACATGCGGACCTGCGGATTTCTGGCCCTTTTGAAAAGTCGGTTTTGACTCGGTATCGAAGCCCACGACACCGGCGCTCATGAGTTCATGCAAGGCGAGCTCGGCTTGGCGTTGGTTCGTCACCACGAAGACGCGCTCCAAGCTGAGGCCATCGAAGGGCTCCAATGCAGCGATGTCTGCCGTGAGGGGTGGTGTTTTGGGAATGCTCATGCGGAAACAACCGTGGCCAAGTCAGAACCTCGGTATCCAAATGATCGTCCCGACCGGCACGGAGATCAAGCCCATCATGGGCGGCTGGTGTCAACCTTATGTCTTTCGGCGCCTCGTCCCGATAAATGGGGCATCCGGCACTAAAGTCAGCCGTATGCCTGGCAAGCGCGACAGCGAGGCAGCAATGACCGCCCACGAAATTGCCACCTTGTGTCTATCGGAAGCCAGCGGCTTGGCCGGTCCCACCAACCACTAACATGCAGTCACCGTAACTGAAAAAACGGTAGCGTTCCGCCACGGCTTGCCGGTATGCCTCCATGACCAACTCCCGTCCGGCGAACGCGCTCACCAACATGATCAAGGTGCTTTGCGGCAAATGAAAATTCGTCAGCAGGCCGTCGACAACGCGGAAATCATGCGGCGGATAGATGAAAATATCCGTTTCCCCCAGATGATCCGACTCCTGGATTTTCAATCTTCGATCCTCGTTCTTCGATCCCAGCGCCTCCAGCACCCGCGTCACCGTGGTTCCCACCGCCAGCACCCGGTGCGCCGCATTCACCCGGCGCACGGTGTCCGCACTCAGCGTGAATTTTTCCGCGTGCATGATGTGATCGGCCACCACCTCCGCTTTCACCGGCCGGAACGTACCCACCCCCACATGCAAGGTGAGAAACGCGTGCGGCAGTTGTTCTAACATTTCCGGCGTGAAATGCAGGCCGGCCGTCGGCGCGGCGATCGCCCCTTCCTGGCGGGCGAACACGGTTTGATAGCGTTCGCGGTCGGGTGGTTCTTCGGCGCGGCCCAAGTAATGCGGCAGCGCGAGATGCCCGTGTTGGTTCAAGTCCATTGGCGCGTCCCAGCGGATTCTGCGGTCACCGTTGTTGAAAACCTCCGCCACCGTGCCGGTGATGCCGCCCACTGTCAGCGTACGGCCCGGTTTCATCCGTTTGCCTGGACTCACTAGGCAGCGCCAATCCACTGGCGATCGCCGCTCCAGGCACAGCAGTTCTATTTTCCCGTCATCCGAAAACACCCGCGCGGCGATCACCTTGGTATCGTTCAGGACTAACAAATCATGAGCCTGCAGGAACTGCGGAAAATCCCGGAACATCCGGTGTTCGATCCGGCCGGAGTCCCGGTGCACCACCAGCATGCGCGAGGCCGCACGCTCGGCGAGGGGCCGCGCTGCAATCAACTCGACCGGCAAATGGTAATCGAAATCCTGAGTCCGCAATGGCATGGGGTGCCCTTTTAGACGCCCTGAAAGCGCACCGCAAGCACTGCCACATCGGGCACAAGGCGCGCGCATCCAGCCTCACTCGGGGAGGCGAAGGACGCGCACGTTGCGATAGGCGATTGGTCCGTGGTCGCCTTGGATGCGCAGCGGACCGGTGGCTTGTTCGGGGAGCCCGGCACGGGTCGGGCCTAACAATTCCACGTTGTCGTGGATGAGGATGCCGTTGTGAAACACCTTCTCGAAGCGGGCATTGCGGGTTTTCACGCCTGCGGCATCGAAGCGGGGCGCGCGGTAGATCACGTCGAACGTCTGCCACTCACCCGCCGGTTTGCTGGCATTGACGAGCGGCGCATGGCCGCGGACGTTGGCATTGTTGATCCATTCCGGATAGATGCCGCCACATTCGATGCCGGGATATGCATCCTTGGCGACGCCGAAGCTGTCATAGATCTGCACCTCGTGGCTGCCGCAGAAATAGATGCCGGAATTGGACTTCTGCCGGATCATGAACTCCGCATGCACCGCGACGTCGCCGAAGCGTTCCTTGGTGAGCAGATATGGGGCGGCACCCTGCGAGATCACCGCGCTCGTGCCGGGTTCGCTGAGCAAGAGCTTGGGATTTTGCGGGTCTGTTTTCACATTTCCGACCTCCTGCCAACCGGTGGCGGGTTCCCATGCTGCAAACGCCTTGCCTGCGGGCATCATGGCCACGCCCTGCATGCGTCGCCAGCTGTTCATCGAGCGTTGCAGGTTGGCGCGGGCGTCGCCCTTGATGCCAAAGTGCTGCAAGCCCACCGGCCCGTTCCAGTCCAATGCCTTCAGTTTATCCAACAGGTTTCCCGTATCATAGGTTCCGCTGTCCAGAGGTTGGATCAATTTTCCCCAATCCTTGCCATCGGCATCGGCACCGTTGATCGTCACCACCATCAGGTGGGGGAGAGCATCCTTGAGGCTGGCGTCGAGATCCTTGCCATCGACCTTCAGCCAGTGGCAAAGGTTGAAGGTGACACCGAAGTTTTTCCGGTCCACCTGGCGTGCCAAACGCGCCGCATCCTCGCCGCGTTCAACCCAGCAACCGGTGTGCGGATAGAGGGCGATGCGCAGTCCGGCCTGTTGTGCCAGTGCCGCCAAATCACGCATCACCGGAACGGCCCGCGCGTCGCCTGCGGGATCTGACGGCTTGTGGGCCTTGGTGGTCACAAAAAACCACAGGATCGAGTTCCGTCCGCGCAACTGCTCGAGCGAGTCGCGGATCGCCGGGCTCACAGGCTCCGCGGCATCGAGATCGAGCCGCAGATAGAGCGCGAACATCTTCGCATGCTGCCGGTCCAAGGCAGCGAGCATCTCGCGCAGCGCATCCGGCTTGGTATAACAGGGGCCGATGCCGTCGAAGCCGAGTTCCTTGACCAACTCCACCTGCGCCTCGGCCGTCTGGTGGGTCGCGTCCCGGGTACCGGTATCCATCGCGAAAAACGCCGGTTGTGCCGCCCCGCACATGGCTGCGGTTGCCAACAACACAATGCCTGACAAACACTTGCGTTGGCTCATGCCTTGAGTCCCTCCAGATTCACGTTCAAACGTTTGTTTTCCTTCAGCAATGCTTCCATGGTCATCGAGCCGTGGCGCTCGGCGGCCTCGCGGCCGAGGATACAAGCGAGGCAGCCGTCCACTGAGCGGCGCACGGTGTCGTTGGCGAAATTGCCGCCGGTGATCTGTTGATGGAAACTTGCGATGTTGCGCGTCGCGCCCAAGCCGTAAAGGTTTTCGACCTTGTCGCCGTTGAACTGTTGCGGGCCGCCCCGCAAGAACGCCTTGCCCCAGTAATTGACCAGTGCCTGGGCGGCGGGGCCATAGCAGGCGACGGACAGGTTGCCGCCACTGGTATTGTTGAGCGCCTGCCCGAAATGGTTGTGAATGACGCCGTTGGCATACTGATAGACCACCGAAATCACGTCGCGGCCGTCGCCATGCGGGTCCTTGCGCACGATCCCCGAGGAACCGGCGGCCGAGACCGGGCGTTCGCCGATGACCCACAGGGCCACATCGATCGCATGGATGTCGTAGTTGCCGATGTTATCGCAACCCAGCGCGATATCGTTGACCCAGACCAAGTGCTGCAAACGGCTTTCGATGTTAGCCGTTTTCGGCGGGTCGGGGAAACCGCCACTCATCCCGTAAGATTGCACATGTGCCAGCTTGCCGAGTCCGCCCTCGTGGATGCGGCGGACGACTTCGATGTTGGCTGGATCGGTGGGCATCTGATAGTCCACGAGGAATACCCGTTGTTTTTGCGTCGCCTGTTTGCCGGCGGCTTCGATCGCGAGGCATCCGGGCACATCCACGGCCACCGGTTTGGCCATATAAACATGCAAGCCGGCCGCCACCGCCGCCGTCGCTTGTTCGGGGAGGAAATACGGCGGCACCTCCAGCACCACGGCCTCCACGCCGCTTTCAATCAGCTTCTTGCAACCGGACAACCCGGAGAACCGCCGTGCCTTGTCCACGCCGAGCGTGTCACCGGCGCGGTCCGCGATCTCTTGGAAATAGTCGGCCACGGCGTGGAGTTCATAACCGCCGTGTTTTTGGAACAGCTTGGCGATCCAACTGCCGCGGCCGCCACAGCCGACGAGGCCGATCTTGATCTTGCGGGTGCTGGCGGGAGTAGTGGCTTCTTGCGCGTGGCTGCCAAGCGTGCCCAGCACGGATGAGGCCGTAACACCACCGAGGAATTGGCGGCGCGAAAATGGAGGCATGTTCATGATTATCAGTTAGTGTGTGGTTGGGGTGATAGTGGATCGTAGTGCAGGGATGTTAGAAGGAAAGCAGGCACTGATAGACGAACATGTATGCGTTGGCATCGGTTTGGGACCAAATGCGTTCGAGCAGCGGTTCGTTATCGAGATCGGCGGGCAGTTCGGTCTTTTTCTGCGCCCATGGCCTGACCGATCCCGGCGTGATGCCGGCGGCGGAGATGGGCGGTGCCGGAGGCAGGTTGGCGGATTCCATGCCATCGCACGGGCGGAGTGCGGCAGGGATTGCGGCATTTGTCGCCTGGGAATAAATGCCATATTCGCGGGTGAAATCCGTGAGGGCATGCATGTTTTCGATGGATGTGTCATCCTGCATGATTGCGCTGGCGTCCATGATATATCCGCCATCCGCCGCCACCTCATCGATAATGCGTTTGCAGCATGCCCGCACCGCGTCCGGCGTCCCGAAGCTGAGCAGGGTATTGGGGACACCGCCGCTCAGGCAGAACTTGTGGCCGATTTTGCGATGGGTCTCAAACAGGTCTCCGCGGTCCACATGGTACACGATACTGGTATCCGGCAATTCGGCGAAGGAATCGAGATGATACCCCCAGTTCCCTTCGGCATAAAACAACGTCTGATGCCCGTGCGCCCAAAGATTCTCAATGATCGGCTTGAGCGTCGGCCAGTAGTGCGAGTGAAACTGCGAGGGCGTGATGAATGGCACGCACCCCCGGTGCATCCAAAAACCGATGGGCACCTGCTTCTGCGCGTCGGCGGTGGACAACGCCACATGATACATGTGCGGCATGAGCGCCTCGGCGGCCGCCAGCACCTTGGCCGGCTGCTCCGCCATGTCGATGGTCAATCCGACATAACCGCGCAGTTTGTCGGCAATGATATCAAACGGCGACTTGAGGATTCCACAGATGGCGGGCACGGTGCCACACTCGTTGATGAGTCTGGCATGTTGATCTCCGAAGGCGTTGAAATATTGCATCATCGCCATGGTGCCCTTGATCAGGGCCTGGTGACCGCGCGAAGTCGCGGGTTCTCCCGGGGCCGGCACATCGCGCAACGTCCGCGGCAGCCAGACATTCAACAGAAAACCGGTCGGATCATCTATCAGGTGGTCGTATTCATCGGCCCGCATGAATTCGTGACCTTCGGACGGTTCGAGATACTGGAAACCCGAGCTCGCCGGGAGGTCGATGCCCGGAATGGAGTAATAACGCGTGCTTAGCGCCTGCGTCAACCCGGTCCAGACATAGACCATGTTGCCGACGACCGCATCCCAGTCAAACAGGTTCGCACATGCCCGGGCGGCGGCAAAGGCCTTGTCATAATCGTGGGTGACTTCCTGATTGGTATAACCGGCCACCTTGGCGGTGAACTCCGCAACAAATGGCCTGATAGGCACACAATCCGGTTTTTCGTTGCGCATTGCAGTGAGATATCTGCTCAGGCGCCGTTGGTATTTTTCCGCGGTATTCATGTGAAAAATTTCGTTTTTCATTCTTCGCCATTGGGCGGCAGCGGCGTGGGTCCCTTCTTCGGCTTGCTCAGCTCGGGCTCGGCGGGTGCTTCTGGATCGATCACCGTGGGAATCGCCCCTTCAGGCGGTTTCTCCGCGGGTGTCACGGCAGGAAACGGTTGGCTGTTGGCATCCAGCGGAGGGTAAATTTGGAATTCACCCGGATGGGTGACGGGGGCTCCTTGTGCGGCGTTCGGGTCCTCCAGCATGACGGCCGGCACGAAGCCGACCTCGCCACTGTCCAGTTCCACCTTCACATAACTGTCGCTGTGGGAAATCACCTTCATCGAGGTGCCGCGCGTGAGAAGTTTGTGGGCATCCGCGTCGCCCTTCGGACGGGTTTTGAAAAACGCCGTGTTGTTCACTGCGGCCCGCACGAATTGTCCCGCCACAAAAGACCCGCTGGGCTTGATGTTGGAACTGCCGCCGCCTGGCGGGCGGAGCGGATCAAAGTCCCCGCTGGTGATGGGCCGGGTCATGGTATCGCAGGCAGCGAGACCCAAAACGATGACTGAGGAAAACACCGATGCGCGTTTCATGGAGGCAAGGACTAACACGGGTTTGAAGCACCGTCAATCACTTGGTTGTTCTCGTCGAACAGCAGGATTTTCGGTTGCATCGGCGTTTCCGACAGGGCGAAGGCCATGACTGCAACCCGCTCTCCGGCCTTGATCAAATGAGCGGCCCCACCATTGATCAGGATTTTCCCGGTGCCGGGTTGGCCTTCAAGCACGTAGGTTTCCAAACGCGCGCCGGTAGTGATGGAAGCCACCAACACCTTTTCGCCCGCCCACAAATCCGCCGCCCCCATCAGATCCGACGGAATCTCGATGCTGCCTGCATAATCCACATTCGCGTCCGTAATCATCGCGCGATGCAGTTTTGACTTCAGGACCTCCCGGAACATGGCGGAAGCAAAAACCCGCAGCCCCACCGAGTCAAGCCACAATAAGCCCTCAGCAATGGCCCGGGTCACCCTCAGCAGGGCTTCATCCCTCAATTCCGACGCAATTTCTTTGATTTCCCTCATTTTCCTTGCAAGCGGACGGGTTGCTCCCTAACTCCGCGCCGTCGGTGCAAGGCCGACTCTCTTTGGGAAGCCCTTCGCATGGGCAGGAAATTGATGGGGAAGTTGGTGTAATTCCAACGCGGTATCGCCACTGTGATTCCGGACTGCGTGAGCGGAACGGTAAGCCAGAAAGCCAGCCCGGGGGGATTTTTCAACCGTCTGCGACTTACAGACATTGATGAGATCCACATGTTACATCACCCAACGCCTCTGAGAGGCTCCCGCCGGAGTGCCACCGTCGCACTGCTCGCCCTGCTTGCCCACCTCCCCGCCCATGCGGAGGAAACCAAGGCTGAACTCGAACCGCTGGTCGTCTCCGCACTGCGCATTCCGCAAAAATCCTCCAGCGTCACGTCTGCCGTGACCGTGTTGAATCCTGCGGAACTGCGGAATCAGGGGATCTATCAACTCCGCGATGCGCTCAACGCCTCGCCCGGCGTGGTCTCCACCTCGACCAGCGGACAAACCGGTGCCCCCGGTTCCCTCTTCATCCGCGGCACCACCACGCAGTACGCACAAGTCGTCATCGATGGCATGCGCCTCAGTGATTCCAACAACCAGCTCGGGAACATTCTCGGTGGAGCCAACACCTATAGCGTGGGCAACATCGAGGTGCTACGCGGCCCGCAAGGCGCCATTTACGGCGGCGAATCCATCGGTGGCGTGCTCTGGATGGAAACACCCCATGGCACCGGCAAACCCCGCGGAGCCACCACCTTTGAAGCAGGTTCCTTCAATTCGCTCGCCGCGCATGGCATGTTCCAAGGTCAGTCCGGCGACCTCTCCTACTACCTCTCGGGAGGTTACGCGGAAACCGACAACGACGCCCCGCACAACCACTACCAGCAAGGCAACACCGCCCTGCGCGTGGAAGGGAAAATCAATCCCATATGGACCATCGGCACCACCTTTCGGGGGCTCGATTCATCCGGCCAGGATCTGGACACCCTGTTCAGCAGGGACAGCGACAGCAGCGTGAACACGGCCCTCGGCACCATCTATGCCATCGGCAGAATCTCGGACCGCTGGACCGCGCGCTTCCATGCCGGCTACTATCAGGAAAGCTACGACCAGAGATATACCTACGATGACTGGATGACCGGGTCGCCCGTACGGGGCGTCTACTTCTCCGACCTGCGCGCCGGCAACATCTCCACCGATCATGAGATCACCCTTACGGACAGCCTCCGGTTGTTAACTGGCGCGTTCTATCACCAGGACACCTATGAAAGCGCCATCAGCGATGACCAGAGGGGCACCCGCTACGGCGCTCACGCCACCCTCGAGTGGGATGTGATCGACCATCTGACCACCACCGCCTCGCTGCGCTGGGAGGATTACGATGCGTTCGGCGACGAACTCACCTGGCGCCTGGGTGCCATCCATACCATCACCGCCACCGGCACCACCATCCGCGGCGGCATCGGCACCTCGTTCCGGGCACCTGCCTACATGGAACTTTTCGGATCGAGTTATGCTCCGGGATATGCCGACCTGAAGGCCGAATCCTCGATCGGCTGGGACCTCGGCATCGAACAGAAAATCGGCGCCCACCACACGCTGGAAGTGACCTGGTTTCAAAACCGCATCACCGATCAGATCTTCTATCCGCCCAGCGGACCGCCGGACTGGATGCCCAAGCCGCCTGACAACATGGCCGGCGATTCCACCACCGACGGGCTTGAAGTCGGCCTGCGCGGCTCCTGGATGGACAAGGCGCTGAGCTACCGTCTCGCCTGGACATATCTCCGCGAAAGCCTGAGCAAGGCAGGCTTGCCGCGCAATGCCGCCACCGCCTCGCTCGATTGGAAGCCTGCTTCCAAGGCGCTCATCGGCATCGGGGCCACCCATCTTTCCGCACACTCATGGAACGGCAATCCGCTGGACGCCTACACCGTGACCCGGATCTACGGGTCCTATCAGGTGACGGACAGGGTCAAACTCCACGCCCGTCTCGAGAACGCCTGCGATGCAGACTACGAACTCTACAACGGCTGGGGCTCCGTGGTCCAAGGCGCGGGTCCCGGCCTCTACGCGGGCATCACCATGGATTGGTAACAGTGGTTGGTGGATGATCCGAGACTCCATGGGCCGTATGATCAATGCATGCGCGGGTTGTTTGCCTGATTTTCCCGAAATAATGGAATGAATTCTGCTTCGAAAAGCGCCCATGCATCGTTTTTCGCACACTTTCAAAACGGGTCATGCCATGCTTGGCGTGACAGCACTTGGAACCCTGATGACGCAGGCGGGGGAGACCGCTGGAGCGGTGGATTCCGGCCATACGGCGTGGATGATTGCCGCCACGGCCTTGGTTCTGTTCATGACGATGCCCGGATTGGCGTTGTTTTACGGTGGCTTGGTGCGGGCGCGGAATGTGTTGTCGGTGATGGCGCAGTGCGCAGGCATTGCCTGCATGGCGTCGCTGTTGTGGGTGGCGGGTCTTTACAGTCTTGCCTTCAAGGGTGACGGTGGCTGGATCGGCAATTTGGACGCGGCATTCCTCAAGGGCATCACCCCGGACACCGTCGCCCCGGGCACCCATGTGCCGGAGGCTTTGTTTGTGATGTTCCAAATGACCTTTGCGATCATCACACCGGGTCTTTATGTCGGCGCGGTGGTCGAGCGCATGAAATTCGGTGCCATGCTGATGTTTTCGGCGCTGTGGCTGGTCTTGGTGTACGTGCCGGTGACCCACTGGGTGTGGGGCGGCGGTTGGCTGCAGGTGATGGGCATCAAGGATCTTGCCGGGGGGATCGTGGTCCACACCACCGCCGGGGTGTCGGCGCTGGTGCTGGCCGTTCTGTTAGGTCGGCGTCGCGGTTTTCCCGAGCACCCGCACCAACCGCACAATCCGGGCATGGTTTTTGTGGGGGCGGCGATGTTGTGGGTGGGATGGTTCGGCTTCAACGCCGGCAGTCAGCTCACTGCCAGCGGAGCGGCCGGCATGACCCTGTTGGTGACGCATCTGTCGGCCTGCTCCGCAGCGCTCGTCTGGTGCTTGTTAGAGCGACTCCGCAACGGCAAGGTCGGCTTGATCGGACTGGTGACGGGGCTGGTGGCGGGACTGGCCACGATCACCCCCGCATCGGGTGACGTTGGCCCGGCGGGTGCCATCCTGATAGGTTCGATGGCTGCGGTGGCTTGTTATTTCACCGTCAGTCTGATTCGGGAAAAGCTGCATATCGACGATTCGCTCGATGTGTTTGCGGTACACGGGGTGGGTGGCATATTCGGCACGTTGCTGGTGGCGTTTTTCGGCCAATCCTGGCTTGGCGGGCTGGGCGCGGTGAAATCCGTCGGCATGCAGTTGGGCATACAGGCCGCCGGTGTGGGCGTGACCATCGTGTGGTCGGCTGCGGCCACCGCGGCCATCGCTTTGCTCATCAAGGCGACGCTGGGCCTGCGGGTGAGCGAGGAGCAGGAATACGAAGGGATGGACCAATCGGAGCACGGTGAAACCGCCTATCCGAACGAAGCGTGAGGCGGTTAGGTTTCAATCCAGCAATTCTCCGTAGTGCTTGCGGGCGAGGGCCAGCGAGAGGTCGAAGATGCCCTGGCTCCGGTTGTGGCGCAGCGCCTCGTCGGCCATGGCGGCGCATTCGGCGTAGCTCAGCGAGCGGATCGCCTGGCCGACGTCCGGCACTTTTTGGGGGCCGACGGACAATTCCTCGACGCCGAGGCCTATCAGGAGGGGTGTGAGGCGGATGTCGGCGGCCATTTCGCCGCAGACACCGGTCCAGATGCCGTGATCGATGGCGGCGTCGATGGTTCGTTTGATCAGACGGATGACCGACGGGTGGGTCGGGCGGTAAAGATCGGCGACATACGGGTTCACGCGATCCACGGCGAGGGTGTATTGAATCAGGTCGTTAGTGCCGATGGAGAAGAAATCCACTTCGGGTGCCAGCAAATCGGCGCACAGGGCGGCTGCCGGCACTTCGATCATGATGCCGACGGGAAGGTCGCGGTCGAACGGAACGCCTTCTTTTTCCAGTTCGTCCATGCAGCGGCGCACCATTTCCTTGCAGCGCCAGACTTCCGAGAGACCCGAGATCATCGGAAACATCACGGCCACCTGCCCTGCGGAGCTGGCCCGCAGGATGGCACGGATTTGTTCGCGGAACATCGCCGGTCGCGCCAGTGAAACGCGGATCCCGCGCCAGCCGAGGAACGGGTTGGGTTCGATGTCTGTGAGGGGCTCCACCGGGAGTTTGTCGCCGCCGGCATCCAAGGTCCGGATGATCACGGTATGCGGCGCCATTTCACAGGTGAGCTTTGAATAGATTTCAACCTGGCGTTTTTCGTCGGGCATTTCTTCGCCGTTGAGCAGCAGGAATTCGGTCCGATAGAGTCCGATGCCCTTGGCGCCGCTGCGTTTCACCAGCGGCAGTTCATCGATGATCTCGATGTTCGCCGACAACATGAGCGGCCTGCCATCGACGGTTTCGGTGGCCGCACCGCGCACGGCTTCGAGCGAACTGCGGATTCTGGCTTTGGCTTCGGCGAGTTGCTGATAGCGCGCGAGGGTGTCCGGCGCGGGATGGAGGATGAGTTTGCCGGTATAGCCATCGAGAATCGCGGGAGCGAGCGCCATCACGTCGATGACGGCACCTTCGAGGCCGACCACGGCGGGCACGCCGAACGCGCGGGCGAGGATGGCGGTGTGGGAATTCAGGCTGCCTTGTTCCGTCGCGAATCCCAGGACGTGCCTGCGGTTCATCAATGCGGTATCCGAGGGTGCCAGATCGTAGGCGACGAGGATGTGCTGGTCGTCGGGCCCCGTGTGCCGGGCGTCGGAGTCTGCGGAAAAATTGCGCAGCACGCGTTGGGCCACGTCCTCGATGTCCGCGGTGCGTTCGCGCAGGTAAGGGTCCGGGATCCGGCGCATCGCTTCGAGGAAGTTCTGCATCACCGCGTAAAACGCGCATTCCGCGTTCTGCAAGCGATCGGCGATTGTTCCGAGCACGCGTTGGACCACAGCCCGGTCCTCGATCATCATCACGTGTGTTTCGAAAATGCTGCTGGCGGTTGCTCCCGATAGATCCTCGAGCCGGCTTTGGAGTTCGATCAACTGCCGCTTGGTAATCTCGATGGCCTGCTGGAAACGATCCTGTTCGCGCCCGATCTCGGACTCGTCGATGGCATACACCTCGGGCGCGGAAAACCCGCGGGCGGTCACATGCACCGGAGCCATGGCGATACCCGGTGAAGCGGGGATGCCTTCATAGATGACTTCGGGCTCGGCGCGGGTGGTTGCCATGGACTGGAGACATACTGCCGCCACCCCATGGGATCGTTCAAGACACAATTCACGCGGACGCAAATAACACGTATCGTACAAATTGTGATTTTTTCAAACAAGAACACTTCACGGTGCCGTTTTTGAATGCGGCAACGCCACGCCAACCTGACCTTCCACAACCCATGATCGAAGTCGAAAACCTCACCAAACAGTTCGGATCCAAATGCGCCGTGGACAATCTCACGTTCACGGTCAAGACAGGCGAAGTACTTGGGTTTCTAGGGCCTAACGGAGCCGGCAAATCCACCACCATGCGCATGATCACCGGGTTCCTGCCCCCCACCTCGGGCGATGCCAGGGTCTGCGGCATCTCCGTCATCGACAATCCGAAGCAAGCCAAAACCAAGGTCGGCTACCTGCCGGAATTGGCCCCGCTCTATCATGACATGACGGTCATCGGATTCCTCAAATTCTGCGCCAGCATTCGCGGCCTCAAGGGAACCGCCAACAAGGACGCCGTCGAGCGTGCCATCGAAACCTGCGTCCTTACCAGCGTCACCAGCCAGTCGATCGATACGCTCTCCAAGGGCTATCGCCACCGCACCTGCCTTGCCCAAGCCCTCCTTCACGATCCTGAAGTGCTGATCCTCGACGAACCCACCGACGGTCTCGATCCCAACCAAAAACACGAGGTCCGCCAACTCATCAAACGCCTCGGACAAAACAAGGCCATCCTCTTTTCCACCCACATCCTCGAAGAGGTCGAGGCCGCCTGCACCCGCGCCGTCATCGTGGACTGCGGGAAAATCGTCGCTGACGGCACCCCCGCCCAACTCCTCGAACAATCCGGCACCGGCTCGCTCACCGACCTGTTCCGCCGCCTCACCACCCGCGACACCGAAGCCGCAGCGTAAAACTCCAGAAACCAGACACCAGAATCCAGAGAATAGGCGTTGCTCCGGTTCTGCTCTTTCTGGTCTCTGGCATCTGGTCTCTGGTCTCTCACCTCATCCACGATCTTCAATCCACTATCCACTATCTCCACATGACTTCTCTAACCATCTACAAACGCGAGCTGACCAGCTACTTCGCCCAGCCCACGGCCTACGCGATCATCGTCATCTTCCTCGCCCTCTCAATGGGCCTCACCTTCAGTTTCGGCAATTTCATGCGGGTCGGCGACGCTTCGCTGGAATGGACGTTCTTCTTCTGGCATCCGTGGATCTTCATGCTGCTCGCCCCAGCCGTGGGCATGAAACTCTGGGCCGACGAACAACGCACCGGCACCATCGAACTGTTAGGCACCTTCCCGCTTTCCACCTGGAGCGCCATCATCGGCAAATTCCTCGCCGCCGCCAGCGTCTGGTGCGTGGCTCTCTTGCTCACATTCCCCATCGTGCTCACCGTCAACTACCTCGGCGATCCGGACAACGGCGCCATCCTCGCGGGGTACCTCGGCAGTTTCCTCGTCTGCTGCACCTTCCTCGCCATCACCATGCTCATCTCCGCCTGCACCCGCGACCAGGTCGTGTGCCTGATTGTCTCGGTAGCCATCTGCGTGACCATGGTTCTCTGCGGATATGATGACTTCACCCGCGAACTCGGCAAAGCCGCATCTCCCGCCGTGGTGGAAGCCGTGGTTTCCGTCGGTGTCTGGGACCATTTCCGCTCGCTCAACCGCGGCCTGTTCCGCCTTCAGGACCTCATCTGGTTCACCTCCTTCATCTTTGTATGCCTGTTAGGCACCAGCGCCATCCTCTCCGCCAAACGTTCTTGAAGACACAAGACTCGAAGACGCAAGACACAAGACAAGAATTCGCCAACCATTCACTCTTCTTCTCTCCACTTTAGAACTTTCAGCATCTCCCATGAAAATCACCCATCCCGTCACCCGCGCGGCGCTCGGAGTCGCCTCGCTCGTCGTCATCGCCGTGTCCGCCAACTGGCTCGTCTCACTCACCTCGCTTGGCAACCGCGGCGCGGATTTTACCGAAAAACAAATCCACACGCTCTCCAAGGGAACCCGCGCCATCCTCGGCGAACTGGACACCCCGGTCGTCATCCGCTACTACGCATCTCGTAATACCGACTTCGTGCCGGCGGAAATCAAACTCCACATGCGCCGCGTCGATGATCTGGTCAAGGAATACGCGTATCTCTCCAAGGGCAAACTGCGCGTTGAAAACCTCGACCCGCAGCCTGACACCGACGCCGAGGATTCCGCCAACCTCGATGGCATCAACGGCCAGCGCATGAACGATCAGAACCTCTACTTCGGCCTCGCCATCTCGTGCCTCGACCGTACCAGCGTCATCCCGTTCATCGATCCGCGCGATGAAACCATGTTGGAATATCATCTATCCAAGGCCATCGCCGAGGTCAGTACGCCCGTCAAAGCCAAAATCGGCATCATGTCCGCACTCAATCTCAAGGGGGCCCCGGCGATGATGCCCGGCCAGCCGCCGACCCCGGGCTGGGTGATCTATCAGCAACTCAAGCAGTCCTTCGATCTCGTGGACATCCCGCTGCAATCGCCCGTCATCGATCCGAAGGCGATCAAGGTGCTGTTGCTCTTCCATCCTGCGGGCATCACCCCGGAAGCCGAGTTCGCCGTCGATCAATACCTCCTCGGCGGCGGCACCGTGGTCGCCTGCCTCGACGCCTTTTCCGTGGCCGCCCAAATGACCGGCGGCGGCAACCCGATGATGGGCCAGCAGGGCAATCCCACCACTTCCACGCTGCCCACCCTGCTCACCGCCTGGGGAGTGTCTTTCGAATCCACCAAGGTTCTGGCCGATCCCACGCTCGCCACCAAACTCGGCGGCGACCGCCTCGGCCTCGCCGTTCTGACACTCAACAAGGATTCGATGCCGCAGCAGGAACAGGGCAACGTCATCACCAAGGACTTGGCCTCGGTCACTTTCTTCCTGCCCGGTGCCATCACCAAAACCGGCGGTGGCGGCGTGGCCGCCAACACCCTGATGAAATCCACCACCAGCGCGGGTTTTGTCGATGCCATGCGCGCCTCTCAGTTAGACCCGTCGCTCACCACCACCTTCAAGTCATCCGGCACCGCCTACGATCTGGTCACCCACCTGGCAGGATCCTTCAAGACCGCTTTCCCCGACGGCAAACCCAAGGCCGAAGACGCATCGCCCGACGAAAAGAAAGACGAGAAGAAAGACGAAGCGAAGCCGGTCTATCTGAAAGAAGCCACCAACCCGGGCAATGTTTTCCTGATTGCCGACATTGATGCGTTCCACGACCGTTTCGCCTACAACGTGCAGAATTTCGGCGGCACCCAGTTGGCCTCGCCCGCCAACGGCAATGCTTCCCTGCTCTTCAACCTGCTCGACCAAGCGGTCGGATCGAAACACCTGATCGGTTCGCGCTCGCGCTCGGCCATCCGCCGTCCGTTCACCGTGGTCCAGCAAATGGAATCCGACTTCAATAAACAGGTCGGTTCCAAGATCGAGGAATTCCAGGAAAAACAAAAGGCCGCCCAACAGAAACTCAGCGAACTGCAGGCGCAAAAAACCCGTGGCTCCGAACTTTATCTATCTCCCGAGCAGGAAGCGGAAATCCGCAATCTGCGCAAAGAACAGGTCGAATACTCGAAACTCATCCGCGAACAGGAAAAAGAACTGCGCCGCCAAAAGGACAAGCTCGCAGGGAAAATCACCCTCATCAACGTCGCCGCCATGCCGGCCATCGTCATCCTCTTCGGGTTCATTCTTTTCATCCAACGCCGCCGCTCGACCCGCGCCCGCTGATGGAATTCCAAATCTCCAATTCCAAATCTCCAATTTCAAATCTCCAATTTCAAATCTTAAATCCATTCTCCCATGAACAAACGCCAGGTTATCATCTTCTGGGTCATCGCCCTCGTGCTCGGCGGTGCCGTGACCATCATGAAACTCAGTCACAAGCCATCGACCCAAAGCGCGGGCATGCGTGCGGCGGGGAATACTCTATTTAAATCCTTTCCGGCCACTGATATTTCCACCGTGGAGATCCAGGGTGCCGCCGGATCCGTCACCTTGGTGAAAAAAGATGGCAAGTGGACGCTCTCCCAGCGCGACTCCTATCCAGCTAACACCACTTCCATCAATGAGTTCATCCGCACCCTCGCCGAACTTAAAGTCACCCGCGGCATCGAAGCCGGACCGTCCAATGCGGCACGCTTCGGCATGGATGAATCCGCCACCGACGCCAAGGAGCGCGGTCTGACAGTCACCTTCAACAAGGAGGCCGATGGCAAGTACCTCGCCAAGGTTTCACTCGGTAAAAACATCGAAGGCGGCGCCGCCTCGCCCATGGGTGGACCCCATGCCGTCGGCCGCTATGTGCGCAACCATGACGATCCATCCGGCTTCTACGCCGTGAACGAGATGTTTTATTCTGTTAGCGCCGAAGTTCGCCGCTGGCTGGCCGATGATTTCATCAGTCCGGAAAAAATCCAATCCATCACCGTCAGCCACAAGGGCAAGGACGAGCCCGCATGGAAACTCACCCGCGTGACCGAAGATGCCGAGTTCAAACTCGAGGGTGCCACCGCCAACGAAACGCTCGACACCACCGCCGCCGCCCCACTCAAGAATCTGTTCTCCTACGCCCGCTTCGAGGACGTGGTGCCGGCCGACAAAGTGGCCGAACGTGCCGAGACCGCGGGCAAACGCACCGCCGTCATCCAGACCTTCGAAGGTTTTACATATACTCTAACCATCACTCCGGCCAAAGCGCCCGCCACGCCGCCGCCGGCGGATCCGGACAACCCGCAGCCTGCGGCCACCGACAATCATTTTCTCACCGTGACCGTCGCTGCCGAACTGCCCAAGGAACGCAAGAAAGAAGACGGTGAAAAGCCCGAGGACGCCAAAACCAAGGATGACGCCTTCACCGGACGCCTCAAGACCCTAACGGAAAAACTCGCCAAGGAAAAGGCCCTCGCCGGACGCACCTTCGAAGTCAGCAAGAGCACCGTCGATGCCCTGCTGAAAGAACGGGATCAACTCATCGCCAAAGCCACCCCGCCACCCGCACCCGATCCTAACACCGGATCCATCCAAAAACTTCCCGGCGGCATCATCGCAACTCCTCCCGCCCAGCCCGCCACGCCGCCCGCTGAAGCCGTGACCCCACCCGTCGAAGCCGCGACCCCTCCCGTCGAAGCCGCCCCACCCGCGAAGGATGCGACCCCGCCCGCGAAGGACGCGCCGAAGCAAGACGACAATAAGTAGTTCCCTTGGCGGGTTTCTAACCGTGACACGGGTCTGAACATGGCGGTCGCATCCTGCGGCAGGCCGCGTGAGTGGTGACCCGCAGACCGATCATGGAGTTGCTTCCCGCCGCAGCGACACCCGCACCCGTATGGTCATGCCTCCGGCTTCTTTTTGACCAACCGGAAGCGCTCGTGGTAGGCGCCGCCATTGAATTTGCGGCAGCAGTCGTAGCAAGCGACGGTGCGTTGGAGCGGTTGCACGCGGTGGATGGTGGTGAGGCAGTTAGAGCAAATGTAGACGTGGTTGCGCTTCATGCGGCGGCGTTTGAAGGGGAGCGTGTGGAATGGATGTTCGCCGGGGATGCCCAATTCCGTGCAGGCGGTTGCCCATTCGGGACCGTGGGGATCCGTGTGTCGGCGGCCGCAGCGTTCGTAGGCAATGAGATGGGCGAGTTCGTGTTTGAGGGTGCGCCAGAGTTCCTCGGGCGCGCATTCCCGGAGCTTCGGGTTGAGTTCGATGGACCGGTCCGGCCACCACGCGCGACCAGCGGTAGTCTGCATGCGTGGATTCCAGAAAACACCCACCTTGCGGGCAAGTTCGGGCAGCCCCAGACCATTCGAAGTTTCCGCGCACCAAGCCGTGAGCCCGCTGTCCCCGCAGGTGGATCGGGGCCGCGAGGATACCGGAACCTTGGGAACGTGCAGCCACGAAGGCCAACGGAACTCTAGTTGAAGCATGCCCCTGCCCATTGAAATGACGCTAAACTCAATTCCCCGGCCATGGCAACCTGATAGTGCCGGATTTTTTAAAATCATTGCCGGGACGCTTTGGCTGCGATTCGGTCCGTGATGGCGAACGATTCGTCCTGGAATCACGCCCTCCGAAGGGGGGGGGACTCTCGCGCTACGCCAGAGCCTGCCGGAATTTCCCGCGACTAACCGCGAAACCCATATTCTGGCGAAATGAATCACGGGAAATCCTGACCTTGACAGGACCGATGGTTCGTGCCCAGCTTCGTGTGCTGGAACTCCCCACTCACAAGTCCACAACCATGCACAATAAATTGACACGACAGGAAATATTGGACCTCTATTTCGTCGAGGCTCGCCACAAGCTGATCGACATCGGAGCATTTCTCGACCGGGTCGCCCGCGCCGACGGTGATGATGACTTTCGGATGAAGGCATTCCATTGCGCTTTGGCCGAACTCTCCACCCGCGAACCACACGCGGCGAAACGGATCCTGCTTGCCTTCAGCGATCCCACGGACGAGCCGATTCCCGCCGCGACCACCAAGGCCGCCTGCGGCGCATGGCCGGGCACCTTGTAATTTCAAATCTCCAATCTCCAATCTCAAATCTCAAATCTCCAATCTCCAATCTCCAATCTCCTCATCCCCATGCGCTACATCGAACCTCACGCCCATATGGTCAGTCGCGTCACCGATGACTATATCAACATGGTGGCAAGCGGCTGTGCCGCAGTGTGCGAACCGGCGTTCTGGGCCGGCTTCGACCGCGGCTCCGCTGACGGCTTCCACGACTATTTCCTCCAACTCACCAATTACGAACCATCCCGCGCCGCCAAGTTCGGCCTGCCCCATTTCTGCTGGCTGTGCATCAATCCCAAGGAATCGGAGGATGTCGGTCTCGCCAAGGAGGTGCTCGCGCTCATCCCCGAATTCATCGACCGGCCGAACGTGCTCGGCATCGGCGAGATCGGGCTCAACAAAAACAGCCGCAACGAACTTGAGGTGCTTGAAATGCACATCGATCTGGCGGCCCGCCACGATCAACTGATCCTCGTCCACACTCCGCATCTGGAAGACAAACTCAAGGGAACCCGCCTCACCCTGGACGCGCTGCGCAACAACCCCCGCATCAAGCCGGAACGTGTCATCATCGACCACGTCGAGGAACACACCGTCGAGATGGTGCTGGACGCCGGATTCTGGGCGGGCATGACGCTCTATCCGGGATCGAAATGCTCACCGGTACGGGCGATCGACATCATTGAAACCTACGGTGCGCAACGGTTGTGGATGAACAGCGCCTGCGACTGGGGCGTGAGCATTCCGCTATCCATTCCCTACACCGCCATGGAAATGCGCAAACGCGGCCACAGCGCGGATGCCATTGATGCGTTGATCTATCGAAATCCGCATGAGTTCCTCAGCCAGTGCCCGAAATTCAAGCTTTAGGAACTTCCATTACGGGTCCGCGAGGACTGGCTCCATTCATGGTTATGGACGGCGACTCCGCCCTTGCCCGCCTGCCGCTTTCCGCATAAACGACTCATGGTTTTATGAAACAAAGACCCCGTTCACGCTCAAAATCGCCAATGGGCCGGTGACGGTCGTTTTTCATTTTGCACTTCTGAACTCCCTCAGGGCAGAGCACTCGACAAGACGTTCCATCGTCTTGGGAGTGAACACCTTGCCCTTTGTGTGCAGGATCAATTGGCGCATGTCCTTGCGCCTCACACCAAACCCACGTCCGGCGATGCAGGCGATCACTTGATAGCCTGGCATACCCTTGGTTTTCCGGTCTTCCGCCATTTAGCATAGGCGGAGAATGCGGGTGACTTTGTCGCGAGCTGTGCCATCATCTTCGGTGATCTTGGCCTCGATAATGACTCTGGGTGAGAATTCATCGGGGATGATGAAATCCGGAGCTTGATCAAACCCCGCCAATCGTTCAGCTCGTCGGGTCTTGCGAAAACTGATGCCGTCTTTGGCGAGCATCTCTTCAATGGCCGACTCGAGGTTATCGCCTATCAGGTCGCTCACGGAGTCGCGGTGACCTGCAAACGGTCTTCCGAGAAATCGTTCATAGGGAAGCATCGCATAGCCTCCATCATCGTCGTGCCGCCCCCCATGAACGGATCGAAGACGCGGAATTCCGGCATGTGGTGGGATTGATAGAAGTTCTCGATGACCGGGTGTCCGGAAAACTCCGAGAGGATCAATGCCCGGAACAAGGTTCCCGGCCGACGGGCGAACCACTTATGTACAGCGATGACCGGCCGGTAATTCTGCTGGATCTGCTTTTCCCGCAGAGCCAACCCCGCGACAAATGGGATGTTGAAGTGACGTTCGATCATTGAGTGGAGTGCCTTGGGCCGCCCTAGGCGACCGCTGGGGGCACGATGGCCCATGTGAAGAAGTTTGGCAAGCTCCCGGACGCCCCAGCTCCCGGACGCCCATTCCAAAATCCGCGAATCTCTCGGAAATCCACTGCCTCACAAAATTTTTTCCACTCCGCCTCACTTGCTTCTTCCCAAAATCCGCAGATTCCGATAGATTCCACTCGTTAGGGGAAAATCTCCCGCCTTGAACTCAACCCACCCAGCATCCGCCAGAAGGACCGCGAGCCTCCAGGCTCGCCCACCCATGCCCCGCCATCCCCGCCCGTGAAAAATTCTGAAAATACCCCTTGACCAGATGGTATCAATTGGTAACTTTGCCCCGTGAGCCGCTCCAATGCCCCTCGTCGAACCTCTACCTCCAGACTGGTGCGAAGCGGTGATCCGTATCCTCCAATAATGAAAACCAAAAAAGTCCCCTTCGACATCTACATCCCCGCCACAGAATACCGGGCGGCGGTCAAGGTGGAAACCATCGAAATCGAGGTTTACACCGACGACTTCGGCAACGAAATGGTGACGTCGGAATCCTCCATCCTCATCGACAAAACCCAGGCCCGCTACATGGGGCTGCTTGCCGCTGCGGATATCCGCGCCCTGCGCGACCACCACAAGCTCTCACAGGACCAACTCTCGGACCTCCTCGGCTGCGGCAAGAAGTCCCTGTCGCGTTGGGAAAACGGCCACGAGTATCCGAGCCAACTCGTCAACACCCTGCTCCGGCTCCTCGAAACAAACAAAGTGACATCGGAAGACCTGCGCTCGGTGCGCCAGCCACGCCTGACGCAGTGCGAAAAAATTGTTCACTTCATCGGCAACCGCCAGCACGCGCCGCATACTTACACTGGTGAGTGGTGTCGGGGTGGTACCACCGAACCCATTGCCATGTGACCCATGAAACTCGCGCCCCTTCAACTCACCGATTACTTCGTCGTCTCGATCCGCGTCGAGGCATTGGCCGATCATGATCCGGCAAAACCTCAGAATCTGGATGTCGCCAATCTCCAGGTTACGGAGCAATGCATTCGCTCGGACGGAGATCACCCTAACCGTTTCTCCGTCGACCTCGTCATCAAGCAGGATGCTCTGGTGGGTAAAAACCTTCCCTATGCTTATGAACTGCACATGGTGGGATTCATCGAAGTCCGCCCCGGCTTCCCCGCCGATCAACTCCAGCGCGCGGTGGAAACAAACGGCCCCTCCATGCTCTTCGGAGCCGCCCGCGAAATCCTCCGCTCCGCCACCGGTCGCGGCCCCTACGGCCCGCTGTTGATCCCTTCCACCACCTTTTTCAAGTCGGCTGATGCTCCCGCAGCCCAAGATCCCGACAGCAAACCGCCGCGCAAGAGCACTAGCACCCGGAAGGCAAAATAACAGATTCCGCCAGATTTCAATCATTAGAAAAAATCCGCTGCCTCGCACTCACCTCATCCTCACCCCCCTGCCCGCCCTCTCTCCCCAAGGAGCGTGGGAGTCCGCGCCCACGTGCCAATGCACCGCCATAGCCCCGTACCCAACGCTCCATCCCTTTCTCCTCTCACTGGCTCACGCCTCCAGACTCTTCCCGGCAGCGCCCAAAGACAACCCCGGACCCGCATTTGCCTCGCGCCCCGCTCAACGCAGGCGAGTTCCGACCACGCGGGGAGGGGACTCGTCGGGCCTGGAAATACTCCAATGTCCGTTATTTGGGACTGGTGGCCCCGTCGAAATTCCCAGCATTCAAAGAAAAGGCTGTTTGAATTCCCATCAAAAATTCACTCATGATATTTATGCTCGACAAGATTGCAAAGCGACTGAATACGTTCCTTACAGAGAGTAAGACCGCTCTCTCTGCCCGGCTTGGAGTCTCTGATTCAGTAGTGGGGCCGAACGCAGAACGCACGCTCAGCAACACTTCACTTCTCCTTGCATCGCTCGCGACTTTCTACGGCGACCGCAAATCCGATTTTTTTCCGACGGTTATCACCACCGCCATACGCGACCGATTGATCCAAATCGAGAACACATTCGCGGGCCTTCCTGCTGCAGACCAGCCTGTCCCGGCCGAGTCAGCTTCAGACCTGCTGAAACAGCTTGATGATCTGTACGTCTATTGCCTGCAGTATGGCCTGATCACCTATGGTTTTACTGGCAAGACCGCGCAGGAACAGGTCGAGTTTATCCGACTCGCCCGCCAAAAGACCGAAGCCGCCGCCCGCAAAGTGATGACAGCCCTCGAAGGCCACGAATCGGAACTCACCAGTAAGCTGGACACGTTTGAAAAGTGCCTGGTTCAGTCGCAAGCTGACTTCAACGCGAAGGTGACCGAGCGGTTCGATGCGCTACAACCATCGATCGATGGGCTCGCGGCCCTCCTCGTAGCTGGGCAGACTGATTCGACAGAGATCCGGACGCTCGTGAATGCGGCGACGGAGAACGCCAACGCAGTTAGAGAGGTGCGTGCCACCTTCGATTCTGAAGCTTTAGCGGCCACGGCTGAATTCACCTCCCGCAAGACCACGGCTGACGCGGAGCTCTTGACCGTCCAAACTGTTGGCCAACAAGTGCGGGAGGCTGAGGCTGAGGCCAAAGCGAAGCTCCAAGACGTCACCGACGCGAGAGCGACGATCAAGGTTCAAATGGATGAGATCACAGCGTTCTATGGTGAGATCGAGAAACATAGGCTTCAGATGACGGACTCTGGGAAGGCGGCCCAATTACATTTGGCCGAATTGGGAAAAAATACCGAGCAGTCGGTTACGGATCTTCGCGAGCGCACCGCGACTATCGTTAGCACGAACGAGTCGCTCATCGACCAGATCAAGGGCCACTTGCGGAAGGCGATTGGCGCGTCGTTGTTCACCGCCTTCGATACGCGGCGGCGGCACATCACTATTGCTAGTTGGGTGTGGGCAGCTCTTTTGCTCACATCGGTCGGCGGAACCATCTGGTTTGCCTTCTCGTTCGTCTCACACATCACAGAGCTTTACGGAAAGGACAAAGGAGACATTCAATGGGCGTTGGTCTATGCCCGCCTCATCATTGTTGCACCTTTGGCATTCCTCGTCACCTTCACCGCGAAAAGGTATTCGAGTGAACGGCGAGCCGAAGAAGAGTGGGCGTTCAAGTCTGCCATATGTATTAGTCTTGAACCGTTTCGCGACCTGATCGCACGGATGAAGGAAGAAGGCCATGAGACGGCCTTCGTGGAGAGACTGGTCTCCGAGATATTTGACAATCCGGCCACGCGAATCTATGCCGTGCCGCCCGCTAAGGAAGAAAAGGAAAAGAAGGACGAGCTGGACTTGCGGGGCATTGTGAAGGATATTCTGGACAAGGTTTCCAAGTGAATGGGCACCACGAAGGGCACGAAGAACACGAAGCTATCGGAAGAGAAGCGCATCGCCCCTCCGCTTCTGGCATCAAGCGCCGCTACAATTCGAAGCAATGGTGTCATTCCTGATGAACAGAAGGCAACAGAGAAAACGAGAAGATCCTGGATCAGCCGCTTCTGTTTTGCTTGAGGAACCGGTACAGCTTGCCGCAGGTCGCATCGTATGACTGCTGCTCGCTGGCCGTGTGAAGGTGCCGGCAATAGGGACCTTCATGAGGGCCGATGGCATCCCATAATCTGGCGGCGGGAGCGGATTTTTCGTAGTCCTCGTGCAAACTCACGTCGCGGATGATCTCCCCGCCAAGCAGCCAGAGATTGTCCAAGTGTTTTTTGATGCCGCGCTTAGAAACGTTAGTTGCTATCAGAGACTCGATGAACGGCTTCATCGCTGCGACAAGTCGCTGGCCGTATAGAACGTCCTCGTCCACACTCATCCACGCTGCCGGCCACTCGTCGCATTGCCGCAGGATGGACGGGGCTGGTTCCTGGAATTCGATTTTTTGATTTTGTCGGGGAGGCATGCTAGGCCGGGTTATGCGTTGTCATAGGGCGGCGGGTCCTCACGGACGACTAACAAGTCCGCCTCCTCCTGTCGCGCGAGCCAGTTGCGGAGTTAGGCGGCGTCCTTCACGACCGGGCCTGGGTGCGGATTTGCTGTGGCCCAGCGGCGGGTGTTTTCGCAGAGGCGGCGCACATCGCCACCGGCTTCGCGAGCCAAATCGTCTTTGGTGCGCCAAAGTTCTTCAAGGATTGGATTCGTTTTGCTAGGGTGATTCTTACTTGGCCCTCCGTGAAATAAAGGCCGACGCCGTCTTCGATCACGTTGTAGAAGTCGATTCCACGCGCTCGCTGGATGACATTTGGGAAATTTGTTTCATTGCCAACATGAGGGGAGCCTAATCCGCGACAGGGATGAAATCAAGCGTCGAATTCAGGTCCGCGTAGGCTCCGCTGATACCAATCGCGCGAGGCGTTGCAGACGCGGCAGACGGAAAGCATGACGGGCACTTCTACCAGCACGCCCACGACGCAGGCCAGCGCCGCTCCCGAGCTGGGCCCGAAGAGCGTGATGGCCACGGCCACCGCCAGTTCGAAAAAATTGCTGGCACCGATCAGGGCACCGGGTGATGCGACATTGTGCGGCACCTTGAACCACCGCATCAACAGGTAGGTCAGGCTGGAGTTGAAATAGACCTGCACCAGGATGGGAACGGCTAACAAAATGACCGCAACCCACTTGGTTGTTAGATTTTCCGCTTGAAAAGCGAAAATGAGCACCAGGGTGGCCAGCAGCGCCACGACCGTCACCGGTTGGAACCGGGGCAGGAAGGATTTCTCGAACCACTCGGAGCCATGGGATTTCAACAGCACCTTGCGGGTGAGATATCCCGCCGCCAGCGGAATGACAATGAACACGACGACCGAAGTGATGAGCACCTTGGACGGCACGATCACGTCAGCCACCCCGCATAGGAACATCACAATGGGCGCGAACGCCACCAGCATGATGAGGTCGTTGATCGCCACCTGCACCAGCGTGTAGGCCGGGTCGCCGTCTGTTAGATAACTCCACACGAACACCATGGCGGTGCAGGGCGCGGCAGCCAGGATGATGAGACCGGCGGTGTAGTTTTTGGCCATCTCCGGCTCTACCCATCCGGCAAATACATGTTGCAGGAAGACCCACGCGAGGAAGGCCATGCTGAAGGGTTTCACCAGCCAGTTCACGAACAGCGTGATGAACAGCCCCTTGGGTTTCTTCGCGATGCCGCCCAGCGAGCCGAAATCGATTTTTAGCATCATCGGGAAAATCATCAGCCAGATGAGCACGGCGATGGGGATGTTGACTTGCGAGCCCTGGCCGAATTCCAGCTTGCTCAGGGTGGCGATGACATCCGGCAGCAGTTTGCCCAGCGCCACGCCGACGATCATGCAAACGAGAACCCAGAGTGATAGATAGCGTTCGAAAAAGTTCAGGCGCTTGGGGGCGGCGGAGAGCAGGTCAGGTTTCGTGTTCATGGTTTCTTCGTTGGTATTGCAGGTTTGAGGCTGGATACTGCCAACCGCGCCAGCGCGTCGGGCCCGGTGGGTTCCTCCGCCTGCCATGGCAGCCAGGCGGTGCGGGTGGAGTGGGTTGCCACCACCTCGCTCAGGTAGCGGCGCTCGGATTCTTCGCGGCCTTGCAGCAGGGGATCACTGGAACCGCTGTGAAGAAGGCTTTGATTGACGACCCACGCAAAGGGTTCGATGCGCGCCCGGCGAAGGTCCTCCTGCAAATCGGCGGCCTCGTGGACCGGCGTGGCCTCGGGCAGGGTGACTAGCAAAATGCGGGTGAATGCCGGATCGCGCAGTCGTTCCAGCAGTTTCAGCACTTCCTCCGGCTGGGTGCTGCGGGCCTGCCGCTCCAGTTCGCGTTGATAGGCCTCGCTGGCATCCAGCAGCAGCAACGTGTGGCCAGTGGGCGCGGTGTCGAGCACCACAAAGCGGTTTGTGCCATGGCCCACTTCGCGGGCAAAGGCACGGAACACGGCGATCTCCTCGGTGCACGGAGAGCGCAGGTCCTCCTCTAACAACGACCGGCCCGCCGCATCCATCGCGCCTCCTTGCGCCGCCATCACCTCCTCCTGATAGGCGGCGGTTTCCTTGGCGGGATCGATTGAGCTAAGCGTGAGCCCGGCCACTTGGCCCGCCAAAGTCTGCGCCACATGCGCGGCGGGATCGGTGGTGCTGAGATGGACGGAATGACCGCGCTTTGCCAGCATCACAGCGATGGCAGCGGCCACCGTGGTCTTGCCCACACCGCCTTTGCCCATCGTCATGATGACGCCGTTGCCCTGGCGTTCGATGTCGGAGACCAGCGCTTCCAAGCTTTCCATTGCAGGCGGGGTCCAACCGTTAAGCGGAGGGGGAGCGATGGCGGAAGATCCGCTTGCTAGCAGCAATCGCAGGCCTTGGACGCCGAGGATATTCACCGGCCGCAGCGGCACGATAGAAGTCGGCAGGCTGTTGATAAAAGCGCTGGCAGCCTCAATGGCCGCGATGCCACGGCGTTGCAACGCGAGGGCAGTGACGTCGTCCGGGCAATTGGTTTCAAAGACCCCGTTGATGACAAGGCGCTGATTGCCGACACCCAACTCCCGCAACTCGCCCGACGTGCGTTCCGCTTCATGGAGCGCGGCGGATTGGGGGCGGCTCACCAGCACCAGCGTCGTTGCGGTGGCATCGGCCAGCGTATGAACGGTGGCCTCATAAATGGCGCGTTGTTTATCCAGTCCCGCGAGGGGTCCCAGGCAGGAACTGCCACTGGTGCTGGTGTCCAGGAACTGGTCCCACGCTTTGGCCAGACTCATGAGACGCAGCGTGTGTCCGGTGGGCGCGGTATCAAAAACGACATGGTCGTAGTTCTTCGCCGCCTCCGGGTCGCCGATCAATGCCGTGAACTCATCGAAGGCCGCGATTTCCACCGTACAGGATCCGGATAGCTGTTCCACCATGTTGCGCAAGGCAGCCTCCGGCAGCAGGCCGCGCATCGGGCCGATCAGGCGTTCGCGATAAGCGGCGGCCGCCTCGACCGGGTCGATGTTCATCGCGTCAAGGCCAGGAACTCCGACAATGGCTGTGGGTGCATTGGTCAAGTGTGTTTCCAGCACTTCATCCAGATTGGAAGCCGGGTCGGTGCTGACCAGCAACACGCGCTTGCCTGCCTCGGCGAGTTTCAAGGCCGTGGCACAGGACAGCGAGGTTTTACCAACACCACCTTTACCGGTGAAAAACAGATAGCGGGTGGCGGTGGCCGGATCGGTCTGATAGATCGGCAGGTTCATGATGGTTCGGCAGCGGCTTCCTGATTGCCAAGACCTGTCATGCCGCTCAATTCGAGCCGACTCGGATAGATGCCGGAACTGACGACCTCGCCGTCGAGCAGGATCAGTGGCAGGCACTCGATGCCTTTTTCATTCACGGCTTTGGTCACGACCTCGTTGGCGGCAAACACATCATACTGATGGAGCGGATTGAAACGTTCCACCTGCACGCCGTTCATTTTGAGCCACTGCAATGACACGGTGAAATTGACGAGATTGTTATCCACCTCGGCCCCACACACGCCGGAGGAACAGCACATCGGGGGATCAAAGATTTGGATGGTTTTCATGGCTTGAGAGATTAGTTAGAATGTCGCCAGCAGATAGAGACCGACGCCGACCAGCAGCACCCCGGCAACGATCCGAATGGCCGCCTCGACTTTCTGCGCCTTGATCGATGCCTTGCCAAACGAAACGCCGAGCAGAATGGCCGCGAGCGGCAGGCTGAAACCCAGCGCGAACGCGGCCATCAGCAGCATCCCCCACACCGAATGACCCTGCAACACTGCCGCACCTAACACGATGAAGATTCCCGGATTGCAGGGCAGCGAGCAGGCCGCCACGCCGCCACCCAGCAACAATCCCACGATGAGCGTCCCGAGAATCCCCTGTCCTGCGGCCGACGTGGCTGTATTGCGCCGCAATTGTGGAAGCTTCACCGGCAACAAGCCAAGAGCCGCGAGCCCGAACAACACTGCGATCACCCCGGCAAACAGTTTCCAATAGTTACCTAGCAGCGCCTGTGCCGACTGGCCCACGAAACCCGCGACGTAACCTAGCACAATCAGCGCCAAGGTGGTGCCAATCATGAACGCAAGCGCCGACACCAGGGCGGTCCGGCGGCACACATTCTCCCGCGTACCCGAGTAGGCCACCAGCATGCCCATCGCGGGCAGGGTGCAACAGGCGCTGCCCACGGCACTGGCCAGACCTAACAAGAATGCCAAGGGCAGGGCAATCGCGCCCGAACTGCCCGCCTGCAACGCGGTCTTGATGGATTCAATCATCTTGTGAACTTTCAGTTCAATTGCAGCCGGGGGTACCTGGGGCGCATCCACCGCTGCCACAGCCGCCCGCACTCGACGCTGCCACATAACTTTGCACCAGTTTTGTTTCAGTGATCTCACCCATAACCGCGCTCATGCCCTTGCCCTTGACCATGGCCAGCACTCCAGGTCGCGACACCTGTGGCGCAAGGTTCGCGTAATCGGGCGAACCCGCTTTCAAAGTGAAGATGGCGCATTTGACTCCTCCCTTGGCCGCAATCGTTCGCACGGCGGCCTGCATCGCCTTCGCAGCGGCGGCGCTTCCGGAAGTTTCCTCTTTTCCAAGCAGATAGACGAAAACGGCGTCACTCCTGGCTGCGACTGTATTGAGTTCGGCAAATGCTCCGATCATCGTTTCCGCACTCGCTGCGGCAGGCTCAGCCACCACCGTAGGGCTGACCGATGGAACGCCTTGGGCAGGCACCACGGGTGTCGCCTCTGGAGCTGCCTCAGGTGTTGTTTCGGATGCTGCAACGGGAACCACCGCAGGTGACGCGACTGGGGTCGCAAATGCAGTTGACTGCGGTTGGGCCGAGGCGGCATCGGTCTTGGTCATGGCGCGCACCACCAGTATTCCGGCGACGGCCAGCACGATGGCGCAAATCACCCAGCGTGCCTTGCCCGAAGCCCCGGAGCCGTGGCAGGCGCAGCCGACCCCACATCCCTCGGCTTGTTGTTTGAGTAATTCCATGTTGTCACTTGCTTTCGGCTCTTCGTTGGTTGTGTTCATGATAGGTTGTTGGTTGTGTTGTTATTCGCCTCGTCACGCCGTCCATCGGCGTAGGCCTCGAAAACCATTTTGATTTGGTCGCGCACCCGGCGAAATACGGCCAGTTGTTCATCCACACTGCCTTGTGCATGGGCCGGATCGTCGAATCCCCAATGATGGCGGTTGAGTTGGCCGGAAAACATCGGGCAGGCTTGGTCGGCATTGCCGCAGACTGTGATCACGGTCTCCACGTTCTGTTGGAGAAATTCGTCCATGTGCTTGCTCCGGTGTGCGGAAATATCGATGCCGATCTCGGCCATGACCCGGATGGCCAGCGGATGAACATAACCGGCGGGATTCGATCCGGCACTGCGCACGTCCAGCCTGTCAGCGGCGGCTTGGCGCAGGATGCCTTCCGCCAGGTGACTGCGGCACGAATTGCCAGTGCAAAGGATCAGGACGATGGGTAAAGGCGGAGAGGGCATGAATAATAGTGGTTTGTTAGATCGGCTTGGGGCCGCATTTGCCCTGGCGGATTTTCTTCAGGCGGGCGAGATCCTCCCGGAAGTTTTTGCCTTCGAAAATGCAGTCTTGCAGGCAGGCAAGGTTGGCCGCCAATTCCGGTCCCGGTTTGGCGGGCAGCGAGTACACCCGCCATGTGCCGCGGACCTCTACCTCCACCATTCCATGGCGACGCAGATACGCGAGTTGCTGGGAGGTTCTCACCGGGCCGATGCCGAGCACCTTCTCAATGTGGCAAACACACTGCGACTCAATGCGCAGGAGATTGAGAATCCGCAGACGATTGACGTCGCACAGGCACTTGTAGATCGCGACGACCTGCTCTGATGCGGTTTGCTTGACGGCCATGACAGCCTTTATTTAAGCCGCCGATTAAATACGCGCAAGTGCAAATATTGATTTTTCGCGGGAAAATTCAGTTTTGGTGCTCAGGTGGTGATTAGCAGCACGAGTCTTCAGTGCAACAACAATCGCCTTTGCGCCCAAGCGCCCGGTTGAGCAATCCTGTGACACAGCCGACACCGGCAATGACAGAGACGGCATCCACCGGGCAATTGCGGGCGCACGCACCGCATTCCATGCAGGCGTCGCGATCAACGATGACGGCTCGGCGATGGTGAATATGAAACACGGCATGGGGGCATACCTCGACGCAGCGGCCGCAGCCAATGCATACCGATTCATTCAGTTGCAGGGTGACGACATTCTTGAGATAGCGCATATATGGTGTTCAGTTAGGAAATACGGTGTTGGTCACAGCCACCAGCCGGTTGACCACAGAACAAGTCCCATGGTGCCGGCGGCAATTTGTGCGGGGATGGCCTTCATCTCTCGCTTCACACCCGATAGCGAAGTGAATGTCGAGCATCCGGTGAAGTTCATCAGCAGGAAGGAAACACCCGCGCCCAACCAAAGCATGGCGCCCAACCCGGGAAGAAGTCCCTGGACAACACCAGTCAAGGCAAGGCCCGCCGCCAGGGCCGCGCCGAGAAATGCGCCTTTCACCCAGAAAGCGCGTCCAGGAAGCCATGGAAGCAGCGCGGGGCCGAGCAGGCAGCCTGCAAGCCAGCATGCAACTCCAGCCATGGCTCCGCGCAAACCGTGGTTCCACAAGCCCTGATCCCAACCGCGCCAGATGACGGGTGTCAGGCCAAGGGCCAGCACCAGAATCAGCGCAGCGCGGAATTGTTGACGCAATTCAATTGGCGTTAGAGCCAACCGCTCGCCTAGCGGAAACGTCACGCGGCGCATCTCTGGTGTCGCGTCTTGGCCGTTGTCGAGGAATTCAGGAATGTCCTTGGCTCGCACCGGGCCATAGACGACATGGAACCCCGTCTGACTCTTCACCTTGTGCGCGGCCACACCCGGCGCGCCGAGTTGCGGCAGGATGACCCGGCGGCGCGTCACATGTTGCGCGAGCCGTGTCGCTTCGATCTGCCTCGTCAACTCCGCCGTGCCAAATAGCCCCTTGCCCGCAGCGCACCAGACATTGACGTTGGCCGTGTCGAGAACCAGCAGCCACAGATCGCGATCGCCCAATTCACGCCGCAGCACGTCAACCGTCAGTTTGTAATTGGCCGTCGCCAGCACCGGCGACTCCGGGGTAGGGCTGCCCATGGCGTACAACCCCGGTTCCATGCCGTAGGACATGCGCCCGCAACCAAGACGCACGCGAATCATGCCCAGAAAATCAGACACTCCCCAGTCGGGCGTGAGTGTGCGAACGTGCTGCGACGAACCACCGCAATCCGCGCTTTGCTTACAGCAACATTTGTCAGAGTTCATAACTGACAGTTATCAGGGAGCCGTGTAGATCATCCAAATGCCGCCTAACACAACAAGCGCGCCACACGCACTCTTGATCCGGGTGACCGCCTTGGATTGCTCGTTCCAGTTGAGGAATTTCTGCACCACCTCGGTGGAGGTGCCGGCCAGCACGATCACCGCACAGTGGCCGACGCCGTAGGCCAACAACAATGACGCGCCATACCACGGGGCGGTCTGCGCCAGCTTGAAGGTGACGCCCAGCATCGGGGCCATGTAGGCGAAGGTGCAGGGCCCCAGGGCCACGCCAAACACCAAGCCGAGAATCAATGCGGCGAGCATCCCCTTGCGCTTCATGCCCACTTGCCCCGGCCCGGAGAATGGCAGCGGGATCACACCTAACAAATGAAGACCCACCACGAAGAAAATGAGCGCCACAAAATAATTCCCGTAACGCCCGACGTCGCCCAGCATGCGTCCCGCGCCCGCTGTGATCGCGCCGATCGCCGCGATGGTGACGAGTATGCCCACGGCGAACAAGGTCGAGGTCCAGAACGCTCGGCGCGTGGTGACCGGACCCTGCTCGCTGATGAAACCAACGATGAGCGGAATGCTCGCCAAATGGCACGGGCTGAGCACGATGCTCAGAATGCCCCAGACCACGGCGGCACCCAGCGCAATGAGTGGCGCGCCTTCGACCGCGTGACTGAGGTGGGTGAAGATGGTTTCCATGATGATGATATCGACAAGTTCCGTTAGAATCACGCCAACGCGCCGAATGCCATGCCGACAATCGTGGACATCACCACCACAAGAAAGCAGAAAACAAAGGTCTTCCGGGCACCGATGATCTTGTTGATCACCAGAATGCTGGGCAACGACAGCGCGGGGCCTGCCAGCAACAACGCGAGCGCGGGGCCTTTGCCCATGCCCAAGCGTGTGAGCATTTCCACGATTGGAATCTCGGTCAACGTCGCGAAATACCAGATCATCCCGACGAACGCGGCGACGAAATTGGAGGCGAGGCTGTTGCCGCCAACCCATGTGGCCACCTGGCTCTCCGGGATCAATGCGCCAATCACACCCGTAACAAACACCCCGCCAAACAGCAGTGGCACAATCATCAGGCCGAAATCCCAAGTGGCTTTCATCCAGTCTTTGCGCTCTTGCGGGTTGAACCACCGCCACGTCATCAGCGCAACCACCAACCCCATGAATCCCGCCAGCACCCACTTCATGCCGTGCACCGTCATCACCCATCCGGGCTTTGGCGTAATTGTTAGAATATCAGTCCGGCTCAAGCGGCGCAATTCCGTTCCCAAACGCCCGGCCGTGTCGTAGGCTTGGATTTCCACAGACTCCGGGCGCGAAAAGCGCACGTTGGCCTCAATCCTCGTCCCGTCATTCAGCGTGATCGTCACATCGTTGGTGTTATACCAATCACTGAAAATCAGGAACATCACCATCGCAGCAAAAAACAAAGCCGTCTTCCACAGCGGCCGCGGACTGGCTGTCTCCTCAGGCATCTGCAGCAGTTTTTCCTGGCGCAGACCCTCGCTCCGGCGGAAAACCAAGTGCATCAACAGCCCGATGATGACCGCGAACGTGATCGCCCCCACAGCCCGCGCGATACCCAGGTCGAGCCCCAACACCCGCGCGGAGAGGAAAACCGCCAGCACATTGATCGCCGGTCCCGAATACAGGAACGCGCTGGCCGGCCCCAAACCCGCACCCATCGTGTAAATCCCCGCAAACATCGGCAGCACGCTGCACGAGCATACCGCCAGGATCATGCCTGACACCGACGCCACCCCATAGGCCAGCGTCCGATTCGACCGCGGCCCCAGATATCGCATCACCGACACCTGCGACAGAAACGTGGAAATCGCACCCGCGATGAACATGGCCGGCACCACGCATGCCAGAGTGTGATTCACCGCATACCACTGGAGCAGCCGGAATCCCTCCAGAATTGCGTTGGCTGCCTCCGGATGATCAAACGGCACAAAATAGGCCAGCAGAAACACTCCTAACAGACATGCGAATTTCTTGACGTCGTTCATGGCTATATAATCAGTTGTGGCATGGCAATCACTGCCGATTGACGGCTGGGCACCTCACTTGCACTCGCCGAGTTTGCAGGCTTTCGCGATCTGCTCAGGGCTGAGCTTCATCTTGTCGGATAGTGCCTGCGCGATGGTGATTTGCCGGCCGGTCATCGCCGGACGCGCGTCCAGCCACTTTTGCAGATTGGTTTCATTGACGAAAAATCCCTGCTTGAAGCACCCGGCGGAAACCCATTTGCCGTCCGGTCCTTTCTTCTGACCAAACCAGGCAATGGCCGTCCCCGGTTCTAACGAGGCAATCTGTCCATCCAGGGTTTTCACCCGGATCATCTCTCCTGTTAGTCCGTCCTTGGCTTCGATTTCAATGTCCTGCTTGAGTCGCGCGGCAACGCCCAGCGAACAATGGGTGCAGCAGCCGTGGCCGTGCGTGCTGCCGAACTCGACCCCGCAGGCGTCCTCGGGATAAACGGCACGGTCGCAAAACGCGCAGCGCGTGGTCAGTTCCTTGGCCTTGAGCACGTCCCAGGTGACCAGGTTGCCGGGGGCCGACTGTTGCTCCTTGGTAGCTGCCTCGCCCGTCGCGAACGCCTTGATGGTGGCGCGGCCCTTGGTGCCCATGCCGTAGAGATAGCTGGCTGTTGCGGATGGAACCAGGTTGCCGTTCTCCCAATCCGTCACGCTGACCTTGGCCTCCTCAGCCTTCGCATCCGGGTTCACCAAACTGGAAAAGTAGATGAAGTAGCAGTGGGGTGCACAAAAGGCATGCTGCTCGGCCTGGCCTTTCACCAGCGCCTTGGTCTTGGGATCAATGGTTCCGTCGCACATGAAGCAAACGCTGTCGCGAGGGCGGGTGTCTGCGGCCACCGGGGTCTCGCGCACGATCCCCGCAGCAGGCTTGCCACCGCTGATATCCACGCCCAGTTCCTTCCACTTGGCGAGAATGTCCTCCTTGCCGAAAAAACCGGTGTGGCGGAACAATTCCTTGCCGTTGGCGTCATAGAAAATCTGAGTGGGTATCATCTCGACACCATATTTCTTCCCGGCGTCCTCATTCTGCCACACGTCGATAAACTCGACTTTCATTTTGCCGGCATATTCCTTCTTCAGCTCTTCCAGAATCGGAGCCATCATTTTACAGGGAATGCATTTGGTTGCACCGAGGTCCAGAAGCTTGGGAAGCTTGGCCGTCGCATCGGTAGCCGCCGCAGCGTCGCTGGTCACCACGGCGGTTGTTGGGTTGGCGGCGTCGCGTGATTTGTTGCCTTTGAGGATGATGGTCGCAGCGGCCGCTCCCACAACGAGCAGAACAATCACAATTCTAGCAGGTGTTTTCATGATTGGATTATTGTGTCTTTTGATTGGGCTGGATCCGTGATTACGGTTTAATCTTCTGATAGATAGCGGGCAGGCAGGTCCGGTAAGTCTCGGTGACTTGTGGTTCCATAGCTGCCAAGGGTTTCACGGGAATGAGGTTGATCACATCAGCGGGGCTCAGACCGGATTCCAAGAGGGTTTGCGTCGCACCACAGACCATGGCCTTGATTTCGACGATACCGGGCACCCGCCCGGATACCTTGACGGTGCCGTCCACGACCAGCGCAGGCGTCATCATCACGCCCAACGCCATGATTTGCTTGAGGTCGGTGACCTTGGTGATTTCGGCGGTGATGCCGAGTTCCGCAACCGCTTGCTCGGTGAGTTGCGCGAGTGTCTTGCATTTGTGGCAACCGGGGCCGATGATGAGTATGTTCATGATTTCAGATTTCAGATTTCAGATTTCAGATTTGGGATTTGGGATCTTGGATTTTTCCGTTAGGCACAACAGGCGACCTGCAATGTTTGCACCTTTTCCCCGGCATCAACCCGATTGATGCATTCGGCGAAGGTGAGCACACAGGGAAAAGTCAGCCGATAGAAAATCTGCTGGCCGCGCCGCTCGTCGGCGATCAAGCCGGCATGCCGCAGCACCGTCAGGTGGCGCGAGGTGGTCGAAGGCGCACACCCGGCCACCGTGGCCAACTCGCAGGCGCACACCTCGCCATTGCCCAAAGCATGGACAATCGCCATGCGCCCAGGGTGACCTAGCGCTTTAAACACCTCGGCCTGGCGCTTGAGTGCCGTCTTCGTCGGCTTCACCGCCCATCGTGGAATCGCTTTCGTGCGGCCCTGCATGACGTTACTATTCGTGTTTTCGCGAAATACGCAAGGAAAATTTGCAAAAAAAAGATTTGCGACCACACGCGCGGCGATGCTGCGTCCCCTCACCAAGGTCCGCAGCTCATTCAGTGGCAACCGCAGCCGGAGCCACCGCAACAGCCGCGGCCCGATGGCACAGGCTGTTGCGTTGCCTTGCCGCCGTTCAAGATGCCGAAGCCGCCGAGAATGACGCGGCGGATGGGTTCGCCGGTTTCCGGGTGGGTGGTCAACGGCTGATCATGCATGCTTTGTTTGATCTCGAAACAGCTCGGTTCCTCGCCGGGCACTTGCGGGATGGTTTGATAGACGTAGGTGGTCATTTGTGAGTGGGTGCCTTGGGTCCGCGCTAGGCGACTACAGGTGTCAGGATGGCCCATGTGAACAAGTTTGGCAAGCTCCCTGATTTTAGACAACCCTGTCCATTGTTAGTCTATAGGTAACTTTCCATGAGTGGATGCAGGCGTTCCAGGGCTTGTCTGTAGCAGGTCGGAATCGTGAGCGCGGTGCGTAGCCAGCGGATGAATTGAAGGCTAAGTTCGGTGGGTCGATAGAGGTCAAGAAAGAGCGCCTTAGGAAATGGGCGGCCCGATTTTTTGGCATTGGCCTCGCGCCGGTCCAGATCCTTGTGAGAGGCCTTGATGACTTTGGTGTCCTCGATGCCTTCCTCGGTTTTGAGGGTGGCTTTAAAAAGTTGCAGCAGGTTGTTGGCGAAGCAGATGGAGATGACCAGGATGGTTTTGGCCGTGTCGCTGGTGGCCCAGGCCTTGCGCTCGTCGAGTTTCTGTTCTTGTTGGTCGAAGGATTTCTCAATGCGCCAGCGCAGTCGGTAGGTTTCGCACAGCACCCCTGGC
>CAISTY010000047.1 GCA_903888515.1 Akkermansiaceae bacterium | reverse complement strand
GCTACCATCACGAAGTCGCTCCGCGACCAAGAGACCGGTCGCGGAGCAACCAATGCACGAATCCATGCGTCGGCGATTTCCCGGTCGCGGAGCGACCACCGACGGTAGCCGTGGGTTTCAACCCACGGACCCATGCGCGGCCATTTGTGTCGGCGATTTCCCGGTCGCGGAGCGACCACCGACGGTAGCCGTGGGTTTTAACCCACGGACCATTCGTTAGATATGGATTGCGTCGCGGAGCGACGCTTGAGGCGGGTGGATGCCGCATGGTGTCGGGCGGTTTCATGCGTCGCGCCGCGACGCTGGGCCGTCGTTGATGCCGTGATCCGTGGGTTGAAACCCACGGGGTACAAATCGGGCATGGACGAAACCGGTTCCGGCGGTCAGGGTGTTTTGGCTTGGTCGTCATTTGACGACCGTTTCCGCCTCATGACCTCAGGAGATTTCGAACACAAGAACCAGCAGCGCTGGACGGAATACGAGCGCCTGGTGGAGCGCTTGGAAAACGGCGATGCGGACCCGCAGGCCGACCAGATGCCGCGGCGGTTCCGCGAACTGTGTGTGGACCTCTCACTGGCGGAGTCGCGGATGTATGGCACCCGCATCACCGAACGCCTGAATGCGCTGGTGATTCGCGGCTACAAGGTGATCTATCGGATCCGCCGCGCCGGATGGCGGCAGGTGATGGCATTTGTCACCGCCGGTTTTCCCCGGACGGTGCGGCGCGAGTGGCGCTTGTTCTGGCTGTGCAACCTCGTGTTCTGGCTGCCGTTTTGCGTCATGATGCTGTCGCCTCTAACAGACATGCGCTGGATCCAGGCGGTGCTTGGCGCGGACGGCATGGCCATGATGGAGCAGATGTATGGCGGCAAGGAGGCACAACTCGAGTATCTGCGATCCGAGTATGGGTCGAACTTCATGATGTTTTGTTTCTATATCTATCATAATGTGGAGATCGACTTCCAGATCTTTGCAGGCGGCATGGCGGCGGGTTTGGGAACCTTGTTTTACCTGTTGTTCAACGGCCTGCACCTCGGTGCCGCCGCAGGCTATGTGAACCATGCCTGCAATCCCCAGTCATTCTGGTCATTCGTGTGCGGGCATTCGTCGTTCGAGCTGTTAGGCATGGTGGTTTCCGGGATGGCGGGCATGCGACTCGGGCTGGCGATCCTGCGGCCCGGGCGGGTTCCGCGGGTGCGCGCACTGGCGGAAGCCGCGAAACAGGCGCTGCCGTTGATCTATGGAGCCGCGTTGATGACCACGCTGGCAGCGGTGATCGAGGGGTTTTGGTCGGCGCAGCGGATTGCGCCGGAGGCGAAGTATGCGTTCGGGGCTGGCGGATGGATACTGCTCACCGTGTATTTCCTGTTGGCAGGGAGGGGGGACTGTCATGAGGCTTGATGCCGTGACGGCAGAAATCCGGCCGCGCAGCGATTGGGAGGCGGTGGATCTCGGTCTGGCGATGGTGCGGCGGGATTTCTGGCGTTGTTTCACCACTTGGTGGTTGGTGATGGTGGTGCCCGTGGCGGCGGTCGGTTGGTGGCTGTGGGAATCACCGATGTTATGGTTGATGGTGTTTTGGTGGTGGAAGCCGGCCGGTTCGCGCATGGTGTTGTTTGAGTTGAGCCGGCGCTTGTTTGGCGAGCGCCCCGCATGGCGTGCCACCTTGCGGGAAATTCCGCGTGCTTGGACGCGGCGGTTTTTTTATCGCTTCGTGTGGGCGAGGTTTTCGCCCTGGTTGCCGGTGACACTGGCGGTGGAGGACTTGGAAGGATTGCGCGGAAAGGCCTACAAGCAGCGTTGCATCCAAGTGACGCGCCGTGGTGAAGGGGTAGTGATATGGATCTACCTGGTTGCGGATATGGCGGCGTGTTGGTTCGGTTTTGCCATTGTGGTATTGGTCAAAATGTTCATCCCCGAAGGCCAGGACTGCGCCTGGCGCTTGGCGATGGAAAGCTGGGATTCCGAGAATTTGATGTCGTTGCCGTTGCTGATTGTGCGTGCGATGGTGTGTTGTGTGATGCTGGCGATGTCGCTAACGGATCTATTCATCACTGGCGCGGGGTTCGGGGTTTATCTGAACAACCGGTCATGGATCGAGGGCTGGGATGTCGAACTGGCCTTCAAACGCCTCGCCCGCAGACTCGCGAAGGCGGCGATGATGGCTGCGCTGCTGTGCGCCGTGTGCCTGCCTGCGGATTGCCGCGCTGCGGCAGAACGCGATCCGGCCGGGGTGATCCACGAAGTGATGGCCGACGAAGCATTCAAAGTCCACACCGTGATCGAAAAGGTGCCCGTGCCCTCGCGGTATGAGTTTTCCTGGAAATGGCCGCAGTGGCTCACCCCCGGGAATGCGCCGCAATGGCTCGCATTACTGTTGGTATGGGCGGTCTTCGCCATTTTGTTAGGTGCGATCCTGTGGCTGCTGTGGCAAAACCGGCGGGCGATCATGCGGCGGCGTGCGGGCTTGGAAAAACCCGGCGGCTCATCCACGGCACGCGTCGTGATGGGCATGGATGTAAGCCCGGCGACGCTCCCCGGCGATGTGCCTGCCGCAGCGTGGGCGCTGTGGCGTCAAGGCCGGCAGCAGGAGGCGCTCGGGTTGCTCTATCGAGGCGCAATTTCGCGGGTGATGGAGGTGGCGCGCGTGGAGATCCAGGAATCCGATACGGAAGGCGACTGCGTGCGACGCGTCGATCTAGCAGGTCCGGCCGCACACCCGGATTATTTCCGCGGCATCACCGGCGCATGGAGCCGCCTGGCGTATGCGGGGCTATGCCCGGCGGAACGGGAAGTGGAAGTGCTCTGCCAGAAGTGGCCGTTTGTGGAGAGGAGGGACGAATGAGGCGCCTGTTTGCGATGGCCACGGCGGCGCTTGTTCTAACCGCCTGCAATACCATCGAGGTGGAACGCGTGATCGGCTACAAGGGCAAGGCACGCGTCAACCCGTGGCTCGCCGCCGAACGGTTTGTCGGACGCATGGGCTGGCAGGTGCGTTCGGTGATCTCCTGGACCGCGCCGTTAGAGGAGGATGCGGTGTGGATTCTTCCGGCCTCCATCCTCAGCAATGAAAGCTTCACCCGCCGGATCGGAAACTGGGTGGAGATCGGTGGTCACCTCATTCTGCTCATCGAGCATGCTGACCAGCAAACCAACGATTGGTCGGACGACCACCCGCCGCTTGTCATGGAACCGGCGTTGTTCTCGATGTTAGAGCGGGCGGGGATTGTTCTCAATCCACCGGCAGCCACGCAGGGCGGTGCCAGTACGAGTGAAATCGTGTTTGCCAACCGGACCTTCAAAGTGGACGCAGCATCGCAGGCATCCGTGGCTCTAACAGATGGTGTGCCCGGGGTGTTTGCCTCGATAAAGGCCGGCGACGGACGCATCACGGTGCTGACCGACGGGCGTTTGTTCCGCAACCGTTGGATCAGTGATAATGACCACGCGGCCTTGCTCGATGCCTTGGTCATGACCATGACATACGAGGGCAGCGTCGTTTTCGTGCGCGGCTCCGGTCTTTCCCTGTGGGCGTTGCTGCGGGCCCACCTCGGACCATTCATGTTAGGCCTGGCGGTGTGGGTCATATTCTGGCTGTGGAAAAACTTCACGCGTTTCGGTCCCATGGAAGCGGTGTCGGTCCCGTCGGAGTTGCGGAGCTACGCGCATCATCTTGAGGCGCTTGGGGATTTTCAATGGCAGTTGGACCGCACGGCGTCACTGCTGGCTCCCTTGCGCCTGCAAATCACCGAACTCGCCCAGCGCGCGGGCCTGCAGGCCGGCCGCCGTGACGAGGATTTCCAGCAGTTTCTGGCGGATCGCGCCGGCTTGCCACACGAACGGGTGCAGCGGGCGCTGACCGCCACCGTACCCGCCGATCCAGCGCATCTCACCCGTATCACCAGCGATCTCCAACAGTTGATCAAAGTCCTCCACAATCCATCCCTGCCATGAACCCAGACACCCAATTCCCGTTAGTTTCCGATCTGCCACCCGTCCAGAGTTTGACGGATTTGATCCAACGCTTGCGCCATGAAATCCGCAGCGTGATTCTCGGTCAGGAAACCGTGATCGACCAAGTCCTCGCCGCTTTGCTCGCAGGCGGCCATGTCCTGCTAGAGGGAAAACCCGGGCTGGGCAAAACCTATCTGGTCACCACCCTGGCCGATACCTTCGGCGGGGCATCGGCACGGATCCAGTTCACGCCCGACCTGATGCCCTCCGATGTCACCGGTTTCCGCTTGTTCGACATGAAAAGCCAGACGTTCCAACTGCGCAAAGGGCCGGTGTTCACAAATTTGCTGTTAGCCGACGAGATCAACCGTGCTCCCGCCAAAACCCAGGCGGCGTTGCTCGAGGTAATGCAGGAACGACAGGTGACCATTGACGGGGAAACCCTGAAACTCGCACCGCCGTTCATGACCCTGGCCACCCAGAATCCCGTCGAACATGAGGGCACCTATCCACTGCCCGAGGCACAACTCGACCGCTTCATCATGAAGGTGCTCATCGGCTATCCCGACCGTGAGGCGGAATGCGCGATTGTCACCCGCGCATCAGCCGAAACCCCGGGTGGATCTAACCGCGAAGTGGCGCTGGTCTGCGGACCGCAGGAAATCGTGGCCGCCCAGCAGACGACGGCGGCGGTCCACATCGTGCCCGAAGTGGTCGCTTACGCGGTGGCCCTGGCTCACGCCACGCGCGAATCCATGGCGGTTTCGCTCGGCGCTGGAACCCGCGGCGCGATCAGCCTGGTGAGGATCGGCAAGGCGTTTGCCGCACTGGAGGGCAGGGGATTCGTCACGCCCGACGATATCAAGCGCGCGGCCCTGCCGGTGCTGCGCCATCGCGTGCAACTCACTCCCGAAGTGGCCATCAGTGGCCAGGAAGTGGATGACGTGCTGCGGGCTATCGTCGATGGCGTGCCGGCCCCGCGCCGGTAATCCTAACATAAATATGAGCCCCACCACACGATTGTTGGCACTTGCTTTGGCCTGGCTGCTGTTAGGTGCGGTGGCCGTGCTGTTGCCCTTGCTGGTGCCCGCATGGGGCTGGCTGGGGCTGGCGGCGGCCGGGTGTGTGTTGATCGATGGGGTGGGGGGGCTGTGGGAGCGCCCGCTGGTGATTCGCCGGCGTTTGCCCGGGCGTTTTGCCTGCGGTGAGCCGGGTGAGGTCGGGCTGACCCTGCGCAATGATGGCACGCGGGTGGCCCGGATCGAGGTGTTCGATGGCATTCCGCCGCGGGCGGTGGCGGAGGTGTTGCCATGGTCCGGGGAGGTCCCGCCGCAGCGTGAAGTCCGGGTGTTCTATCCGGTGAAGTTGCTGGAGCGTGGCGCGGCGGTGTTTGGACCGACCCAGGTCCGGCGGATCTCGCCGTTGGGATTGTGGGCACGCAAATCCGTCCATCTCGCACCGGAAACCGTCAAGGTCTATCCGAATTACGAACCGGTGGTGCGCTTCGCCCTGCTGGCCTTGCAACACCGGGAAAACCCACTGGGCATCGTGCGCCGTGCTTATGCGGGCTCGAGCCGGGATTTCCACCAACTCCGCGATTACCGCGATGGCGACCCGCTCTCCCAGATCGATTGGAAGGCGTCGTCCCGCAGGCAAATGCTCATCAGCCGGGACTTCCAGGAACAACGCAACCAGGCGGTGGTATTTTTGTTAGATACCGGCCGTCGGATGCGGGCGCTCGATAACGGGGTGCCGCAGTTCGATCACATCCTCAATGCGATTTTGCTCGTCGCCCATGTGGCGTTGCGCCAAGGCGACCAGGTCGCGGTGAAATCCTTCGGCGGCTCCGACCGTTGGCTGCCGCCGATGAAAGGGTCCCATGCGATGCCGGTCCTGCTCAACCACCTCTATGACTATCAGACGACACCCGCGCCGAGCGATTTCTCGGGGGCCGTCGAGCAATTGATGGCTCGCCAGCGGCGGCGCTCGCTGGTGATTCTTCTAACAAACCTGCGTGGCGAGGACGGCAAGGAGTTGCTGCCCGCCATGCAGGTGCTCAATTCCCGCCATCTCGTGTTGCTCGCCAGCATGCGCGAGGAGGCCGTGCAGGATGCGTTTGCAGATCCCGTCGGGTCGTTCGCCGCGGCCTTGCGCTATCTGGCCGCTGGTCGTTACGTGCAGGAGCGCAGGGAAATCCTCGCCAACCTCGGCGCGGCGGGAATTCTAACACTCGATACCACCGCCAGGGAATTTCCAGTGGCGCTCGCCAACCGTTATGTGGACATCAAACGGGCCGGCAGGCTGTGAGTTTATTTCACCCGTTCGCGGGCGGCGCGCGTTTGTTCGATGAAATCGCGATCCGCCTGACTGAGGCGCTCTAACTGCACCTCACAGGCCTTGTTGTTGATGAGGAGGCGGGCCCTGCCATTGCGCACCAGCGTCGGATGCGCGGGTGGGACCACCGCAGGCGGTGGTCCGGCCCCTTGCGGTGCTTCCACCACGATGTCCTCGAAGGCGAGAAGTTTGCCCACCAGCACCTTGCCGTCCGTGCTCGTCCACGACCGCGACTCGGAAAGTATGAAATGCGTCGTGTAGCGGGCTGTCGGCGGGGTTTTGCCGGGCTCGACCGTGATGCCTGCATTGACACCATTGCCGCCGAGGGATCGGGTGGCGAATTTCCTGGGCGTGGCCGGGACGACCTGGGCGAATCCCACGGTGGTGCAGAGGATCGCCAGCATCGCGGCAAGTCCTGGCGGGCGTTGTCGATGAGTTATCGTGTGCATGCCATCAGTCTACGAGGAAGCAGGGGTTGTTCTGTATCGCGAGTTTGCCGACTGCGCCAACGTGCATGGTCCCTGGCACGTCCACTCGGCAGTGGCCGCCAAGCTGCCGCCAATGAATTGACGGCGGGATGAATCCGCTGCTTGGTTCATGGAGTGTTTATCTTTTGATAGGTTTCGTAGAGTTCTATCACCCGCTTGTCAGTTAGATCGCGACCGATGACCAGTCGCGACCGCGCGGTGGCGGTTTCACCGTCCTTGAAGTCGCGCCCAAACAGCGAGAGGTATATCGAGCGGTGCCCTTCCTCGCCGTAGGGCATCAGCACGCCAAAACAATCCGCCGCCTGCGCCATCACCAACCCGACCAGGCCGGTCTTCGCGTCGCGTCGCATGCCCAGCGCCCCGGCATACGGCATCACAGGTTTGAACGCGACCGGATGCGGCGGACGCTGCCAGCGCCCATCAGAGATCATCGCCGTCGCGGCGTCATCGCGTGGAAATGCCAGCCAATCGCCCATCGATTTCGTGCCCTCGACTAAACCGGTTTTGCCATATCCGAACACCGCCGGGAATCCTTCGAAATAGGACGCCAAAAACACCTCGAAGCGGCGGAGAGCCTTGTGCGCGACCACCGTCGTGGCGAGATCCAATGTGTCAGGCGACGCCCACTGGTACACCGCCGTCATGTCAAATGGATGCGCGGCATCCGCCGTCCACCGTACCTCCACCGCACCGTTGTCCAGTAGCCGCGCCGTGCTCGGCCAATCCCACGCGGCGATTCCATAGCGCGTCTCCGCATCAAGCAGCCGGTAATGTGAGAACAATCCGTTAGCCCGCGAAATTTTCGCGCCCGTCGCGAGATCGATCACCCCGGTCAGTCCCAATGATTTGCCTGCGGCACGCAGCGTCCCGCGCATTACGCCGGTATCGAATGGATACTCGTCACCGGCCTTTGTGAAAACAGGCCTGACTCCGCTGGGCGGCTTGATCTCAAGTGCCGAACTGCCAGTGACCCATACCAGCGAAAGGAATATCGAGGAAACAAATGCGGTTTTCATAGGTTGTCGGATGAATTCATGCTTCGATTGGAATAAACAGGATGCACATCAAAATAACAAGTGCTAAACCTCCTTTTTCGGTTTTACGAGGAGAAGCGACCATGCTGCAAGCAGCATGACTACGGAAATGATCTGGTAAGCAATGGCAAGATCAATTTTCGCATCCTTCAATGCGCCGGCCCAATATACCATGATGCCGCCCACAATGGTACTCAGGAAGTTGAGAAACCCATACCCGGTTGCGATATAACGCCCGTCAATTACCTGGCACAGAACCGGCATGACATTGGCATCATTGAATCCCTTGGCCAAACCATAAATGATCATTCCGAGAATTGCGAAAGCGAATAATGGCGTCGATGACATCAGGAAAAGAAATGGCGCTCCAACGGAAAAACCAATGACAATGACATATAAGCGCCCCCTGATGTTTTTGGCAGCCCACCTGTCGGCCAGAATTCCTCCTGCAATAACGCCTGCAAACGCACCTATTTGAATGTATCCTGTTGCCGACATCCCCGCTGCGCCAAGATTAAGATGAAAATGATCCTTCAAGAATGTCGGCAACCATGCATATATCAACCAGTTGACCATCCCATTGACACAGAAGAAAATCAAAATAACAATATATGAACGCTCGCTGAAAAGCGCCCTGACGGACTCAATGATGCTGATTTTATTATTTGTCTGCCTGGAATCATCCGATGATTTTTCCTCCTCTGGCAATTTCCAGTCCTTCAAAAAGAAGATTAATCCGATGGAATAAAGGATTCCGAATGCGCCGAAAAACTGGAATCCGGAGCGCCATCCCCACCATTCCGCGATATACCCGCCTATTCCACCCAATGCCAGTCCTGCATACAAGCCACTCATGTGCAATCCCGTGGCCAGCGATCTGGTCCGTGTTCTGTGGTAATCGGTGATCAAGGCCAATGCGGCGGGAATGTAGCAAGCCTCGCTTATCCCCATAAGGATGCGCGCAACCAGCATCTCACTGAAAGTGGTCGTTAAACCGGTCCACAGTGTTACAGCCGACCAGATCAAAACACTGAAAACGATCACTTTCCTACGGCTGTATTTATCAGCAAGAAATCCGCCAAGGGGACTCAGAATTCCGTATGACCACAGAAAAGCCGAGGTCAACAGGCCAAATTGGGCGTCTGTCAGTGAAAATTCGGCCACCAGGGGATCTCTCATCGAGGTGATGAGAATACGATCGATATAGTTCAGAAATGCGACTACCCACAACATGGCCACTAGCAGCCATGGATAGGAGGAGGTGACGGAATTCGATTTGGTCATTTTAGTGGTTTCGGTTTACGACTGCCATCCCCGTCTTTCAGGGCTTGGGCTGGTGCCGAAAAATTTGCTTTTGGGTTGACGGCCGGGGCCATGGCCGGTGGCGGGCCCGGGCGGCTGGTATCAAAAGGTTGAAGCCGCTGAAAAACAGCGGTACGGGAACCGTCCAAGGGATGGGTCCGGCGGAATCATGCAGGGAACTTGGGAGTTTCGTCAGAATCATGACACATGACCTCAACCGCGAAAATATCCATGCGGCCCGTCTTGACAAGAAATTCCCGACATATTTATTGGGAATCCGCGCAACTTTGCCGCCGAAGAGGTGTTTTCCTTTCACCTATGCAACAATTCACACTTACCCTGATTCTGGCCACTGCGGCGCTCTTCGCCGTCCCATCCACCACCTTCGGCCAAGAAAAACCCGCCGGCGATCGTCCGCAACGCCCGGAAGGCGCACGCCGTATGGACCCGGAGGCCCGGCTGAAGTTCCTGACTGAGAAACTCGAACTCAACGCCGACCAACAGGCCAAGATCAAGGAGATCATGGCAAAGAACGCCCCCAAGATGAAAGCATTCATGGACAAGGGCAGGGACAATCTCACGGACGCGGACAAAACCGAAATCAGCGCGTTGATGAAGTCACAAGGCGAGGAAATCAATGCCGTGCTCACGCCCGCGCAACAGGAAAAAATGAAGGCCTTGCGCCCGCAAAGACGCGACGGCGCGAAACCCGTTGAACCCAAACCGGCCGACAAATAATCCACGATTCTCAAGACTGAACTCAAGGCGGGAGCATGGTTGCTACCCGCCTTTTTTTTTGCGGAGGGCACTGGTGAATGCCATTCATCAACCCTCCAGTCCACAGGTGAGCGCGATTTGAACTTTTTCCCCGGCCTGCATGTTGATCGTCTGCTCAAGTTCGAGGATGATGCGGGCTCCCGTCTGTTTGAGACCGGCTTTGATCTGCCTGCCTCCGATTAGCACTTGGGCGTGCTTCAGGGTTTGACCATGCGGGATATCCAAGCCGAGCGTCCGCAGCCGCAGGCGGCCGGACATGAGGGTGATTTCCGCGGTCATTTTCGGGCCTGCGATTTTCTGGCTGTAGCTTCCCCAGCCTTCAGCCGCCACAAATGGCGCCTTGAAATCCTCGGGGGTAATTCTGGGAGCAAAGGCCAGATAGCCCTTGGGTCCGTGGTAATCAAAGCCGCACACCGCGGTAAAATGTCCATAACTGGCCATCGAACGCGCGTAGTGCATGCCCCACTCGACCTCGCACCATGGATTGCGCTTCGATCCATGATAGCGGTCATTGTGCATATACCAGAGATGGGCCAACGAGTGATAGGGCATGCCGTGCCACATCATCAGCGACGAAAGCGCATACTCGTAGCCGTTCTGGCATTCGTTATTGTATGCGGCAAAGCGCGGGTTGCCCTTGGTTAGAACCTCCGCGCCCCCCTGCGGCCAGGTACAGGCGATCAATCCCGCCTCGCCCGGCATGGCATACCAGCGACCCCCTTTATGGACCTCGCGGAAGGGACCCACATCCGTGGTGAAGTTATATTTCCACAGCGACTCAAGCGCGGTTTTGGTTTTGACCGGGTCAATGATCCTGCCGAGTCCGACTTGATAGGCCCAGCTCTGGCCGAGCAACTGGCTGTATTCGCAGCCGGTGTAAACACCAGGGGATGCGGCATGATCCGGATCCCCCTGGTGGAAGAAATACTCGCCGTTGAAAAGATTCTTTTCAATATAGGCGCGGCCTTGGTCGGCGGTGCTCTGACAGAACCGGGCATATTCCGCATCGCCCATCTCCACAGCCATTGCCGCCATCGCCCGCAGCGCGGCCTGATAATGCAGGCTCAGCCAGGTGACCGTGCCATACCAGTCGGCATCCAGCGTGTTGTGCTGGGGGCCTGCTAGAATGCCGTCATGATCCGTGTCACGGGCTTCGGTTAGCCCCGTCATCGCCTTTTTGATATGTGCGTAGTTGCGTCGCAGGAATGCGTCATCCGCCGACTGCTGATGCACCAGGTAAGATCGCAAAATGATACCTGCCTGGCCATCCACGGCCAAGCCGCTGTTCCATGCCCGGAAATGGATGGTGCCGTTATCGAGCATCGCGCCGCCTTGCGCTACAGGCACGAAATCCGTTTTTTCGCGCAGGCGCATCTCCAACTCCGGGAATAGCCGGCCCATTGCGAGCACATAACCCCACACATGGGTGCAGGTTCCATGTCCCTGGTGGTACCCCTCCCAGCCGTGGAAGCGACCATCTTCGTTAAGCGCGACGGTGCTGCTTGCCAGAATGGATGTGTTCAGAAAGGTTCGATCCAGAAACCAGTAGGGTAAAGTCGAGTGATACCAATTGTCGCGCCACAGCCGGGTTTGCTGGGTGAGAAAACCGATCTTTTCCGCGACGAAGTTCGAGACCGCAAAGGCATCCGCGAATTTCGCGGCGTACTCGTGTTTGGAGAAGCGCGGTACGCGGGTTTTGGGGAAATGCCAGGTCAGCACGAACACCGCCTCCTCCGATTTGCCGGGCGCTAGAGACAGGGTTCGCGTTAGCTCTCCCGTCAAGCCGGTCGTTGCGGTGATCTCAACCTGGGCCTCCTTGCCGCCCTCACCGGCACCGCGTTGTGTCACTCCGCGGCTCGTGCCCGATCCCGGCAGGAGAGTGAGTGCCATCGTACCGGAATCCGCACGCGGTGCCTGTGTGTTCCGTTCGGATGCAAGGGATTCCAAGCGCAAAAGCCCATCCGTTCCGCTGGCCATACGGTTGATCAACACGCCTTGCGCGCCCTTGCGCCGCGACTCTATCAAAACCGCGTTTTCCAGCCAGCCAACCAGTTGCACCTCGACCGGGCTTGACGAAATGTTGTGCGCCTTGAATCGCAAAATCGTGGCGGGCAACATCGAACTCTCAAGATCCAGCGGGATGAACGGCGAGAAGGCTTCCAGCTTGACCTCCACCGGAAGCCCCGGATCGCGGTACGTCACCTCGCCGATTGGGTATTGACCGAGGAATTCTATGTGTTCGATTCCTTCACGGTTCAGTATTTTAGTGACCACCTGGCCACCTTGTTGGGTGCGGATCATGAACCCCTGGTCGATTTTATGATACACACCGTCCGCACTGCGTCCGACGGGATGTGCATAGGCGGCTTCGCCGGTTGCCCTGCTGGCGGAGCGGGTGTTGAAGATATCCCACCACCAGAGATGGCCGTCGCCGCCGAGATAAAGCTGTCCGGCACCGATGCCACCCACCGGCATTCCAATGAACTCGAAATTGCCGCTGTTTTGTTTGTCATATACAATCGGTTGGCCCCTGCTAACAAGCGCCTCGGGAAAGCCAGCGGGAAATTTTTTCACGACATTTGATTTTGCGGGGTCATTTGACCTTAGCTCCTCCATCGTCTTTTGGGGATCCCATTTGGATTCCGGAGGATCCGCCGCCGCGGCCGCCCACAATGACAAAGTTGCAGGTAACGTCAGTATGATGGCGGAGAAGTTGTGTGTTTTCATGTTAGACAGGGGTGGAAATCCTAGCGGGGCTGCGCCTCAGTCCCCGGAAACCAGAACGCGGAGTGAGCACTAGCGAGGCTGCGCCTCAGACAGAAGATTTGGAGACAGAAGACAGAAGACAGAAGACCGGAAAACTTGACCTAACTACAGCATGTTTGCTCTTTCAAGGATTCTAGCGGGCCAGCCAGCCGCCATCTACGGCGATGGTATAACCATTCACGTAATCGGAGGCCGGGGAGGCGAGGAAGACCACGGCACCGCGGAGATCCTCGGGTGTGCCCCAGCGGCCGGCGGGAATGCGGGCGAGAATGGCGGCGCTGCGGTCCGCGTCGGCCCGCAGCGGCGCGGTGTTGTCGGTGGCCATGTAGCCGGGGGCGATGGCGTTGCAGTTGATGCCCTTGCCGCCCAGTTCATTTGCGATGAGCCGGGTCAGGCCCTGCACCGCGCTCTTGGAGGCCGTGTAAGAGGGCACACGGATGCCGCCCTGGAACGAAAGCATCGAGGCTATATTGATGATTTTCGCCGTCGCTTGGCGTGCGAGTGCTTGACGCACGAAGATCTGGCTGAGGAAGAACACGGCATCGATGTTGATGCCCATCACATCGTCCCAGTCATTTTCCGTAAAGTTCACGAAGTCCTCGCGCCGGATGATGCCCGCGCAATTCACGAGGATGTCGAGGGAACCAAAGCTCTGCTGTGCGGTTGCGATCACGCCGGGGATGGAGGCGCGGTCACCGAGATTGGCGGTGAGGGTGAGACATTGGCGGCCGAGAGCCTCGACCTGCTGGCGCGTGTCGTCAGCGGCGAGGATATCGACCGCCACAATGTCGGCACCGGCTTCGGCGAGGGCGAGCGCCATGCCTTGGCCGAGGCCGCGGGCGGCGCCCGTAACTACGGCGGTCTTACCGTTGAGTCGGAAACTATCGAGAATGGAGGACATGGGAGGAAGCAAGGTTCGGGTTGTTGATAACTGCTAGAGGAGATTGTTTTTTCGGGTGATGGTGCAAGGGAAAGCAGTGGGCGGATTTGGGGACTGGGGTGAGGGAACGGCTGCCGTATTAACGGCGTGGCACCCATCGGGTCTCACCTGCTGTCGATTTTCTTTTTAAGAGGATGGCCCGAACCCCGCAAGGATAAACGGCAGGATAAACGACAGGATAAACGGCACCGACAGGATAAACGGGCCCGAGCATGGTTTCTTGCCTCTGGTACCGTCACTCCCCGGGATCATATTCCTGCGCTTGTTGCATGGCAAGCATTGCCATATCGCCGGGATTTCCTACCATCCCGCCCGCCATGCGCACTCTCGAATCATCCCTTGCCACCGCCGTCGCCAGTGGCAGCCTGCTGGAATCCGCCCGATCTAACATCTTATCACTGCTTGGCGGAACCGCCAGTGAAGTGGCGGTGTCGGCCGTTGCGGAATTGGTCGCCGCCGGTGCCTGGGATGAACTCAACGACCGGTTTTTCAAAACCCTGGCCTTTGGCACCGGTGGACTGCGCGGGCGCACCATCGGCCGCATCATCACCCGCGCGGAACAAGGAACGGGCGGCCCTAACGGACGCCCGGAGCATCCATGCGTGGGCACCACGACGATGAATTTCTACAGTCTCGGCCGTGCGGTCCGCGGCATGGTCGCCTATGCCAAACCTTTTATCGGCCCAACCCGCAGGCCGGTGTTGGTTTTCGCCCATGACACGCGGCACTTCTCGCGCGATTTCGCCTTGTTCTGCGCCAAGGTGGCCACCGACCTCGGCTGCGACGCCTATCTGTTTGATGGGCCGCGTTCGACCCCGCAGCTCTCGTTCGCAATCCGCGAACTCCGCGCCGACGCGGGTGCCATCCTCACCGCCAGCCACAATCCGCCCCACGACAATGGCTTCAAAGCCTATTTCAATGATGGCGGACAGATGTTAGAGCCCCACGCCTCCGGCTTGATTCGGGAAGTGAATGCCATTACCCGCGAATCCTACGACCCGCTGCCCGTCGACCAACGCGGCACCCTCACCACCCTCGGCGCGGAGATGGACGCACGCTACGTTGGCCGCATCAAGACGCTCCTGCTCCGCCCCGCGCTGCTGACCGCCCCGCCGGTCAAACTCGTTTACACCAATCTCCACGGCACCGGCGGCCATATCATCGTTCCGCTGCTCCGCGATCTGGGGTTTGATGTTCTAACGGTTCCGGCACAGGACATCCAGGACCCACGCTTCCCCACCGTGGAATCACCCAACCCGGAAAACGCCCCGGCCTTGCAAATGGCCGTCGATCTCGCCGATCAATCCGGCGCCGATATCGTCATCGGCTCCGACCCCGACGCCGACCGCATCGGTGTGGCCGCCCGCGATGCCAACGGAAAAATGCTTTATCTATCTGGAAACCAGATCGGCTCGCTGATGGCATGGTATCGTCTGCAATCCTGCGTGGATCTCGGCTGGATTACCGAAGCGAACCGCAGCCGTGCCGTGATCGTCAAAACATTCGTCACCACCGGACTCCAGCGCGCCATCGCCGATGGTTTCGGCGTGGGCATCATCGATACCCTCACGGGATTCAAATACATTGCCGGCAAACTGCGCAAATACGAGGACGCCATCCCCGCCGGAAAAAAAGGCGACTACCGGTCGCTCGACGAGGAGCAAACCCGCCAATTGCGTCTCGAATACTCGCGCTTTTTCGTTTTTGGCAGTGAGGAAAGTTATGGTTATCTCGGGTCCGATTTTGTCCGTGACAAGGACGCCAACGGTGCCGCCCTCATGTTCGCGGAAATCGCCGCTTACGCGAAATCCACCGGCACCACCGTCCCGGGACTGCTAGATGACCTCTACACCGGATTCGGCTACCATTTTGAAATCGGCAAATCCCTCGTCATGGAGGGAGCCGACGGGGCGGCAAAAATCCTGGCGCTCGCCATTTCGTATGCCGCCAACCCGCCGGACGCAGCCGATGGCTCCCGGGTCATCCGGGTCCGTGATTTTGCCAGGCAGGACCTTTACGATCAGGAAGGCGATCTCCTGCCCAAGGAAAAAATGCTTTTCATCGATCTCGAGGATGGCCGTTCTTTTGCGGTGCGTCCGTCCGGCACTGAACCGAAGATCAAGTTCTATCTCTTCGGCAAGGCAGCTCCCGGTGGCGATCTGGAGGCCACCAAACGCCTCGTTCAGGACAGCCTGCACCGCCTTTGGTTATGGATCGAGGCCGATGCCGCTCAACGATGAGGCTTCTCTCTAGTGTGCCGGACGATAATTAGCTATACAAAACAGAATGCGCGTGTAAAATACGCGCATGGCCCGTCCGATTCGCATTCTTTCGCTTGATTCCGTCCAACTCCGGGAACTCCAGACCATGATCAAAAGGCCCAAAGCGT
>CAISTY010000046.1 GCA_903888515.1 Akkermansiaceae bacterium | reverse complement strand
AGTAAAAAAGGAAGAGAAGAGGTCATTGGTCAATGGTCAGTAGTCATTAGTAAAGAGGAAGAGAAGTGGTCATTGGTCAATGGTCATTAGTCATTAGTAAAGAGGAAGAGAAGAGGTCATTTTCTTCCTTTGGCGGCCTTGGTGTTTTGGCGGTTGGAAAATCCATGGAGAAAGACACGGGCAGGAATGCCCAATACTGTTTACGTAGCACCTGATGAGGCGAAATCTCGGGTCGCAGAATCGTTGCCCGAATTGGATTGATGATTGTCGATTTCGGATTTTTGATTTTTGATCTGAGCTTGAGTTGGCGTTTTGGGTGACTCGATGGATTGTTTGATATTTGATCACAAGTATTCCAAAGGAAATTCTGTTGATTGGCTGGCGGGTTCATCTTCGGCGGAACCGGCCTTGATAAAAAGAAAAAACCAGCCCATCAAAATTCCCGCCCGCCGGGTGTTTCGGGGGTGCCGGCAGAGATGGTTCCCGTCGGGAAAAAAACCCGCGGCAATGCCGGAGTTTGTGATTGCTGGCGCGTGCGGGGGTACTAGAATCCCGCTGATGACTAACCCCAAACTTATCGCAGCAATCTGGTTGGGCTGCCTTTTCGGAGCATCCGCCGGTCAACCTGCATTCGTCAGAGTGGCACCCACCGAATCGAAGTTTACCAGCCTCGATGTCGTGATGGGGTCCTTCACTTACACTGAGGGCATGGATTTCGATGATCTCGATGGCAGTCTCAACGTGACCAAGTTTGATTTTCTCTCTTTGCTTTCCAAACCCATCCATCTCGGCTCTGACATCATGATTGTGCCGGCAGTGCAATACGGCCTGACGTCCTTTGATTTCGACTTTGACGGAAAACATTCCATGGTGGCTGGCGATGAGGATCTCCATTCGCTCTCACTCCACCTTGCCGCCATGAAAATGAGCGATGCCTCACCCTGGTTCTACGGTGCCTGGTTTCGTGCGGAACTCGCCAGCGACTTCCAGCACGTTAACGGTGACGATTTCACATTCGATATCGCCGCTGGCGTGGGCTATCGCTTCAGCGACTCCTTCACTCTCGCCGCAGGTGCCGCAGTGCTCAACCTCAATGGCGACACCTGGGTGTGCCCCGGCATCAACTTCGACTGGGTGGTCAATGACAAAACCCGAATCGGCTTGTATGGCCCGCTCGCCTTCGCCTCCTATGCGCCCAACGAAGACTGGAGCTTCAGCCTGCGCGGCATGCCGGGCGGCGGCATCTGGAACATCACCGATGATTTCGGCGATTCAAAGTCGGTCGACCTCTCGTCCTATCAGGTGGGTGCCTTCGTCAGCCGCAGACTCACCGGCAAACTCTGGCTCAACGCGGGCGCCGGTCTGGCCTTTGCCAACAGCTTGGAATACAGCGATCCCGATGGCGACCACAAGATTCTCGACGAAGATATGGACAGCGCCTTCTTCGGGCAGATCGGCCTGAGCCTCAAGGCCTGGTAATCCGGCGCTTTTCCGCATCATCAACCCGGTCCCCGGTCGATCCGGAGACCGGGTTTTTGTTAGTGTTCGCTGGAAGTCAACAACACCCGCCCCTCCCGCACGGGCCCGCCATTAACACAAACGGTTGTTTCCTGATGGTATTTCTCCGGCCCGGGCGCATGGGCGTCGGTTCGGCGGAAGTACCGATTGTTCAAGCGATAAATCACATGGGCGCGGTTTAGCCCTTTACACCGGAGGGTTGCTGTATGACTGATACCGCCAACAGTTGCCATTACGCATGGAATCATCGACCGCTACATCCGCACCATCGACCGCCACATCCGCACCATCCACCGCACCATCCACCGCACCATCCACCGCACCATCCACCGCACCATCCACCGCACCATCCACCGCACCATCCACCGCACCATCCACCGCACCATCCACCGCCCGCCTGCGCTGGCTCATGGTCGCCTCCCTGGGCCTTGGATGCGCCATTGCCGTACCCTGGATCGATCCGCACGCATGGCAAGACTACCTGCCGGTGACGGCCCGTTGGGTCGGCCGTTTCCACCCCATGGTGCTGCATTTCCCAATCGTTCTGTTGCTGCTCGCGCTGGCCTTTGAGGCCGCCCGGCTGCCCGGGCTGCGCTGGATTCTGTCACGTCCCGACAGTTCGACCGTGACGGTGATATTCGCGTGGGGGGCGGTGGGTTCCACGCTGGCGGTCGGGTGCGGTTGGTTGCTGGCGCAATCCGGAGGATATGAGAAGGAACTGTTGGAAAGGCACCTGTGGGCGGGGGCCGCGACGGCAGCCGGAGCCAACTTGGCGCTTGTTTTCCGCTTGAGTGCGGGGGTTATCGGCCGGGGCTTTCTCAACGGCATTGCCAACCTCACCCTGGCGCTCACCTGCGGGGTCATGACCATTGCCAGCCATTACGGTGCCAGCCTAACACACGGCGAAACCTACATCACCGACCAAGCACCCGATTTCATCCGCAAGCTCGCCGGTCTCAGTCCCCGACACGACGCCGGGCAATCCCTCGGGATCAAGCCTACCGATCAGCGCCTGCTCTGGGACGACATCGTCCGGCCCATCTTCGACGAGCGCTGCGCCTCCTGCCACAACGCGGGCAAGATGCAAGGCGGTCTCAGCCTTGATGGTTTGGCCGCCATGCTCAAAGGTGGCGATTCCGGGGCCGCCATCACACCCGGCAATCCCAACGACAGTCTGCTCTTGAAACGCATGCGCCTTGACCTCGATCACGATGATCGCATGCCGCCCAAGGGCAAACCCCAACCCACCGGGGAGCAAATCGCCGCAGTCACCTTCTGGATCGAAATGGGCGCTCCCACCGACAAATTGGCCGGGGATTTCGAACTCCCGGCCAAGCTCCGCTCCGCCCTCGATTCCCTGCTGACTCCCGCCCAGCGCAAGGCCCGGGAAAATCAAATCATCGCCGAAACCGCTGCCCTCGAAAAAAATCTCGCGGCACTTCGCAACAGCCTGCCAGGCAGCCTCGCGTGCGTGGTGCCCGGCAAGCCGGAACTCGCTTATGCGCCCGGCATCCGTGCGGCCGAGGTTACCGATGCCCAACTTCAAGCGATGGCTCCCGTGGCCGCCAGCGTGGTAGCCTTGGATCTCCAGCAAACCAAGGTGACCGACGCAGGACTGGCCGCGCTGGCACCTTTCGTCAAGCTGCGCAAGCTGCAACTCCAGAACACCGGGATCACCGACGCGGGGTTGGCGCATTTGCGCCAATTGGCGGAATTGGAAGTCATCAACCTCTACGGCACGGCCGTCACCGATGACGGCCTGCAATCCCTCACAGGCCTCAAACACTTGAAAAAATTATTCCTCTGGCAATCCAAGGTCACTGAGGAAGGTGCCGGGAAATTCCGCGAAGCCCACCCCGGCGTGGAAATCCACCTCGGTCTATCCGCAATGCCGAAGCCCGCCGAAGCCTCGACCAAGGACAACGCCGCAAAGCCCGCCGTGCCTAACAACCCCTGATCGCCCATCCCATGAAAATCCCCAGTGCGCTCGCTATTGTCGGATCCTTGGTTGTTGCCGGTGCCGCCGTCGTCGGGATCCGCTTCATCCCCGGGGTTGCCTGGAAACCATTACCGGGAGCAGCAACGAATGTCCCGGGTTCCGCCGCGCCGGCCGGCCCGGCCCTGCCCGAAGTGGTGACCTTCAATACCCACATCCAGCCGATCCTATCAGAAAATTGTTATGCGTGCCACGGCCCCGACTCCGGTTCCCGCAAGGCGGATCTTCGCTTGGATCGCGCCGAGTTTGCCTTCAAACCGACGAAATCCGGGCAAGCGGTGATTCTCAAAGGCGAGGGGGCGTCCTCGGAAATCATCAAGCGGATGCGCCACAAAGACCCCAAGGAAATCATGCCCCCACCGGCAACCCACAAGGTCGTTTCCGAACGTGATATCGCCCTGCTTGAGAAATGGATCAACCAAGACGCCGGCTACGAGGAACATTGGTCGCTCATCCCCCCCAAACTCCCGCCCGTCCCAGCCGTGCCCAACTCCAACTGGCCCGTCAACCCCATCGACCGGTTCATCCTCGACCGCCTGCAAAAGGAAAACCTATCCCCGGCTCCCGAGGCCGACAAAGCCGCACTGCTGCGCCGCGTCACCCTCGATCTAACAGGACTGCCGCCGGCTCCCGAGACTGTGGACGCCTTCCTCGCCGACTCCCGCCCGGACGCTTACGAAAAAGCCGTGGACCGTTTGTTAGAATCGCCCGCATACGGCGAGCAGCAGGCCCGTTATTGGCTGGACGCCGCCCGTTACGCCGATACCCACGGCATTCACTTCGACAATTACCGCAGTATCTGGCCCTACCGCGACTGGGTGATCAAGGCGTTCAACACGAACCAACCGTTCGATCAGTTCACCCTCGAACAACTCGCCGGCGACCTCCTGCCCGGTGCCACCATCGACCAGCAGATCGCCACCGGCTTCCACCGTTGCCTGGCGACCACCGGCGAAGGCGGCGCCATCGCCGACGAATACCTCGCCACCTATGCCAGGGACCGGGTGGAAACCACCTCGCGCGTCTGGCTCGGCCTCACCACCGGCTGCGCGTCCTGCCATGACCACAAGTTCGACCCGATCTCGCAGAAGGATTTCTATCAACTCAGCGCGTTTTTCCGCAACAACCCGATGTCCGCGCTCGATGGCAACTCGGCCGAGCATCCCCCCAATCTGCTGATCCTAAAAGTGGAGGACGTGCCGCGCATGGAGGAACTGGTCCGCTTGTTGCCCCTCAAGGAACAAGCCTTGAAGGATGCCGAAAAACAGGAGGCTCCTTGTGACGCCGACCCTCTCCGGCGCGAGGTCGCCGCTTTGCAGGCCGAACGCGATGCTATCAGGAAACGCGGCGTAATCACCCTGGTGATGAAGGAAAACAACGAAGAACCCTCGGCCCATATCCTCAGCCGCGGAGAATATACCCAGAAAAAGGACAAGGTGGGTGCCGACATTCCCGCCGTCTTCGGCGTGCGCATCGCCAAGAGCGATCCCAAAAACCGTCTTGGCCTCGCCCGCTGGCTCGTCCATCCCGACCACCCGCTGACCGCCCGCGTCACCGTCAACCGCTTCTGGCAACAGCTCTTCGGCACCGGCTTGGTGGCGTCTGCGGATGACTTCGGTATCAAGGGCGACCGGCCCGTCCATCCCGAGTTGCTCGATTGGCTCGCCCTCGAGTTCCGCTCCCACGGCTGGGATGTGAAGAAGCTCATGAAACTCATGGTGACTTCCGCCAGCTACCGCCAATCCGGCGCCGCCACTCCCGCCAAACTGGAAAAGGATTCCGCCAACCGCCTGCTGGCACGTGGTCCCCGCCAACGTCTCGACGGCGAGATGATCCGCGACCAGGCGCTCTTTGTCAGCGGCCTGCTGGTTCACAAGATCGGCGGACCGAGCGTCAAACCCTATCAGCCGGATGGGGTCTGGGAAGCGGTGGCGATGAAGGAATCCAACACCCGCAAATACGTCCGCGACTCCGGCGAGGCGCTCTACCGCCGCAGTCTTTACACCTTCTGGAAACGCAGCGCCCCGCACCCATCGTTGGAGACCTTCGGAACCCCGTCCCGCGAAAATTCCACCGTCCGCCGCGAACGCACCAACACCCCGCTCCAAGCCCTCGTCACCCTGAACGATATCCAGCTCGTCGAGGCCGCACGGGTGCTCGCAGAACGCGTCCTCAAACAGAAATCCACCGATCCCGAACGCTTCGATTTCCTCTACCGTGTCGTCCTCGCCCGCTCGCCCAAACCGACCGAACTCTCCATCCTGACCTCCGCCCTAACCGATTTTCGCACGACCTTCGGCAAGTCCCCGGACGATGCCAAAAAACTCGTGGCCTATGGCGAACGCGTGGCCGATCCGGCCCTCGCCGCGCCCGAATTGGCCGCCTGGACCCTCATCGCCAGCAATACCCTCAACCTCGACGAATCCCTCAACCATTAATCCCGCAATGGCCTGCGAATCCTACCATCGTCATATCACCCGCCGCGATTTTTTCGGCCAGTCCGCCCGCGGCCTCGGCGTGGCCGCCCTGGCCAGCCTGTTAGACGGCAGCCTGCGCGGCGACACCCACTCCGCCACCGCGATCCGGAAGTTGTTGCCGCACTTCGCGCCCAAGGCGAAGCGGGTCATCTACCTGTTCATGTTAGGGGCGCCCTCGCAAATCGATCTGCTCGATTACAAGCCCGGCTTGGACAAACTCTTCGACACCGATCTGCCCGAATCAGTCCGCAAGGGCCAGCGCCTCACCGGCATGACCTCCGGCCAGGCGCGCTTCCCCGTCGCGCCGTCCAAATTCAAGTTCGCCCAACACGGCCAGGCCGGCACCTGGTTCAGCGAAATCCTGCCGTGGACGGCGAAGATGGCCGACGACCTGTGTGTCATCAAGACAATGCACACCGAGGCCATCAATCACGAACCGGCCAATTCCTTCATCAACACCGGCAACATGAACCCCGGCAAACCCTGCATCGGCTCATGGCTGTCCTACGGTCTCGGCTCGATGAACGAAAACCTGCCCACCTTCGTCGTCCTCCACGCCCAACACTCGAACCCCGCTTCCAACGTCCAGGCCATCTCCGCCAGACTCTGGTCGAGCGGCCCCATCCCGTCGCAACACTGCGGCGTCGCCATCCGCCCGACCGGCGGCGGCATCCAATTCCTCAATGACCCGCCCGGCATCGACCGCGCCACCCGCCGCCGGATGTTGGATAGCCTCGCCGCCCTCAACCAGCAGGAATCCGACAGGTTTCTCGACCCGGAAACCCTCACCCGCATCACCCAGTATGAAATGGCCTTCCGCATGCAGGCCTCGGTTCCCGAACTCACCGATCTCTCAAAGGAACCCGACCGCGTCCGCGAGCTTTACGGCCCGGACGTCAACAAGCCCGGAACCTTCGCCCACTGCGCCCTGCTCGCCCGCCGCATGGCCGAACGCGGCGTGCGCTTCGTCCAGATCTATCACCGCGGATGGGACCAGCACGGCACCCTGCCCGCCCATATCAGCTCGCAGTGCATGGACGTCGACCAGGCATGTTACGCCCTCGTCCAGGATCTCAAGGCCCGCGGGTTGTTAGATGAAACCCTGGTCGTATGGGGCGGTGAATTCGGCCGCACCGTTTACAGCCAGGGCACCCTCACCCGCGACAACTACGGCCGCGACCACCACCCGAAGAACTTCTGCATCTGGATGGCCGGCGGCGGCGTCAAGGGCGGCATGTCCTACGGCGAAACCGATGACTTTTCCTATAACATCGTCAGCAACCCGGTACACCTCCGCGACTTCCATGCCACCCTGTTACATCTGTTAGGCATCGATCACGAACGCCTGGTCATCCGCGACCAGGGAATCGACCTCCGTCTCACCGGCTTCGAACCCGCCAAGGTCGTCACCGGCATCCTCGCCTGAGGCTGAGGATTTGCTTTCCCATTGAAGGCCGTTGCAAGAGCCGGCGTGTCCGGGCCGGCCTGCCTTCAGAAGGGATAGTGGGGAAAATAATGGGCCGACATTCTCCTTCCTTTATCCAAATCGTCACCACCCGCGCACCAGGACCTCCCTGGCGGCGACGCGGTTGAGGACCTCCGCGCAACTCTCCCAGTTGATGCTGGCGATCTGGTTGTATTTGGCCTCGAACGGATGTTGCTCCGGGACGGCGGCGATGGTTTCGCGGGCCTTGCGCTCGTCGCCGAGGGCGGCAGCGATCCAGGCGGCTTCGAGGGTGTCCGGGATCTGGCCGAAGAGATCGTGGATGTGCTTGAGGCGCGTGGATAACATCTGATGGACGCGGTCCTCGATGGAGTCCCGGTAGCGCATGTTGAATACATACACGGTGTCGCGCTTCTGGCCGATGCGTTGGATGCGGCCCTTGCGCTGTTCCAGACGGGTCGGGTTCCATGGCAGGTCGAGGTTAATGAGCGTGCCGAGCCGCTGGAGGTTGAGGCCTTCGCTGGCGGCATCAGTGCCGACGAGGATTTTGATTTCGCCATCGCGGACGAGACGCTTGAGGTCTTCGCGCTCGGCGGGCTGGCGTTCACCGGCGCGGTAATAAGCGGACCGTCCACTGCCGGCATAAAGGCCTACCAATTCCTCAGGCAGCGCCTCCTTGCTGAGCTTGGCGGCCAGCCATTCGGCCGAGTCATAGTATTGCGAGAAAATCATGCATCCGAGGTTCTTCCATGGCAGGCTTTCGGCTTCGGGGTTGCCCTCTATCAGGAGCCGGTGGACCACGCGGTATTTCGGGTCTTCGGAGTGGTTGCTCTCCAAGGCCCGCACATAGCTTTCCAGCAGTGCCCGCTCGGCGGGTGAGAGTGTCTTGAAGTCATCGCGCTTCGGCGGATCGTCCTCGTCTTCGTCCTCGTCCTCGATGGACTCCCAGTTTTCCAGCATCTTGCGGGCGGTGGAAATTCCGGCCACCACACTGCTGCCGGCACGGCGTAATAACAGGGTCTTGAGGAAGCCGGCACCCTTGCGATTGCGGGCAATGGCGGCGCAGAAATCCTCCGCAATTTGATATGCCTCTTTCAAATAGGCTGATAGCTCGACCGCGCCCTCATCGCCCTCACCGAGCAGTTTGACATATACCGGGTCCAAATAGGGCTGATTGGTTTCCGGATCCTTTTCAGTCTCCAGAAAATCGCGTGTTCGGCGGATGATGTGGCGGAGGAACGGATTGTGCTCGCGACCGAATCCTGGTTTCAGGCGTTCGAGGCGCGACCGGTCGGGAGCCTTGAGTTTATCGATGTCACTGCCGTTGGCGATGGCTTGATCGTCGGTCATGCCAAGCACGCGCCGCAGGGTTTCCATGTCGCGGTGCTCGTTGGCTGGTGGCACCGGATTGCGGAACCAACTCCAGAAATCCACGGTCGGGATGCCGGAGAGAGAAACCTCGCCGGAGACGACCGGCAGACATTCGGCGGGTTTGTTCCACTCGCTCCAAACATTGCCGAGCACATGTTCGCGGTTCGTGTTGAGCAGATCGAGCAGGTCCCAGGCTTCGATGGGATTGATCTGCACCGGAGTCGCCGTCCCTAACAACAGACTCTTGGTCCGCCGGGCGAGATCGTGCAGGTGCCGCAGCAGGTTGTTAGGTTCGCCACTCTCGCTTTCACATCCCGGTGCGAGATTGCGGCGGCGGGCGCGGTGAGCTTCATCGCAGATCACACACTCGTATTCCAACCGCTTGAGCTTCTCCGCAGCGTCGGTGTTGGCGCTGAACAGGCCTTGTGAAACCAACGCCACGCGACGCGGGCATTTCAGGATACCATCCACGCCCTTTGCTCCATGGCAAATTCCGTGTTCATCGACCCATTGTTTGCCATCCCACACGGCCGACGGCATGCCCAGCAGTTTGTCCATCTCATCCTGCCACTGCCAAAGTAACGGTTTCGGCGCGATGATCAGGATCGGCTTGTCGCCCCACAGCGCCATGAGCATGGCGGCCATGGCAAGCTGGATGGTCTTGCCCAGGCCCACCATGTCCGCCAACACGTAGCGGGCACCAAAGGGGGTGCGATGAGCGTCGAATGCCAGTTTGGCAAAATACTTCTGATGCGCCCAGAGTCCGTATTGGCGGCGATAGACCGGTGTTTCGACGATGGCTCCGGCGGCGTCCCCTTCAGCCTTCCACGCATCCACCGAGCCGAAAACCTTGCGCCGCGCCAGCCGCTCCACGTCTTCGATTACCGCTTGTGCCAGCGGGAAGGCATCCGGGTGACCCCACAGTGCCTCGAATTCGTCACGCACCCATTGGATCGACTCCGGGTCCTCGTCCTCCCACACAAGTTCGAAATTCAGGCGCCAGGCGGTCTTCGATTCATTGGCGCTGCCGAGGAACGAGGTCACACGCCCGTCCGCCATCTCGATCACCCCGGCCTTGCCGTGGATCAGGCCGAAGGCGGAATCGGGCAACACTTTCACTTCCAGCTTGCCGCTGGTGAGAAACCGATAGAGCCGGGCAAACCGGTCGGCCCCCTTCTCCGCCAGACGCTCGGGATCCTGGCTGCACCACTCGCGGCGCATCGCCATGGAAGCAGCCCGCGCGGATTTCACATCGTCAGGGTCCAACTCCGAGTTGCAGATGATCCGCACCTTGCCGGTCATCGACTCTAACTCCTCACCGGCCACTTCAAGGATGGACGAGGAAAAGTAGCCGGCAATGCGGTCGTAGCTGCGGGCACCGCGCAGGCGTTCCGCGAGGAAGGATTTGCCCAGGGACGGGACGCGGCGTGAGGAGTGGCGGTGCATCGGATTGCCGATCGAAGATTGTGGATAGTGGATTGCAGCTTTTTTCCACCCTCATCGCCGGACCGATTCATGAGGGAGAACTTTCAGCCCTTCTGCCTTCGCCGCCTTGCGCTGGCGTTCGTCGAAACTGAGAAAGGTCTCGGCTTTCAGCAACAACGCGGCGGCCACATGCATCAGATCGAGACTTCGGGTGCCCAAACGGGCACTGTGGCGGTCCGCCAACTCAGCGGCTTTCGAATAGAGGGAGAATGCGGGAACAGGCATGATGGAAAAAATCCCGGTTTGCATGTCGCCCAAAAACAGGCGCATCTTGCGGGCCGCCGCGTCCGCTTCGAGTTCGCTGCGGAAAACCGAAAGGTGAAAGGCATTGCGCAACTCCAACTCGCCCAGTTGTGAAAGCCACACGGGGGCTTGCAGCCGTTTCATGATGCGGGCTGCTCGGGCGCTGGTGGTTTCCGTCTTGTAAAGGGAGACGATGAAACCGGTGTCGGCATAAACGCTCATCGGTCGCCACGGTCGTAGTCCACGATGGAAACCGGAGCCTTGCTCACCGTTTCATCGGGGAAGTTTTCCCGCATGCGAGCGAGGAAGTCCGGCATCGGTGAATGGCCGGAGGCGGGTGGAGGAACCGGCGCAAGCTGCGCGAACGGCTTGCCTGAACGGGTGATTTCCACGCACTCGCCCTCCTCGATCCACCGGGCCACCCGGGGAAACGCATTCCGCAGGTCACGGATCGTTGCGGTTTTCATTGTGAGACAAGCTTGTATCACCCATGCGGCGGCGTCAAGCCACATTTTGGCTCCTCAATGGTCATTCTCCAGCGCACCGGCTAACAAAGCGGCAGCTTTGGAGTCGGTTTGCCAGGTGGGGAGGCTGTGTTGGAAGCGTGTTAGGTATTGGAGGATGGCGATGAGGGTTTTACGGTGGGTCCAGTAGTTTTCCACCTCGGCCTTGAGCCAGGCGCGGCCGGGCTCGGCGCCTTGGTCGGCCTTGGCGACTTCCCGGATGGCGAAGAGGGCGTGGCGAAGCAGGCTTTCGGAGAACGCGTCCTCGCCGGCACGAAGAAGTTTTTTGCCGAACTCGGTGGCGGTCATGAGGCGGACTTCGTTGGCCTTGTCGTTGCCTAGCAGGGCGGTGTAATCGCGGACACCGAAGCCGCGGGCGAGTTCCTGGTAGGCGCCGGAGCGGAATTCGCCGCGGCTTTCGAGGTCGAGGCCTTTCAGATAGAACCGTTCGGCGGGGCCGAGGGCTTTCCACAGCGGGCGGTCGATGCCGGCGGGCACCAGGTGGTCGCAGGCGATTTTCACGGCTTCGGCGATGGCTGCTTCCAGCGGCGAGCACTCGGCGCGCTTGCCCTTCGGTCGGGCGAGCTCGCGGGCGACATCAATGTCCTCAATGGACCGGTAGCGGGTGAGCACGCGCAGGGCGGCGGCGTAGGCGGCGAGTTGGTAATCGGTGTCGGTGAAGTCCGGGGCGTCGGCATGGGGATCGTCCAGTTCATGCATGGAATCGAGCTGCCTCTTCACCTCGGCTTCCACCTCGGGATAGACTTCATCGAGAAAGGCGGTGTCCTCGCCGGTTTGCTTGCGAAGGACGAGCAGGACGGTGCCTTGGACGTAGTTGCCGACTTTGAGGGCGCTATCTGCTTCGGTGGCAATGCACCAAGCAGCAGTTACATGCAGGCCGGAAGCCCAGAGAATGAGGGCGAGGTCCGCCCACACCGCCGCGTCCTGGTGGGTAAACATGACGACTTGCATCCCGTCGTCCGGCATGTGCTCGGCCAAATTTCGGTAACAGTCTACCATGCTCCGCCGAAAATTGTCGTCTGAACCCTTTACTGCTAAAGCCTTACGGGCAACTGCAGGCCAACATGGGAAAAGCTTCTTTATGGGCGTCTCAAGCCAAGCCAAGAAAAACTCAGAAACCTCGTGGTAATTCACCGCATCGGCATACGGCGGATCGGTTAGCCAAAACTCACAAGTTTCGGTTCTTGAGGCACCTCCACGGGCATCTTTCGTATCGATAGATCCTATATTGAAAACCTTGGTCAAATCATTGCCGCTGCATGGAACTGAAGTATCTACGCTAAGACTGTTTTTTGAGGCCCAATTTGATATTGTATTTAACGAAAGGTTAGAGAAGACCTGAACGCTTGTTTCAACACCTGAAGAAACATTCCAAACCGAGAGCTTGGAGTCTTTGTTTGCCAAGGAACCGATCCAGAGCAGATTGGCGATCCTAACGGGCATCGGCAGATCGGCAGCTTGATCACTATCGGCAATTTTCGTGACCAGTCCGTGAATCAGCAAGTGCCTCGGATTGAAAAGGTGATGCCACTGCGTCCAGCCACGTTCACGTTGAAGTCGCTCGGTTTCGACACCTGCTTCGATTTTCATCGAAGGAATAAAGCCTTTTTCCTGCCAGTCTCCGAATCGCTCGCGGATGAGATCGAGGGTGAGTTGCTCGCGTGCCAAGTCGTGGTCGCTGACAGCGCGATAGTGTTTGGTTGTGCGGGGATTACCGGATTTCTTGTCGATGCGGGTTTCGATCCAGCGGACGCAGTAGAGGCGTTCTTGAAAGACATCGTCGGGGCGCGGGACGAGGTCGTCGTTTTCCCAGAGGCGGAGGCCGTTGGCGTGATATTGTGCTTCCTGCATCTTGCAGGAAGATGTTGGCGTGCCGGCGGCAGGGAGTGGTAATTCCGGCTGGAAGCCAGAAGCACCTTGATCTTCCGGCGAGACGCCGGAAGCACGCTTGCCGCAACCGAGGCGGTAGCAGCCCGGTGCGAGACAGGCTTTTACGGGGTTTTGCTGGATGTATCGGGTGAAGCGCCGCCATTGGGCGGCGGAGCGCACGATGTGATCAAACGATTCATCCCGCCAAAAGATGCCGGATGCTCCCAGGCGTTTGTTGATTTCCTTTGAGGTGAAGGATTTCCAAGAGTGCATGATCCGGTCCAGAGACCACACGCCGAGTGGCTGGACGAGGACATGGACGTGGTTGGGCATGACCACGTAGTCACCGAGCTGATAGCGATCCCCATCGAAATGAAGCAGGGCGTTTTCGACGATCGCGGATAAAGCGGGATCGCGGAGGGCGCAGGAACCATAACCGGCGTCGAGCAGGGACTCGATGCGCTCTGTAAAATGGCGGTGGTATTCACGCCAGGTTTCGTGGTCCCACGGCTTGGGATATTGGGCCTCGAAGGCGGCACGCTTTTCCTGACACTGGCGAAGGTCGCGCTGGGCGAGCGAGTCGTTCATGCGCCAGGTGACATAGTAGAGTTTGTCACCCTGCTGCCAGTGCGGCAGCCAGCCTTCGTAAGTGGCGACTTTGCTGTCGGGGTCGTAGAAGAGTGAGGGTGCTTCCGGCGTCTCGCCGGAAGGGGGCTTTGGAACTTCCGACTGGTAGCCGGTAGCGCCATTCTCTTCCGGCGGGACGCCGGAAGCACGTTTTCTGCGGACGGATTCGATAGAGGCGGGATCGAGGCCGAGTTCTTCGAGGACCGGGTGGATGATGCGGCCTTTGCGGATGGTGCCGAGCTTGGCGGCTTTCATTTCGGCGGGGCTGGCGGCGGACTTGATGTCGATGCGGTAGCGCTTTTCCTCCGGCAGCGGGACGAGGGTGGCGATGGTCTTGGATTTCTCGCCGATGACCCAGGACGGGGCGAGTGGGACGAGCCAGCCGGTTTCCGGGCAGCGGACTTCCACGCAGTAGAGGTAGGCGTCCGCGCGCCAGACGCGGGTGGCGAGATGATGCGAGTCTGGAAACGGACCGCGAGTCTCCAGACTCGCCAGTGAAAGATGGGACAAAGCGGAGGCGGCTGATGCCGCAGATATTTGGCGTTCCTTTCGCATGCGAGTCTGGAGACTCGCGGTCCGCTCGGCGAGGAGTTTTTCCCATTCGCCGGGCGGGAGATCCTCGGTTTTGTGTTCGATGCCCCAGGCGGTGACTTGGGCGTCCACGGCGGCGTAGATTTCCGCTTGGGCGGCGCGGACTTTTTCGGCGATTTCGGGTCCGCCGCCGACGATGTTGAGGGCGGCCCAGGTGAGCAGGGCGGCCACCGGGTTGAGGTCGGAGGCATGGGCCTCGCAGCCGATGCGTGCCGCCTCGAACGGGATGGAGCCGCCGCCACAGAAGGCATCACCGACGCGCGGGACGCGACCGAACCGGCGCTGGCCGAGTTCGCGGACCAGTTCCGGGATGGAACCGGCGGCGGTGTCGAGGTGGGCGTTGATCATTTCCCAGGCCGCTGGCGACGGGCCGTCGATATTTTCCGGGCGGTGGCAGTAGGCGATCTGCTGATCGTAGGGCAGGCGGAGGAAGATCCGGCGTTCGAGGTCGGCGCGGAAGTTCTGGAATTCGGCTTTGAGGCGGACTTTCTCCATGGGAGAGGCATCCGGTGCCACGCTGGCGGCACGTTTGGTTTCGTATTCGACCGCCTCGTCCGGGGTGGCGAGTTCTAACATCTCCTTGGCCTGGAATCCCTTGAAGCGGCGGAGCAGGCCGTCCTCGTCCATGGTGAGCAGGGCGAGGAAGCAGGAGCGGTCGGCCTCCGGATCTTCGGTGGCGGGCAGCAGCAGCCCGAGGATAGTGGCCCGGCAGAGGATCAGCGGCTTGCGCCCCCACCATTTTCCAAGCCCGGTGAGCGTCTGGGAATAGTTCGCCTTGCGCTCCTTGTAGGATTCCTTGGAGAGCCGGGAGACCGGGAACTGGGTTTCGATGAAGGAGAGGGACATGGGGAAGGGAAAAGCTGAAAGGCTGAAAAGCTGAAATTCGGAAATTGGAAGAAGAGACTCAAGAATTCAAGACGCAAGACGCAGGGGAAGAAGAGTCTGAGTGGCGGGTGGGCGGTGGTCAGTGTCCGGAGGCATCGGGGAAGCGGGAGTTCCGTAGTGCAAGCGAGTGTGCATAGGAAGAGGCGACGTGACAAGGCGGAGCACTATCGAAAGATGGAATATTCTGCTTTGGGGGTATCAATCATCCTCCCCGAAGGAAAGATAATCGTAACGGTTCCACTCCAAATAGTCCTGTACTTGGGCCAGGGTAATTTTATTGAGACTTTGCACATTGACCGGGGCTTCCAGATCCAAGCCCTTGGCAGACTCAAAAATCGAGTCCAGTTGACCCGCCATGGAGTGGAGCGCTTGCAATTTATCCGGTTCATCGAGAGTCGCCTTTTTGACGGCTATCAAAAGGCGAACCGCATGAGAATCGTCACCTGAAACCTCACGCAGGGGATCCACCCGGATAAAGAGAGTGTCGATGAGAGCTTGGTGCGGTTCGATCTGTTTTCGGATCTTCTTGAGATGGGGCTTGATCCGCTCTTCGAAGCTGTTGGGGAAGGCGGTCCTCAGGTAGCGTTGGGTAAACCACACGATCAAATCTGGAATATCGGCTGCAACCACCTGCCATGAGGAGGAGGGGCGGCACCCACGCAATAAGTCTCTGGGTATCGTAATCCGCTCGATGCAGGAAATTTCCACGGGTGCAGGAGCCCCATGATGCAGGGCGAGGATATGCGCTTTCCGCGGATTTTTGGTATTCTCGAATGCAGGATCAATTTCCTTGATCCTGCGCAGTCTGAGCAGTTCGGCAAAAGGCTCCGTCTCGATTTGATCGTGAATCAGATCGCAAGTCTGGTTGATTATCAGAAACGGATCGTCTCCGGTCAAGGTGGGATGATTGATAGCTCCAACATCAATGATGGAGCCTTGCCGCCAGCCCAGTTCGAAAAGTTGATCGCGGAGACCGGGCACGAGATTTCATCAACGAAGTTTGGCGGCACGACGCATGCTCATGCGAGCTGCGTTCCAACGATAGATGTTTTCCGGGACGATGCCTTCGGGTGTTGGCAGTTCTCCCATGCCTGATGCCTTGCGTGCTGCTTCGATACGTTGATTCGCCTCGTGAGCCTGCCGGATGCGGGTGATCATCAACTGATTGATTGCAGCGGTGTCGTGCGTGTCCTGACGAAGGAGATCCATGAGCGATGGCGCACCCGGTTCGCTGTCAGTGAGCCAGTGATCCATGTTTTCAGCCGAAAAAGCTTTGTTCCATCCTGCAGCGAGAAAAGCCACTTGGTCGAGGCGGTTTCGGTTTTCCCCTGACGGCTCGCTCTGACCCTTGATCCACTGGTAGATGGTGGGACGGGATACGCCGAGAATTTCCGCAAGCGCTGTGGTTGAAAGGCCGAATGCTTCGCGGATGGACTCGATCTTATGGGGGGTTGTGACAGGAGTGGCGGCTTGCAGGCACGCATGTTCAATGACCACCACCTCCTGCTGATATTTGACAATTTCACCCGGGCTGACGGCCGCACCGAGGAGAACGCCACTGATCACCCGCGCTGGTAAATCCAGTTGCGAACGGCGTGATGTTACCGAAGTGGAAGTCACGCAGCCATAAAACGACTCATAGGAGAGTCCAGCAGCGTGGACGATGTCCGTTGTCAGTTCGTATGTTTGATTGTCAGTCATTTCCATGTTTTCAGGGCTTGTGGGGTGACAGAGGTTTGGAAGGTTAGTTCAAGAAGGTCATGCAAACTCGCAATGGCTTCTGCGGCGATGTCCGGATCGAAATCCTCAGGACCAACCCGTGCATGATCGTTATCAAGGATCACGAAAGGCTCGTTCATCGGGATGGCAAAGGGCAATTTCAGTGAACATGGCATCAAATCCGCAGGTATGGGGATGCCGGAGTGCATGGTGATGCAGCGGGCCACCAGTCGACTCGATGACTGGGTAACCATGACGGTTTCTGAGAAACTGCCGATCCGCTGGGCATTCGGGAGATTTGGACATCCCAGCAAACTGGGCTGAGCCCACTGATCGAACCCTGAGCCAAGACCAATCGGAATCACATTCACATAGCGCAGTCCGTATCGATGCACCTGCGAAGGGGCCACGATTTCATGGAGCGTGGTTATGGCGAGTTTGATGGTTTCCTCCAAATCCTCAAAACGGGAGTATTGTGTCGTGTGGACCGTGATCGCATCGAGATTCAGCTGGATCGAGGTGGTGTTCGCCTTGTTGACAAAAGCCCACTGGGTGGAGCGGTCCTCTGATACGATATTGCCGCCGAGAACGATTTGATTATGGATCTGCCCCTCTTGCATTTCCGGAAATCCGGCCTTGCGGAAGTGCTCCTGGATGTCAGGGACGTATTTTTCCATGGCCTCCACCGGGCTCATCCGCACTTGGGCTAGGACGAGGGCGAGAGGGGGCTTGCTGAGCTGGAGTGGTGGTTGGGAACGCTGCAAGGTGATGGGGGTTTACAAAAGACTTTACACCCTGAGCGAGGAAAATCCTTCAAAATGTCTCAGTTTTTTCAAATCTTCCGCGGTTCCTGCTCTTGGACCAGGGAGAAGAAGTCCTCGCGCTTGATGGGTTTGGTGTCGGCGGCGGGGTTTTCGGTGAGGGCAAAGCGGACGGCCTTGCGCCAGCCGCGGCCCTTGCCGTGGAGGGCGTGGCCGGTGGCGGCGTTGGTCATGGTGAAGAGCCACCAGCGTTCCTCGGGGGCGAGGCCTCGCCAATTGGCGATGGCGATCGGGATGAGGGCGGGATCGGCATCCTCGATGGCCCAAGCAAGCAGCAGCATTTCCTTGCCGAGCAGGCGGGAGACCGGCGTCTGGCGCTTGCCCCAGCGCCCGGCGGCGAGGCCGAGGGATTTGAGGCGCTCGTTGAACTCGGACTTGAGGGCCTCGGCGATGGCATCCCATTTGGCAAGGGGCAGAACACAGCGGAGTTTGTCGTCCTCCTTGCCCAGGGCGAGGTGGAGTTCGCGGCGGGCCTCCGAGTCGTCGAAGTGGAAATGCTCGGAGAGGAACACGTTCTCATCTTTGCCGGCGGGCAGGGTGACCATGAAGTGGTGCTGTGACCGCTCGGGTTGGAAGCCGAAGCCCTCGGACTGCGGTTGCGCCGTGGTGGCCTTCGCCTTTTTTCTGGCCGCAGGTTTGCGATACTCATTCATCGGTTTCATTCCGTGTGACCACTTGGGAAACCTCGTGCTCTCTCAGCTCGGTCTTGTGGTCGGCCACCCAATTTAGCAGATCCTGACCCAATGAGAAGAAGAGACCGTCACAGGATAGTTGTACTTCTCCCGCGCCGACGAGTTCACGGAGCGGATTGAGGATTTTTTCCAACGCGGCGCGATCCAGTGACATGGAGGCATCGGTGGTGAATTCCGCCCAGGGCGACGCGCCGACCATGACACGCGGGCCAAGGATTCTAGCGCCGGCTTTTTCCAGTCTGGCAAGGAATTCGTAGCTTTCCTTGGTGGTGTCGAACGAGTGGGCGCGGCGCCAGGTGGCGGGTTTGGCAGGATCAACGTAAACCGGATCCTTGCCCCGCGGCACGTCGGCCCGGAGCAGTTCCGAGCGGATGCCATCCTTTTCGCCGACGGTGAGTACGCAGATGGTTCCATCGGGCACCGGGAAGGGATCCTCATAGACGCCGCTGGCGGTGCCGGGTGTGGAGCCATCGGTGGTGTAGAAAACCGGCACGGGCGGGGCGGCGAGCAACTCGCACATCCGTTGGCTGCCCTGTTGGAAGAACCGGTTTTTCAGGGTGATGCGTGCCTGCCATGCCGTCGGTGGGCCGGTCTGGTGCTGGCCGGTGGAGTCCACTGCGAGAAAGCTGAGCCGGAGATCGGTGGTGGTGAATTTCTGGAGATCCGGAACCAGGGCGCTGCCGGTGGTGGCGGGGCCGCCGATTTCATAATGAACTTTGTCCGCATGGACGGGCACCAGGCGGAGCATGGCCTCGCCGGTGGTTTCATCGCGCTTGAGTTCCTGCGGCCGCACGGAGGTTACGGGCGGTGCGAACGGGCCTTTGTCCACGAGGCCACCGTTTTCGCGCCAAGCGTCTTCCAGCAGCATCTTCGACTTCAGGGAATCGAGGGCGGACGGGATGTGCCACTGCCACTGGGGATTGGTGGCGGAGCGGCGTTTGACCTCGGCGAAGTCCATCACCTGCTGGGTGAACAGCCGCTGCTCGCATTTCTTCCTGAAAGTGTCCGAATCGATGTCCTCGGTGAATTTCTGTTTGGACTTGAGGGCATCGCGGACCTGGCCCTCGCCGTTGTAATTATTGCTCTGATAGTTCATCAGGAAATCGACCTTGGATAACCCATCCTTGGCGGGATAATAGATACTATCAAAACCTTCCTTGGCGGCACTGAGGAGCTGGAGCAGAATTTTATCCTGAAGTTCCCGGGCTCCGACGAGTTGCGGATCATTGTCCTGGGTCTTCGCGATTTCGTACTCCACGATGATGCCGCGGATGGCCTTGAGTTCAGCAGAGCGTTCGAGCAGGCGGTCGATGACTTCGCGTTCGCCGGTGAGGAAGAGCACGCGGTTCTTGTAGGTGGCATCGTCCCAGAACGCCTTGAGCGAATCTGCGAGGCCGCCGCCGGGTGCGGGTTCCGCGATGACCAGAAGGATGTGGTCCTTGTCCAGTTTTAGCTCGTCCGCAGGGGTGAGGGCGACGACCGTCTGGTAACAATCGCGGTGTTGGGTGGGGGTGAAGATGGTTTCGAGGAAGGACTGGAGTTCCTTGAGCTGGATCTCGCGGGTGTAGCCCTCGGCGGTGGACTTGAGCTTGGCAACGACGTTTTGCACGTCCTTGAAGAACATGCGGCCCTCGCGATCGGTGTGGAGATACCAGGCGCGGGTGGAGAAAACGCCGAGCACATCCTTGCGCAGGCGGGAGATGTCCCGGCCGGGCTTGCAGAGGAAGGCCACGGATTCATTCATGCCAAGGCCGATGGTCGCGCCGGAGACGTTGGCCAGCGATGAGACTAGCAGAATGGCGGCGGCATCCTGGCAATCGCGTCCGCCGAGTTCGCGGTCGAGGTGTTCGGCCACGCTCGCGCCGGAACTGGCGATGTCGTGGGCTACGGCGTTGACGAGACGCGAGTTGATGCCCTCGATTTCCGCGCGGGTCTCGGAATGATTGAGGTCAATGTCGTAGGGGTGGATCAGCGATTGCTCCTTGGCCCGGCCGGTTTCCCACAGGCGGGAGGTGATCACGCGCATCAGGCGGATGAGCGCGCGGGTCTGCTGGAAGCCGGGGTTCTCGCGGAAGCGAGCGTAAAGGTCGCGGAGAGAAAAATGGAACGGATAGGAGACGGCTATCTCGCGGCGGTAGTCGTCCGGGTTAGCCGAGGTGAGATCCATCGATCGCGCGTCTTTCACGCTCTGGGCATAGGCGGCGGCGACGGCTTCGATGGTTTTGGGATCCTCCGGGAGTTTGTCGAAGATCCGCTTGCGGAGGATGTGGAAGATGTCGTCGCTATTCAGTGCCACGGGCGTGAGCTGCATGGCTCCACGGTGGGTTTCGCTCTGGAAGTCACGCAGCGCGCTGTTGATGGACTCGCTGCCGCCCTGATAGGTGGCCTTGAGATCGGAAATGACAACACAGACGTTCGACAACTCGGGCCTGTTGAGCGCCACTAACAGGTTCGACAAAGCCGTGGTGGTGACACGGGCGAGATCGGAGTTGCCGATGGTTTTGGACCTGGCGTTCTCAAGGTAGGGCGGTAGCTCGTCGAGCAGGATGAGCGTGGGTGGTCCTTGGAGAAGGTGAATCCACGCGCTCTGGCCTGGTGCCTGGAGCGGGCTGTAGTAATCCTTGAAGAGGTCTTTTTGACCAAGCTGCTCGGCCAGTGCTCCCCACACTCCGTGCGGCGCATCACTTTCCCGCCCGGAAAAACCGATGACCCTCACGCCCTGCGGGTCCACCGAGGTTTCGTGGATGTCGCCCAAGACCGGCTTCCGATGCTCCGGGTGCCGGGCGAGCAGGCCCAGCGTGAGCATGCCGTGGGTCTTGCCGCCGCCCATACTCTGGCTGAGAACGAACACGCCCTGGTCGCTCTGGCCGGCCAACCGGCGCAGGCCGTGGCGGAGAAGCTGCTTGAGGCCGTCGGTGAGGTAGTTTTCCGAGAAGAACTCCTTGGGGTCGATCTTCGCGTCCAGCAAGTCGGTGATGTCGAGGACCGTATCGCGCCGGGAGGCATCGAAAACGCTTTGCCGGGGGGTGCAGAGACTGAAAAGAGAGTTGGGCATGCTGGGTGATGGATGTGCGACCCCGATAAGAACTGATGGCCCGGCCCATGGAAATAAGAATTTCAGGTCTGGTGCATATCTTCCGCCGCCGGCGGCGGCCTCGAACACGCCGACGAACTTACCCTGCGGCGCACCATGCAGGGACGGCGCGGGGTTTTCTAACACCACCCGCGCCGCAGGGCCTCCCTGGCGGCGACGCGGTTGAGGACCTCCGCGCAGGATTCCCAATTGATGTTGGCGATCTGGTTGTATTTGCTTTCAGGGGTGGGGCGTGATGGCGATGATCGTGATTTGTTTCTTGTCCGGGCCGTAATACCAGAAGATCCGCCATGCAGCGGGTGTCTTGTTTTCGGCGTATTCCTCGAAGATCTCCTCGCCGCCCGGTCCCTTGAGTGATCTGAATTTGTGGGTGTTCAGACCGGGGTGGCGGGGGTTGGTTTCCAGCAATCCCAGCGCTTTTCTCACGGCCTTGAGCCGCTTCGCGAGGCTGGCAGCGGCCTGCAGCGCGTCAAGATCCGCCGCCGCCCGGTCCGTGAAAAGCAGTTCAAAACTCACGGATCAGTCGATTTCATCGTTGGCGAACTGGGCGAAGCTGCCACGCGAGCGTACCTTGCCTTGGGCGGATTGGTCCAGTCCCTCGCGCACGGCGGTCAAAGCGGACTTGTTCTCGAAGAGCCACTTTTCCCTCGCTGGAATCTCCGCGAAGGGTTCCAGAATGATACGACCCTCGTCATCCAGCGTGGCGTGGAAGCTGCTGCATCCCTTCGCGAGCTTGCCTAGTGTGCCGGACGATAATTAGCTATACAAAACAGAATGCGCGTGTAAAATACGCGCATGGCCCGTCCGATTCGCATTCTTTCGCTTGATTCCGTCCAACTCCGGGAACTCCAGACCATGATCAAAAGGCCCAAAGCGT
>CAISTY010000045.1 GCA_903888515.1 Akkermansiaceae bacterium | reverse complement strand
GACACAACCCGGCAATGGGGCGGTATTTGAGCGGCAGTCCCTGGTAACCGGATTCATCGGTTTTCTCAGATGGACTTTGAGCTTGGAAGCTCCGGCGTTTTGGTGTTTGATTCGGTTTGTTGTCGGGGTTGGTTTGGCTAGCTATGCTTCATAGCAGAACCAGCTTGCCGCCCAACCCCGCAACGATCCATCCCTAACATCTCCCACCACGGAAACACCCTCTAAATTCCTGCCGCGGAGCGGCTTAGTTCAACAAGCCGTGGGTGGCAACCTACCATAAGCCTTCCAGTTGATTTTCCAATTGCGTTTCAATCAAGCGGTGCCACCACTCAAACGTTGGGCAAAAATTGAAATGGCGACAAGAACCAGGAAACACAGCCAAGCGCCACGAAGCAAAAGGCCGTTTGGGCCTCTTTGAGCAGGCGGTCCATCTACGTCGCGGGATTTGGAATCTTGATGTCTCTCCCATATTTAATTGCTGCTATATGGCCAGTTGCTCGCACGTTGATTGGTTTGAGGCATGGGAAATCATGTTGCCATCGGTTTGCGATCTCCCTGCTTTTTCGCGAACAAGCGGGACACCATGACGAAGAAAAACGGGATGAAGATCAGGTCGATGAAGGTGGCGGAAAGCAGGCCGCCGGTGACGGTGGTGCCGATGGCGTTCTGGGCCGCGGCGCCGGCACCCTTGGTCAGGGCCAGCGGCAAGGTGCCGAAAAAGAACGCCAGCGAGGTCATGATCACCGGGCGCAAGCGTATTCTAACCGCCGCCAGGGTGGCGTCCACCAGTTCATGCCCATGGAGCATGCGGTCCTTGATGAACTGAATGATCAGGATGGCGTTTTTGGTGGAAAGCCCGATGGTTGTTAGAAGTCCGATTTGGAAATAGACATCGTTGGGGAGGATGCGCAGCGTCACCGCCATCACCGCGCCCACCAGACCCAGCGGAATCATCAGCAGGTTGACAAAGGGGATGGTCCAGCTTTCATACAGTGCCGCCACGCTGAGGAACACCACTAACAGGGAGATCACATACAGCGCCGGTGCCTGTGCGCCGGCTTTCCGCTCCTCGTAGGAGAGACCGGTCCACTCATAACCGATGCCCGGCGGGAGTTGCGCCGCCATCTTCTCCATTTCGGACATCGCCTCGCCGGTGCTGATGCCGGGCGCGGCCTGCCCCATGATCTCGACGGACGGAATGCCGTTGTAGCGTTCCAAGCGGGGCGAGCCGAACTGCCAGCGCGCGCTGGAGAAGGCGGAGAACGGCACCATTTCTCCACGGTTGTTCCTCACATACCATTGGTTCACATCCTCGGGCAGCATCCGGTATTCAGCCCCCGCTTGCAGGAAGACCTTCTTGACGCGGCCGTTTTCGATGAAGTCGTTCACGTAGCTGCTGCCCCACGCTGTTGAGAGAATACTGTTGATGTCAGCCAGCGAGACACCCAGCGCACCGGCGCGTACGTCGTCGATATCCAGTTTGAACTGCGGCGTGTCATCCTGGCCGTTAGGGCGCACCGCAACGAGTTTCTTGTTCTGCATCGCCATGCCTAACAATTGATTGCGGGCGGCCATGAGCTGCTCGTGGCCCAATCCTCCGCGGTCCTGTAGCATGAAGTCGAAACCATTGGCCTGCGCCAGTTCCATCACCGCCGGCGGTGAAATGGCGAAAACCATGCCGTCCTTGATTTTCGCAAAAGCCGCCATGGCTCTGCCCGCAATCGCGGCCGCTTTCATGTCGGGCGTCCGGCGCAACTTCCAGTCCTTCAACCTGACAAAAGCCAAGCCCATATTTTGGCCGCGTCCCGCAAAGCTGAAGCCTGCCACGGTGATCACTCCCTCGACCGTGTGCTGTTCGTTCTCCGCGAAGTGCTTGTCCATCTGCCGCATGACCGCGACGGTGCGATCCATGGTGGCACCTGGCGGAAGGTTGACCAAACAAATGAGAAAACCCTGATCCTCGTCCGGCAGGAAGGCGGTGGGCAGGCGCACGAAGAGCAATACCATGCACGCGACAATGGCGGCGTAAAGCGCCAGATAACGCACCGGCTTGCGGAACGAACTTCTCACCACGGCTTCATACCATGACCTGCTGCGTTCAAAACCACGGTTGAACCAACGGAAGAATCCCTTGAACCAACCGGATTCGCCGGCGGTATGGCCTTTCGCCACCGGCTTGAGGATGGTGGCGCACAAGGCCGGTGTCAGGGTCATCGCCAGCACCACCGAGAGGATCATCGCCGCAATGATCGTGATGGAAAACTGCCGGTAGATGACGCCGGTGGAGCCGGGGAAGAAGGCCATCGGCACGAATACCGCTGTTAGAACGGTGACGATGCCCCACAGCGCGCTGGTGATCTGGCTCATCGATTTGATGGTTGCCTCCCTGGGAGGAAGCCCCTCCTCGGTCATGATCCGTTCCACGTTCTCCACCACCACGATGGCATCGTCAACCAACAACCCGATGACGATGACCAGGGCGAACATGGTGAGCGTGTTGATGGAAAACCCGCAGGCTGATAGAACAGCGAGGGTTCCCAACAGAACAACCGGAACCGCGATGGTGGGGATCAGCGTGGCGCGGAAATTCTGCAGGAAGAGGAACATAATGATGAAAACCAGGATGATGGCCTCGATCAGGGTCTTGACCACCTCCTCGATGGAGATCTTCACGAAAGGCGTGGAATCGAAGGGGTAAACCACCTTGACACCTTGCGGGAAATACGGGGAAAGCTCCTCCATCTTGGCCTTGATGCGGTTGGCGGTCTCCAGTGCGTTGGCTCCCGATGCGAGCCGTATGGCCATGGCGCCCACCGGTTTGCCTTTGTAGAATGACTGGGTGTCGTAGTTCTCAGTGCCGATTTTGCACTCGGCAACATCCTTGAGTTTGACGGTGGAGCCGTCGCTGTTGGTTCTCAGGATGACGGCCTCGAACTGCTCCGGAGTCTTCATCAAGGTGCGCGTCGTGATGGTGGCGTTCAACTGCTGCCCCAGTGCGGCGGGCGTGCCGCCGAACTGGCCGGCCGAGATCTGGGCGTTCTGCGCCTGCAGCGCGGCGATCACGTCATTGCTCGTTAGATGATAGTTGTTGAGCCGCGCGGGATTCAGCCAGATGCGCATGGCGTTCTGTGAACCGAAAGTCTGCATTTCACCCACCCCTTCGAGCCGGCTAACGATGTCCTGGACGTTGGAAACCAGATAGTCGGTCAGCATGTTGCGGTCCATCGATCCGTCGAGGGAGGTCAGGCCCACGACTAACAGGAAGTTGCGCGTGGATTTGGTGACGGAGATTCCCTGCCGTTGCACCACCTGGGGCAGCAAGGGTGTCGCGAGCTGCAGTTTGTTCTGCACCTGCACCTGGGCGATGTTGGGATCGGTGCCGGCCTTGAATGTCAGGTTGATGGCAGCGGCTCCGGACGAGTCGCTGTTGGACGACATATATAGCAGGTTGTCGATGCCGTTGAGTTTTTGTTCGATGACCTGGGTGACGGTATCCTGCAGCGTCTGGGCGGAAGCGCCCGGATACATGGCCATGATGGTGACCTGCGGCGGGGCGATCGGCGGATACTGGGAGACCGGCAACGTCCTGATGGAAAGCAGGCCCGCCAGCATGATCATGATGGCGATCACCCAGGCGAAGATCGGGCGCTTGATGAAAAATCGAGGCATTGGGGATTTCCGTTATTTTTTGGGGCCTGCGGCGGGAGGAATCTCCGGCGATGCAACAAAGGGAACCGCGATGACAGGCGTGCCGGGACGCGCTCTCTGAAGCCCCTCCACAATCACCCGGTCACCCACCTGCAAGCCATCACTCACCAGCCAGTGGTCGCCAACGGTCCGATCCGTCCGTATCACCCGGGGTTCCACCTTGTGATCGGCTCCGACTAACAAGACCATGGCATGGCCGGCCGGATTGCGGGTGACCCCGCGCTGCGGCACCAGAATGCCTTGATCCTTGACCCCTTCTTCAAGCACCGAGCGCACGAACATGCCGGGCAGAAGCATCAACTTCGGATTGGGGAAAAGCGTGCGCAACGTGACCGAACCGGTGCCGGGATCGACAAAAGCCTCGGTGAATTTGAGACTCCCCGGCAAGGCATACTCAGTCCCGTCATCCAACAGCAGCAGCACCTTCGCCTGCCCGTCTTGAATGCTGAATTGGCCGCTTTCCAGCGCCTTTCTGAGCCGCAGCATTTCGGTGCTGGACTGGGTGACATCGACATACACCGGATCGAGTTGCTGAATGGTGGCAAGTGGCGTCGGTTGGAGGGCCGTTACCAGCGCTCCGTTAGTCACTGCCGAGCGCCCGATGCGTCCGGAGATCGGGGCCTTGACTTCGGTGTACGCCAGGTTGATGCGGGCGGTTTCCAACGCGGCCTTTGCCAATGCGATCTCGGCTTCCGCCAGTTTCTGCGCGGCAGTGGCGTCATCCACATCCTGCTGGCTAACAGCCTCGCTGGCCAGCAGTTCCTTGTAGCGATCGGCCTTGAGCCGCAGCGGTGCCACACTGGCTTCAGCCTTGGCCAGGGCCGCCTTGGCTCCGTCATTGGCGGCCTGGTAGCTGGCCGGGTCTATCTGATAGAGCACCTCACCGGCTTTGACATCGGATCCCTCGGTGAACAACCGGTTCTGAATGATACCTCCCACCTGCGGCCGCACCTCGGCCGTCAGCGATGCCGCCACCCTGCCGGATAATTCCGTGGTCAGCGCGACGCGCTGCGTTTGCACGGTCACGACCGACACTTCCGGCACCCCGCCCGGTGGAGGGCCGCCCGCAGCATTCTTCCTCCCGCAGGAAGCGAGCAAGATGATCGTTAGATATAGATAGCGCATGAGGTGGGGAGTTATTAGTTGTCGGTTGTAGGTAGTCGGTGGAAGAGAAGAATCGGTCGGATCGGTCGGATTCTTATCTTCTGTCTGGTCTCTGGTCTCTGTTATCTGGTCTCTGGCCTCTGGCCTCTGGTCTCTGGCCTCTGGCCTCTGGTCTCTGGTCTCTGGTCTCTTTCTACCATTCTCCGCCGAGGGCTTTGATGAGCGACACGGAAACCGCGAGGCGCTCGGCGCGGATGGCGTTGGCCGCTTGTTCGGCCTGAAGGCGGGTGCGTTCCGCGTCCACCACATCAAGGAAACTCACAAGGCCGGATTTGAAGCGTTTGGCGGATAGCTCGAAAGTTTTGCGGGCGGCTTCCAGCGCCTGATCCTGGACGGCTTGGCGGCGCACCAGAATCGCCGCTCCCTGCAGGGCGTTCTCCACCTCGCGGATCGACTCGAGAACCGTCTGGCGGTATTCCGCGCTAACCGCTTCGTGCGCCGCCAGCGCGGCCCGTTGTTGTGCTTTGATCCGTTTCCCGCGGGTAATGGGCACTGCGGCGTTGGCACCGAGCGACCACACGAGCGAGGAAGCCTGCAACAAGTCCGCCAAACGAGCGGCACTCAGGCCACCGTTGGCGTTGATCACAAACGAGGGATAGAACGTGGCGGTCACCACGCCAATGTCCGCGTTGGCCGCGGCCACCCGCCGCTCTGCCGCACGAATGTCAGGACGTTGGCGCAGCAATTCCGACGGCACGGACACTGGCACCGACGGCGGGATTGGCAGGACCACTTGCTCGGCAACGGTGAAGCCCGACGCAGTCGAACCGGTGAGCACCGCCAGCGCATTGACCAGCCCTATACGATCCTGATCTAACCGGATTTTCCCGGCCTCGGCTGTGGCCACCTCGGTCTCGGCCCGCGCCAGATCCAAGCCGCTGATGCTCCCCGCATCGCGGCGTTTGGTCAGCAGTTCTAGCGCCCTGCGGCGGATTTCCACAGTGCGGGCAAGCACCGCCCGATCCGCATCCACGGCACGCAGCGCCCAGTAGGTTTGCGCCACCTCACCCGCCACGCTGAGCCGCAGCGCGTGGAGCGTTTCCCCGGCGGCCGCCGCGCTCGCACCGGCCGATTCCACCTGACGCCGCACCTTGCCCCAAACATCCACTTCATAACTGAAATCCACCGGCACAATGAAATTGCTTTCCAACATGGCACTGCTGGTCGCTCCCAGAAAACGCGTTTTCGCGCGATTCACCGTGGTCCCCAGATTGATATCCGGAAAATACAGCGAGCGTGCCACTTCACTCATGGCCCGCGCTTGGCGCATCCGAGCCGCCGACGCCGCAAGTTCCTGGTTGTGCGCCAGCGCGCACTCCACCAGCGACGTCAGCACCCCATCCTGATAGAGCCGCCACCACGCACGCGGCTCCGGTTGACTGGCCGGTGTCTGACGTTTCCACCTCACCCCACCCTGCGAAAACGTGGCCGGTAACTCCATCCCCGGCACCTCGTGGTCCGGCCCCACCGGCGCACAACCCCACAGCACCAGCAGCATCACACCACTCAATAATCGATCACTCAATGGACAACTCGGCATCGGGGCGACCAATGGAAACCGGATTTCGCTTGCATGCAAGCGATTACTTGCCAAATCTCCCGGTCGTGAGTGCCGCGCGTGTGAAACCCAAACTTCCGGAGGCTCCGGGCATGCGCCAGCGGCTGATGGCAGCGGCGAGGGCGGAATTCAGCGACAAGGGGATTGAGGCGGCCACCACGCGGGGCATTGCGGTACGCGCGGGCTGCAACGAGGTGACCTTGTTCCGGCATTTTGAATCGAAGCAGAAGTTGTTAGTCGCGGTGGTGCAGGAAACCTCGGAGGAATTTCTTGCGCTGAGTGAATGCGGTGAGGGATTCAGCGGGGAATTGATGGCGGATCTAACGCGTTTCGCGCGGGTTTACAATGAATCGCTGGAACGTTGTGAAGGGATGGCTCGCGCGATGATCGGCGAAAGCCGCCGGCGCCCGACACTGGCCAAGGAACTCATCGGGGATGTGTTAGGACCCTTTCACCGCAGTATCGCGGACTATCTCGAACAACGCAAACAAGCAGCCGTGGTGCGGGCGGATCTGAACACGCAGGCGTTCGCGGAAATTTTCACCTCGTCGTTGATGGGTGGCTTGTTGCGGCGCACCTCCGGCCTATCTGATCTGGATCGCGACGCCTGGATCCGCGCAACCGTGGAAATTTTCGTGTGCGGAATCAAAGTGGTGGAATAATCAAACGTTTTTCCACGATCACACAGCCGGGCATGGTGATCACTCCGTTTGCCCGTCCTGCGGATTGCAGCGTAATCCCGACGAATATGATCGCCACACGATGGTGATTATGGGAGCATTGCCCGATCTCACAGCCAGTCGTGTAACTGTCCAATCCCTCGAAGGCCATGAAAACGAAATTATTTCCCACCGCGATTCTCCGCATGCTGATAGCCGTCTTGCTCACCGCAATTAATGCCCCGGGCGCGCCGTCTCGTTACCACGTCCGCACCGGAGGCGCCGGCGACGGTTCCACATGGGCCCAAGCCGGCGGTGACCTGCAACTGGCGATCGAAGCGATCTCCACCGCCGGTGGTGGCGAAGTGTGGGTCGCCGCAGGTACCTATTACCCGTCCTCCTGGCCCAATGGCGGTAGTCCTAACACCCGCGAAGTCCACTTCGCGCTGCGCAACGGCGTCACCGTGCTCGGCGGCTTTCCGAACAGCGGCAACCCCGGCATCACCGACCGCGACCCCGCCGTCTTCCCCACCATTTGTTCCGGCGACATCGGATCAATCGGCGTTTCATCCGACAATGCCTATCATGTTTTCTATCACCCGGCTGCCATCACCAGCACCGCCATGCTGGACGGCGTCACGATCACTGCGGGCAACGCGAGCGAGTCTGCGGTGAACGGGCAAGGTGCCGGCATGTATAATTTCAAAACCGCCCCCACCTTGATCCGCTGTGTGTTCCTGGGCAACACCGCGAAGTTCGAAGGCGGCGGTGTCTATCAGTCCGGTGGCGGAACCAGCTACGAGCACTGCGTTTTCTATCAAAACAACTCGGGCGTGGCTGGTGGCGGGGTCTTCAATGAAAACTCGGAACCGACCTTCAGCCACTGTGTGTTCACCGGCAACACCGCGCCGCTCGGCGGCGCCATCCGCAACTTCGATCAATCCATATCCGAAATCCTGTCCTGCACGTTTCACAACAACACCGGCTCCGACTCGGGCGGCGGCATCCATAACGAAACGAATTCCTCGGCCATGGTCAGCAACTCCATCCTGTGGGGCGATGCCGGGGGCGAAGTCGTCGATCTCACCGGCTGTGCCTCCACCGTGCGGTATTGCATCATTCAGGGCGGCTGGACCGGAGCCGGTAATGACAATTCAATCCTCGATCCGGCGTTTGCCCAAGTCAGCGACCCCGACGGCCCCGACGACCTGTGGGCCACCCACGACGATGGCTTGCGTCTAACAAACAGCAGCCCTGCCCTCGACCTGGGCGATGCCAGCCTGTTGCCCCCTGACTCGCATGACCTCGACCGCGACGGCAACACCACGGAAACCACCCCGTTCGACCTGCGGATGCTGCCCCGGATCGCCGGTATGGGCCTGGACCAAGGAGCCTACGAATTCCAACGCCCGACCGTGACCTTCGATCTGGCCGGTCACGCCACCCGCACCGGCGGCGGGGAATTGGCGCAGGAACTCGAGGAAGGCGCTGACGCCAAGGAGCCCACCCTTGCCGTGGATCTCAACTGGACCTTCACCGGTTGGGACCAGCCGTTCACTAACGTCTTTACCAACCGCACCGTCACCGCGCTCTACTCCCCCACGTTCCCGCCCGGCGGCATTTGCCATGTGCGCGGCGGTGGCACTGGCAACGGCACCACCTGGGCCACCGCCATGGGCAACGTCCAACAAGCGATCGATGTGATCACCGCCGCCGCCGGCGGCCAGGTGTGGATCGCCGCCGGAACCTACCTGCCCACCTCCTGGCCTAACGGCGGCAGCGCCGCCCGCGAAAGGCACTTCTCACTGCGCAACGGCGTGACTGTACTGGGCGGCTTCCCCGCCACCGGCAACCCCGGCCTTCCTGATAGAAATCCCGCCACCTTCCCGACGGTCCTCTCCGGTGATCCGGGCACTCCCGATAACGCGTCGGACAATGCCTATCATGTTTTCCATCATCCCGGCATCACCCTGGATGCCAGCGCCCGCCTCGACGGCGTCACCATCACCGGCGGAAATGCCAACGGCTCGGGCGTGCATCTGTACGGGGCCGGCATGTTCAACAGCGCCTGCTCGCCCACCCTCGTCCGCTGTGTGTTCACAGCCAACTCGTCGGCCAACCAAGCTGGCGGACTCTACCTCGGCACTTCATCCAACTCCTCCGTCGTCAACTGCGTGTTCGCCAACAACAGCGCCACCAACGAAGGTGGCGCACTCTATATCTATCAATCAACGCCCGTCCTCGTGAATTGCCTGTTCTCCGGCAACACCGCGCTTTACGGCAGTGCGGCGTTTCTCTATCTCGGCGGTCCTTCCTCCTTCCTCTCCTGTACCTTTAGTGGCAATTCATCCGTTTCCGGGGCATCCACCATCCACCTTTCGACCTCTACAGCCACGCTCTCGAATTCCATCCTCTGGAATAATCCCAACGGCGGCATCAACAACAACACCGCCACCCTCAACTCCTGCATCATCGAAGGCGGATGGAGCGGACCCGGCTCCAACAACCTGAGTACGGACCCGATGTTTGCCAATGCCGCCGATCCGGACGGCGTCGACAACCGCTGGGCCACAGCCGACGACGGCCTGCAACCCACCGCCGTGGGTCCAGCCTTCAACAGCGGCGATCAAGCCCTGCTGCCAACTGATCTAACGGATATCGATGGCGATGGCAATACCACCGAAACGCTGCCGCTCGACCTCAGCTCCCAACCACGGATCCGCGGCACCCAACTCGACCGCGGCGCCTACGAGAGCACCGCCTCGATCATCTATCATGTCCGCACCGGCGGCACCGGCAACGGCCTCGCCTGGGGCACCGCCATGGGCGACCCGCAAGACGCCATTCAAGCCGCCGCCATCGAGGGCAATAGCCAGGTGTGGATCGCCGCCGGAACCTATCTGCCGGATTCCTGGCCCAACGGCGGCACCACCGACCGTGAAAAACACTTCGCCCTGCGCAACGGCGTGGCCGTCTTCGGCGGCTTCCCCCCAACCGGCTTCCCGGCCATGATCGATCGCAACCCGACCGTGAACCTGACGGTTTGCTCCGGCAACATCGGCACCACGGGAAACAATGCCGACAACGCCTATCATGTCTTCTATCACCCGGCCACCGCACTGCTCGACGCCAGCGCCCGCCTCGACGGCGTAACCATCACCGCCGGCAACGCCAGCGGCAGCAAGGACCATCTGGATGGCGCCGGAATGTATAATCATCACAGTTCCCCGACCCTCGTGCGCTGCCGCTTCCAAGACAACACCGCCACAGGGCACGGCGGCGGGCTGTTCCTGTATTACTCGGTGTCCTCCATCGTCCATTGCATCTTCACCGGCAATTCCGCCGATGAAGGCGGCGCGTGCTTCTCGAGTTCCTCCCCCAATGCTCCCGCATGGACCAACTGTGTCTTTTCCAACAACTCGGCTGTTAGGGGAGGCGCGCTGTTGCTCGCCAATAAAACCAACCCCCGATTCATCAACTGCACGTTCGTCGCCAACTCCGGCAGCAGCGGTGGCGGAGCCATCTTCCACGGCTGCCTGCCCACCTTCTCCAACTCCATCTTCTGGGGCAATACCCCTAACCAAATCTTCCAGGATATCGGCGGCACCGCCACCCTCAACTATTCCATCATCCAGGGCGGCTGGAGCGGCGCCGGATCTAACAACCTGAACGCCGACCCACTGTTTGCCACCGCCGGCGACCCCGACGGCCCCGATAACCTGTGGGGCACCGCCGACGACGGCCTGCGCCCCACCCTGCCCTCGCCCGCCATCCAAGCCGGCAACCCCGCCCTGCTCCCCGCCGATCTAACGGACATCGACAACGACGGCAACACGACCGAAGCCCTGCCGCTCGACCTGATAGGAAACGCCCGCATCATCGACGGCATCCCTGAACCCGGCGCCTACGAATTCGTGCCCGGACCGATGAGCCTCGCCTACTGGCGCGCGCTCCACTTCAGCGCGACCGACCGTGCGAATCCCGCCAAAGAGGCCACGATCTGGGGAAACCAGGCAGACCCCGACGGCGATGGAGTGCCCAATAGCGGCGAATATCTTTTGTTGTTGAATCCGCAAACGTGCGACAGCCCGTTAGCTCATTTGGAGATCATGGCTTGGTGGGGCATGCGTTGGTTGCTGCTCACTTACACGGTGGCCACCGACCGCCCGGAGGTCGTTCTAGCAATCCAATACTCCGCCGATCTCACCCCCGGTTCGTGGACCGACATCGACGATTTGAGGCCCTCGTTTCCCCACTACATCATCGATGAAACCATCAACACCCGCACCTGGGAACTGTTAGTCCCCGTTTACGAGACCCGCGGTTTCATTCGCATGGGCTTCACGGTCAATCCATAACCCACGTTCCCGCATCCGCGACAATGCCCGTGACGGCCGTCACGAGAATTGTCGCGGCCGTTGGTGGGGGTGGTTGCGCCGGGGATTGACTTGCGGCGTGGAGTTTGTCAGGTTTCGCGCATGAGCCACACGCCACAAGTCGGAATCCTCATGGGCAGCGCGTCGGACTGGCCGATCATGGAACACGCGGCCCGCACGTTGCGAGATTTTGGCATCCCATGGGAAGCGGAAATCGCCAGCGCCCACCGGTCATTGGACAAACTAACAGGTTATGCCGCCGGGGCGCGCGAGCGCGGCTTGAAATGCATCATCGCCGGGGCCGGGGCCGCCGCGCACCTTGCCGGGGTAACCGCCGCCATCACCGACCTGCCGGTTTTGGGAGTGCCTATCGATGCCACCTCGCTCAAGGGCATGGATGCCCTGTTAGCCATGGTGCAAATGCCGGGCGGCATTCCGGTGGCAACGTTTGCCATCGGCAAGGCCGGCGCGGTCAATGCCGCGCTTTTCGCCGTGGCGATGCTCGCCAATGACGACTCGGAAATGGCCGCCAAACTCGCCGCGTTCCGCCAGCAACAAAGCGCCAAGGTGAAAGCCGCCGTGCTGCCGCCGCTCGATCCCATCGACTGATCGCGACCCGCGCCAACCTAACAAATCCGCACCATGGGAAGAGCCTTTGAATGCCGCCGCCGGGCCAAGGAATCGCGCTGGGCCACGATGTCCAAAGTGTTTCCCAAGCTGGCCAAGTCGATCACGCTGGCGGCGAAAAGCGGTGGGCCTGATCCGGAGTCCAACGCGCCGCTGCGGGTGGCCATCGCCAACGCCAAGGCACGGAATTTATCGCGCGAAAACATCGAGGCCGCCATCAAACGTGCCGCCGGCAAGGACGCTGCCGCTATTTCCGAAGTGACCTACGAGGGCAAGGGCCCGCACGGATCGTTGTTTTTCATCGAGGTGGCCACTGATAATTCCAACCGCTCGGTGACCAATCTCAAAACGATCTTCAACAAGAATGGCGGCCAACTCGTGAACTCGAACTCGCTGGATTTCATGTTCTCTCGCAAATCGGTGATCGAGTTCCCCGCGCCCGCCGACCAAAACCTTGAAGAGATCGAACTGGAACTCATTGATGCCGGCCTCGATGAAATGCACGTCGATGATGGCGTGGTTTCGGTGATTGGCGATTACACCGCGTTCGCGCAGTTGGTGCAAGCGGTCGAAGCGCTCGGCATCACCGCCAGCAAATCCACCTTGCAACGCCTGCCCAACCAACCGATAGAACTCACCGAGGATCAGATGGTGGATGTGGAAACCATCATTGACAAACTGGAGGAGGATGACGACGTGCAGGTGGTGTTCACCAACCTGGCCTGACTATTGTGGTTATCCCATGAATATGAGGCGGAGTTGATCAGTGCCCGCGATGACCGCGTGACCTTGCAGAAGCCCGGCGGTAAGCGCATCACTCATTCTCTCGATGTCGCCCGGATGTGAGAATAAGGGTTGCGTACGGGGAGGAAAATCTGCTTGGCTGTGAGGGGGCTCCATAATGGCGGTTCCAGAATCGTTGAAACTCAAACTAACAAACATATGAACAAGGTATTTATCGCACCCGGAAGGTATGTCCAGGGACGCAATGCGCTGCACCAGGCGGGCGTGTTGGTAGGCGCGTTGGGCCAACGCGTGATGACGCTGTGGGACGCTCAGGTGAAAGGAATCGTGGGCGAAACCCTGCTGGCCAGTCTGCACGGTGCCGGACTGGATGTGGAAGACGTGGTTTTCAACGGGGACTCGACGCGGGCCGAGGCCGCACGGGTGGCCCAACTCATCCGGGATAAGAAAGTGGATGTGATCATGGGGGTGGGCGGCGGCAAAACCCTGGATACCGCCAAGGCGGCTGCGGCCGCCGCAGGCGTGAAGGTGGTGACCTGTCCGACGGTGGCCTCTAACGACTCTCCCACCAGTTCCTTCACGGTGTGGTATGACGAGCAGGGGAACTGCACCGGGTTCGAGAGCTGGGGCACCAATCCCGCTTTGGTGTTGGTGGACACCCAGGTGATTGCGCAGGCGCCGGTGCGGACGTTCGTGGCGGGCATGGGCGACGCGTTGTCCACCGCGCTGGAGGCCGAGGCTTGTTTCAAAGCACGCGGGCCGAACCTGGCCGGGGGCACAGCCACCATGGCGGCGCGCACCCTGGCCCGGCTTTGTTATGACATTCTGATGGAGCACGGACTCGAGGCCAAGCGCGCGGTGGAGAACAAGATCGTCACGCCGGCGGTCGAAAATGTCGTGGAGGCGAACGTCCTGCTTTCCGGGCTGGGATTCGAGAGTTGCGGGTGCGCAACGGCGCATATGGTGGCCAACTGCCTGCCGTCGTTTCCCGAGTGTCATGGTTTGATGCACGGGCATGAGGTCGGATTCGGCATCATCACCCAGTTGTGTCTGGACGACGACATGCCGGTCGAGCGCATCTATCGGATAGTTGATTTCGAGATTGCCATTGGGTTGCCGGTGACCTTCGCCGATCTCGGGTTGCCCGGGGTGACACGCGAGAGGCTGGCACGCATCGGCGAGATCTGTGCGGGTCCCGGATCGCTGTGTGAGAATCATCCGTTTCCGGTCACTGCGGACGACATCGTGAACGCGATGATCGCGGCGGACGCGCTGGGCGAGGAACGCAAGAGGTTGCTCAAGCCATGAGAACCCGGGAAGCGGTGTGGGCCGGGATCAAGGCGGATCCCGTCTGTGACGTGCTGATCCTGGGTGCCGGGGTGAACGGCACCGGGTTGATGCGCGAACTGGCACTGCAAGGTGTGCGCTGCATTCTGATAGACAAGGACGACTATGCGGCAGGCGCCAGTTCGAAATCCTCGCGCATGATCCATGGCGGTTTGCGCTATCTGGAAAACGCCGAGTTCCAACTGGTGAGCGAGTCGGTGCGCGAACGCAACCTGCTGCTCAAGCATGCGCCGCACTATGTGGAACCGCTGCGCACGACCATTCCCATCACCTCGTGGCTGGCCGGGCTGGTCAAATCGCCGTTGGTTTTTTTCAAGCTGCCGGTGACGCCTGGCGGGCGGGGTGCGGCGATCGTCAAACTCGGTTTGTGTTTTTACGATCTGATCACCGGCCGGGACCGCCAGACCCCGCGTCACTTTTTTCTATCAAAAACAAAATCGTTGCAGGAAATTCCGGAACTCAAGCGGGAAATCGTTTGCACGGCCACATACTGGGACGCGTGGATCAGCCACCCGGAACGCCTGTGTTTCGATATGGCCCGCGAGGCGTGCCACGTGCTGCCGGCGTGCGCCGCGATGAACTATGTGACTGCGGAAAAGGCGGACCGCGACCATGTCCTGCTGCGCGACCGGGCAAGCGGGGAAACTCTAACAGTGAGACCCAAGATGGTGGTGAATGCCACCGGCGCGTGGGTCGATTTTGCGAACGCCGCTCTGGGAGTGGAGACACGCTTCATGGGTGGCACCAAAGGCTCGCACCTGGTGATCGACAACCAGGCGCTGTATGATGCGCTGGGCGACCGCATGGTATATTACGAGCACATCGACGGGCGGATCTGCATTGTTTTCCGGGTTGCGGACAAGGTGATCATGGGCTCGACCGACATCCGGGTTGTCAACCCGGACGATGCGGTGTGTGAGGACGTTGAAATCGATTACATGATGCAGACCCTCAAGGGTGTTTTCCCCGGACTGAAGCTGTCACACGGCGACATTGTGCATGTGTTCTGCGGGGTGCGCCCGTTGCCGGCCTCCGGCTTGGACTATACGAGCCGCGTGTCGCGCGGTCATCAATTGGCGCTTTCCGATACGGATGAATCACGGGGATTTCCGATCTATAGCATGATCGGCGGCAAACTCACGACCTTCCGGTCGTTCGCCGAACAGGCCGCCGATAAGGCGTTAGATAGACTTGGCAGGATGCGCGAGGTATCCACGCACGACAGGGTCTATTTCGGGGCGGAAGGATATCCCAAAGGCGCGGCGGAGAAGCGGCAGTGGATCGGGCGTGTGGCGGCGGCTAACGGGCTGGCTGCGGAGCGCGTGGCCGCGTTGCTGGAGCGTTACGGAACGCAGGCGGAGCGTTGGGCGCAACAACCGGAGCCTGCATGGAGGGTGCCTCTCAACGCGCTGCCCGACTACACCGTGGGCGAGATCCGGATGATCGCCACGGACGAACAGGTGCTGCATCTGTCGGATTTGGCGCGGCGGCGCAGTGTGATCACCCTGTTAGGACGGGCGGACGAAACCGTGCTCACCGAACTCGCGGACATTGTCGGGGATGTGCTGGGCTGGGACGGGGAACGGCGCAGCCGCGAAATCCGTCTGGCGTTGGCCGAGGCGAACGCCGGGAAACCATCCGCCCATGGACCGGCCGAATGACCGGGCAAGAGGGACCGCGACCGTGTGGGTGATGAATAAGCATTTTCTTGCAACCAACGAAAGGGAGTCATGAGTTATTTGTTAGGCATTGATGTGGGATCGACCAATCTCAAGGCGGTGTTGTTCGGCACGGACGGGCGAGTGGTTGCCAGGCATGACGTGGCGACCGTGTGTGATCATCCGGATCCGGCACATCCAGAGTGGGCCGTGTGGCAACCCGAGCAAATCTGGTCGGGCATCGCCAACTCGGTCCGCGCGGTGGCATCGACGGTGGATGCAGGGAAGATCCTGGGAGTGGCGGTGACCGGCATGGGCATGGATGGCGTGCCGATCGACAAAACGGGCAAGTGGCTCTATCCATTCGTGAGCTGGCATTGTCCGCGCACCGCACCGCAGCAAACGTGGTGGCTGGAGCATATCGGGGCGGACGAACAATTCGCCCGCGGCGGCAATCAGATCTGGACGTTCAACACCGCACTACGGCTGCGGTGGATGCGGGAAAATGAGCCGGCGATTCTCGAGCAGACCCACAAGTGGTTGCTGATAGAGGATTTTGTCAACTTCATGTTATGCGGTGAACTGGCCACGGACTACAGCATGGCATCGACCACGTTGTTGTTCGACCAGCGGACGCGCACTTGGAATGACGACTTTCTGCAACGCTCGGGGATAGACAGATCGGTACTGTGTGATCCGTTGCCGGCAGGCACTTTGCTCGGGCGGGTGCACCAGGCGGCCGCCGCAACCACCGGGCTCAAGGTGGGCACGCCCGTCGTGTTAGGCGGCCACGATTATTGTTGCGGCTGCCTGCCGACGGGGGCCTTCGAACCGGGGGTGCTGCTCGATGTGTTAGGGACCTGGGAGATGGTGGTTTCGGCGCTGGACCAACCGGTCCTGACGCCCGAGGTGCAGCGCATGGGCGTGCTGGTGGATTCGCATGTGGCGCGCGACCGTTACGCCGTGATGGGCGCCACGGTGGCGGCGGACATGTTGGAGTGGAGCAAGCGGGAAATAGGCCTGCCAGCCGCCGGATCTAACAATGGAGATGATAACGACTCCGAGTGGGCGCGGCTGGTCGAGCTTGCCTCACAAGCGCCGATCGGCAGCCACGGCGTTTTCTTCCGTCCGCACATGTCGGGCAGTTTCTGTCCGGTGCTCGATCCTTCAGCGACCGGCGCGTTCACCGGGTTGCGCAACATCGCGAACCGCGGCGACCTGTTCCGCGCGGTCATCGAGGGCTTGAACTATCAATTCCTCGATATCATCCGCGCCTTCGGCCACGGACTCGGCGTGCACAGCGACAAAATCGTCGTCATCGGCGGACCTACAAAAAACCGGCTGTGGATGCAAAATAAGGCGGACGTGACCGGCATCGTGGTGGAGGTCCCCGACATGGAGGAGGCGGTTCCGCTAGGTGCCGCCATCCTTGCCGGCATCGGCACCGGCGCCTATCGCGACGAAGCGGACGCCTTCAGCCAGGTCTATCGACCGGGCACGTCCTATGTGCCGGACCCGCAGGCGCATGCACTCTATCAGGAACTGCACGCGCGGTATGGGGCCATTTTCAAGTGATGATTCAGCGCTGGCAGCGTAGCTGGAGCCTCTGGCTCCAGACCGTGCCCGGAGCGTCTCGCTCCGTGTCTGAATTCGCATGATATGTTGAAGCAGGTATGATTCCATGGAGCCACCGCACACAGCCAAAGCGGTGTCGCCGTTCGTGCCTCACTCTGCCACCGCACTCCATGCATTGTCACCTCCGGGCGTCGTAGAGCTGTCTAACATCTTCTTCCGTCAGCGCGCGGTTGTAGACCATCACCTCGTCAACGGCGCCGACAAACCTGGACCGGTCCGGGTAGTCACCCCAGATGCGGCCGATAGCCAGGGGCGACGTGGCAGTATTCACCGGGACTTCCTTGGAGACATCCAGCTTGCCATCCCGGTAAAAGCGAACTGTCTTTCCATCGAACGTCGCCGCAGCGTGGTACCATCGTCCCGCCGAGAACGGCGTTGCGGACCACACGTCGCTCTGGTTGACACCCCACATCCCTATCGTCTTCGTTCCACCAACGCAGTGCACCCCAATCGCATACAGGGTCCCGGAGCAAAACGGATCAGCATAACAATTAGATCTGCCAAAACCGACCGGAACTGCGGTCTTCCCGACGGGCAGGTCATCGCATCGGATCCATGCAGCCAGCGTTCTGGGCTTCGAACCTTCGATTTCCACGTTCCTTATGCTCTCGATCTGGCTGCGACGACCGTCCATCTCATACGCCCCGCCGACCTTCCCCTTCGATGTCCACTTCGCATCCTTCACTTCGCCGGCATTTCCTTTTCCGCTCTCATCCGTCACCTTGCCCTTTTCATCCCGGTCGAACGAGTAGTGCAAGACCAACCCGTGCTTCAGCGAATCCGGCAGCGCCCCAAGGGATAACACGACGCGAAACGCTCGGATGTATTCCACGCCGATCGCCACCTTCCCGAACACCGTCTCCAACTTGATAGGCGCGAGACTGATGACGCCTTTCAGCTTGTCGCCGTTCCGCAGATCGAGGGACGCGGTTTCATGATCTTCTTCCATCTTGATCGTCGTGATCTGCACCAATGAAACTTCCATCTTGGCGTAGGACGTCTGCACCGATAGATCATCAATGCTGGGAGTTCCGATGATGCGCGAACCGTCGACCAAATCGATTTCAAGACGAACCAGCGGCTCGGGCTTGTCCGGTCCGGACCATGCCGTGCCGGCCAGCGTCATTGCTGTGAGCACCAATGTGCAGAGCGTAAATCGTTGCATGTCATTGTATTGTTAGAAGTTACACACTTCCAGACGTCACAGCGGTTTGGCTGAGAAATTGCGGATCCAGATCATGCATTCCCATGGTGTTTGAAAGCCGATGCCGCCATGGTCCAGCGTCTGGCCGCCGATGCACGCGCCCATTTTTTCATCCCGCACGTCGGCGAGTTGTTTGCCGTCAACCCACACCTGGATGCGTGTTCCGCGCACATCTATCCGGAATTTATTGCCGGCCTGCGGGTCGAGCTTCAAGCCCTTGCCATCGGCCAGGCTGCGGCTGACTTCGGTCTGCGGATTGCCCCAGCCGGACGCCACATTGCAGTGGCTGTTATAGCCGCAACTGAGGCCCCAACTGCCGTCGCCGCTGAGGCTGAGGGTGTAGTTGCTCCAGCCGCGCTCGTTCCAGCTTTCCTTGGCGTCCGCGACATGGAACATGACATATCCGGCGCGGTGGTCCAGTGGCAGCCCGTGCGGGTTGAATGACGGGTCCACGCCGCGCATGCAGAACTCGAACTCCATGCTATAGTCCTTCCATGCGGCGCTGCCGAGGTTGCTGATAAGCGTGGCCCCGCGTCCGTGGCCGCCATGGCCGTAGCTGAATCCCGGCCGCGCCTTGGGCAGCGAAACCAGCTTGTCCCCCTGTACCTCAAACAGGGTCCGCCACGGCGTCCAATTTAGGCCGCCGAACGCCATGGTTCCTTCGCCCGCCGGCAGCACCCCGCCACCAATCACGACGCGCAGGTCTTTGATGTGTTCGATGCCTATCGAAACCTTCCCGAACACCGTCTCCAACTTGACCGGCGAGAGTGTGAGGACGCCCTTGAGCTTGTCGCCGTTGCGCAGATCGAAAGCTGCCGTTTCGTGATCGTCGCCCATTTTAATGGCGAGGATCTGGTGCAAGGGAATGTCCATCTTGGCGTAGGATGTCTGCACGGGCAGAGACTCGATCTCCGGAGTTCCGACCACGTGGGAGCCATCGGCCAGATCGAGTTCAAGACGAATCTGCCGTTCCAGCCTGTCCTGTCCGGACCATGCCGTGTCGATCAACGCCATCGTCATTAGAACCATCATACAGGGAGCGAATCGTTTCATTTCATTGTATTGTTAGAATTTACCATCGGGGTTGGTGCGCATGAGAAAGCAGGGAAAGCGGGTGCGGAGAGCGGTGATCAGGGGTTGTTGCATGGATTCATATATATGATGTGACACATGAATGCGGAAGTTCTTGGAAATTTCATGCGGAATGTCGGTGCCCGGGTGGTTCGTGATCCGCGCCGCGCGGCTTGCGCCGGGCCGGACGGCCTGTATTGACCCACCGCACGCTTTCACCCTACCTCAAAACGCCGCCGGGGTCTGTAAATGGTGTGTAAAATGTGGGGGCGGGTGACCGTTCACTAATCCGCGATCCGCGATCTCCGCCATCGGCGGTCGTTGTCTGCCAGACGGAGCGGGACGCTCCGGGCACGGTCTGCGGCAGGATGCCACAGCCACTATCCGGGGCACGGTCTGCGGCAGGATGCCACAGCCACTATCCCGGGCACGGTCTGCGGCAGGATGCCACAGCCACTATCCCGGGCACGGTCTGCGGCAGGATGCCACAGCCACTATCCGGGGCACGGTCTGCGGCAGGATGCCACAGCCACTATCCGGGGCACGGGGCCTGGTCTTTATACACATCTCTTGGATTACCATTGGATCTCCGATCACCATCTTGGTCGCGGAGCGATCGCATGATGGTAGCCGTGGGTTTCAACCCACGGTTTACGGCATCCCATGAGGGATCGCGTCGCGGAGCGACGCCTGAAACCACGTTGCCCTTTGGTACGCGCCCACATCAAGCGTCGCGACGCGACGCAACATTCATATCACCCTTGGAACCGTGGGTTGAAACCCACGGCTACCCTCCAGGGTCGCTCCGCGACCTTGGAAAACCAACCCGCGCTGAACACGAAGCGAGGAATCGTTCCCCGGAATTGTGTATAAAGACCAGGCCAGGAGCAGGGGAATGGATTCAGGGAATCATGGGAGCGAGCGCAGCAACGTGGCAATTTCCTTGCGCGACGGCGCGGACGGTTGGGCACCGAGGCGGGTGACGGAGATCGCAGCCGCGGCGTTGGCGAAACGCACGGCATCATCCAGCGGTTTGTTTTCCGCCAGTGCCACGGCAAGCGCGCCGTTGAAGATGTCGCCCGCCGCGGTGGTGTCCACGGCCTTGACTTTGAAGCCGGGCACCCGGCGGTTTCCGTCAGCATCCGCGATGAAGGCACCGCGCGCGCCCAGCGTGAGAATCACCGTCTCAACACCGCGCGCGCGCAGTTTGGCCGCAGCCTTCGCCGCAGAGGCGTTGTTGGTCACCGGGATGCCGGTGAGCAGCTCGACCTCTGTTTCGTTAGGTGTTAGGACCGAGACATGGCGGAGCAAGCTGTCCGGCAACGGCCGGGCGGGGGCGGGATTGAGAATCACGCGCACTCCGGCCTTGGTGGCGAGTTCGGCGGCGGCTTGCAGTGTCTCAAGCGGCGTTTCCAGTTGCATGACCAGCACGCTCGCCCCGGCAAAGACTTTGGCGGCCTTCTTCACATCGGCGGGCGACAGCCGGCCGTTCGCCCCCCCCGCCACGGCGATGCTATTCTCGCCATCCTTGGCGACGAAGATGAGCGCCACCCCGGACGGCGCGCTCGGGTCACGGAAAACATAGTCCACATAAATGCCATGCTTGATGAACCCGGCGACGGCCTGCTTGCCGAGCATATCCTGGCCAACGCGGGCAATGAACGTGACCTGCCCGCCGGCACGCGCCGCCCCGACCGCCTGATTGGCGCCTTTGCCGCCGGCCGCCGTGACGAAATCGCCGCCCAGGATGGTTTCACCCGGCCGCGGAATGCGCGCGAGTTTGATGATCATGTCGGTATTGGAACTGCCGACCACAATGATGGATTTCCTGTTCATAATAGATATATGCGGTGTCAGGTTAGAGTTTTGAGGCGATCAGAACCACCAAGCCTATCAGGTAAAACAAAAACATCGCACCGAGGAGTTTGTTGGTGCCCTGCGGCGCACCCTTGAATTCCTGCCAGATGAACACGCCCCAGAGCGCACCGACCATCGTTGCACCTTGGCCGAGGCCATAAGACAGGGCGGCACCCGCCTTGGTGCTGGCGATGATGCTGAAGCTCATGCCGACATTCCAAATGATGCCGCCGAGAATACCAATCAGGTGCAGGCGGACATTTCCCTTGGTGAAATAGTCGTGGTAAGTCACCGGCTCGCCGTTGAACGGCTTGGCCATGACGATGCTGTTCCAGATGAAGTTCGACGCGAGCAGCCCGGCACTGAATAACACAATCGCCGTGTAGGGACTTAACTTGCCGGCTTCCAACAGGTGCGTCGGACCGTCAATCCTGCCAATCGACTGCGCGACGAAACTATAGAAAAACCCCATCAGCACGCCCGCAACGACGGACAGAACGATGCCTTTCACCGGGGTCTTTTTGCCCGCTGCGGCCAGTTTCTTGTAAGCAAGCGCGTCCAGCACGATGGCCACCACCACTGCCGCCACGCCTAGTGCGAGCATCGGCGCGTTGCCTTCGGGCTTGGCCGCATAGGTCGTGATGACACCCAGCACGAGTGCCAATCCGACGCCGACGGGAAAGGCGACAGCCATCCCCGCGATGTCAATGGCCGCGACCAGCAGGATGTTGGAGAGGTTGAAGATGACGCCGCCAATAAACGCCGAAGCCAGCCAATTGCCGTCCGCCTGATGCAGGTCCGCTAGAAAACCACGGCCGCCGCTACCATGGCTGCCAAGCGTGAACGCCAGCAGCAGCGAAAACAGGAACACGCCGATGGCATAGTCCCAGTAAAAGAGCTGGAAGCGCCATTCCTTGCTGGCAAGTTTCTGCGTGTTGGCCCACGACCCCCAGCAGAGCATCGTGATGATACACATCGCAACGGCAACGGGATAAGATTCAATGATGACCATAAGATGATTCCTTTCGTTTGGTTTTGCTTGGTTTGCTTTGGTTGGTGATGATCCGGGCAGCCCCACCATCGGGCCATCCTTGCGGGCAGTGTGGATTATGCGCCCCACCAGTGCTAGCGGAAACTCAATTTTCTTTTCCGCCTTGTTTCCGCCCTCCGGTCTCGGCCCTGGATTTTGCAGGGGTTTTCGCCCGAAAAAACAAGCACGCTCTGGATCAACGAGCTGAAAGCGGCGTAATCGTTAGATCAAGCTTCTTGTCCGCATCGAATTCACGCACCGCATGCACGTCTTTATCGGCCCAGCCACCCAGATGAACCACGATTTTCCGGCAGGAACTATCCGTCATCGGCGCAACGATCAGGCTGGCAGACTTGCCATCCTTTGCCACCTTCAACTCCAGTGTTAACTTCCCGAACGGGGTTGCAATTCCATTGAGTTTGGTGACCATGCCGGGGCGTGTCCATTCCTTCGGCAAACCTTCAAACAGGTGCAGCTCACTGCCGCGATCGATCGCCAGCAGGTGGATCGCGAGCCTGATGAACTCGGCACTGGCCCAGTTGTGCGGCATGTCGCCGACCTCTTTATACTTCTCGCCTATCAGCGACTGCTCTTCGCGCCAGACGAGAACCGGCGCGGCGTGATTGGCAAAGGCATAGAGAGCCTGCGCCGCCTTGCGGCCATTGCCCTGCCACAGCCAGGCATGGCCGTAAAACGAGGCGAAATAATTCCAGATGCCCTTGGCATCCCAGCCCGTGCCATATACCATGCCCTCGCGTTCGGTAGCCGCAAGCATCGCCATGTTTCCGGTAACGAGCGGGTCATCCTGCGCGAAAATCTGCCCTGGATAAACCGCATGGCAGAAACCCCACTGCCCGCGCTGTGGCAATTCCGTGGCCTGCGGGTCATCCATCAGGATGGGCAGGTAGGAATTGTCATGAGCATCCTGGCGCATATCGCGTGCTGCGGCCTTGCGGAAAGCAGCCATGAAATCATCGTATTCCTTCTGCCAGGTGTCCGCCTCATCCGTTTTATCCAGCCACCGGGCGGCCCCCACGAATGAACGGAGTCCAACAAGGTTCCAATAAGGGTTGGTATATTCGTAGCGTGTGCCCCTTATTCCTCCATCGGGAAAACCCGGCGGATTGAGACCATCGTCAAGCGGCGAATCGTTAGACAGCGTCTCGCGCCGCAGGGTCTTGATGTGCTCGGCGATCCTGACCAGCTTGGGCCACATCGATTCCAGCCACTTCTTGTCCTGGGTAAGTTGCGCATGGCGGACACAGGTCCACAGCACAATACCGTTTTCCTTGGAGAAATTCTTCATCACCTTGATCCGGCCATCAGCCTGCTGATAGGTCAACTCGTACGCCACCCCATTACGCGCCTGGTCACCCGCACCAAGCATCGTCGCGGCTTCAAGAATAAACGCACCATCCACAATCCACAGCCCGCGGTAACAGGTCGGACCCACCTGGAAGGCCGGCAGGTTTTTCTTGATCTCGCGCGCCTGCCAGATGTTGCGGGTCGCCGAATCAATCAGCGCCTGGATACCTCGATCCGGCACCTCGATCCGGTCATATGGCAACGGTGCGTTTTGCCAGTACTGCTGCGCTTTGGTCCGGTATTCGATTGCCTCGGCCAGCTTGCCGGGCAAGCGGACAAGCGGACTCCCTGCTTGATAGACCACAAAAAAACGTTCAGTTGCGCCGGCGGCCATGGTTATGGATTCCAATTGCACGGACAGACGATCCTTCTCCTCGCCGGCCACGCTGGCTGACATTTTGAGAGACGATGTGATCGCTTCACCTGTCTTCAACCTGACGATCTGATCCTTGATGTCAACGACAGGATCCTTGTCAGTCAAAACCAGACGGGGAGATATAGCACGGGAAACCGATCCGGTATTTGTCACCTGTACCAGAATGATATCATTGCGTGCTCCCTCGCCCGGATGATCTGTAACCGCAAACGCCTCTTCAACTATCGCCAGACCGGGCAGCTCCTTCAGCGTTCGCACGATCGGTATGCGTGGTCCGGCGAGTTCCTGCCCCTTCCATACCGCATCGTCCGCAATCACGACCGATACTCTTGTATTGAATCTCCCTCTATAGTGATAAAGGAGTTCGCCGTTTCTGCTCACAATGGATTTGTGCGGGTCATCCGGCAGGCAGATCGCGGTCTGCCATTCAGGCGGTGAATACTTGAAATCCACAGTCATCGGTTCAGGCAGGCCGGACGGCTGTACGCGGTCCTGCCCGACGCTATTCCAACCCACCATCGGAATCATCAAAACCGCACCTATAAACATCCGCAAAAACATTTGTCGTATCATCTCGATATCCTGTTCTCATTTGCAATCCGGTTGCCACCCAGGCTGCGCCACCATGGAGCAACCCTTGCGGACAGTTGGTGCGTGAAACCCCAACACCGGTGCCGTGACAAGTGCTACTTGGCACAAGCCTGCAGGCCGCGCGTGGCGGCGTCCTTGGCCGCTTTGGACGGGGTGCTGGCGAGGACCTTTTCGTAAGTGGCTTTCGCGGCGCCCTTGTTGCCGGCGGTGAGGAGGGTTTCAGCGCATGCCATGGAGGCATCGGCGATGGCGTCCTTGGTCCCGGCACCTGGCTTGGCAACGACGAGCGCCTTGGCCGCCTCCAGCGAGCGGATATCACCCAGAGCGTGGGCGGCAGCGGCGGCGATGGCCGGGTCGCTGTCGGCGAGCAGGGCTTGCAGCGGGGCGACGGCAGCCGCTTCGCGGCGGGCACCGAGCGACGTGATGATGCCGATCTTGAGTTTGGCGGCCACCTTCGGGAGCGCGTTGCACAACGCTTGGCCGGCATCCGGGACGGGGATGCGTTCCAGCGCGAAGCGCGCCATGTGGGAGAGTTTTTCATCCGCCAGTAACGGGGCCAAGGCCGGCACTGCGGCAGCGGTACCGATGGTTTTAAGCGCGCGACACACAGCACCCTTGGCGGCTTGTGGCGCTTCGGTTTTGAGCACCGCGATGAGACGCGTTTCGAGATCCTTGCGGGCTGCGGCATCGGTGTGAGTTGTGATGATCGCTTCGTCAATCGGGCGGATGACGTTGGGATCGATGCCCCAGTCATAGGTTTTCAGGGCTTCAAAGGCTTTGTCTAATTGTTCTGACATGGCAAGTTGTGTTTCTTGTTGGAGATTATGTGGGTTGGAATGAGGGATAGTCGGATCACAGACGCCAGGGTTCGCGGCGGGCCTGGTCGATGAAACGGTTGGCCTCATCGTCGCCGGTGAATTGTTGTTTCGCCGCATCCCACTTGAGTGAACGGCCCAAGGTGTAGGCGATGATGCCGAGATGGCAGACGGTCACGGTATTGACGGCGAGTTCGATGTCGCGGAACGGCTTGCTGCGGGTCTTGACGCACTCGAGGAAATCGGCGTTGATGCCGCCCTTGGCCGCATATTCCGGGATCTTCTTGGCCTCGCGTTTTTCACCCGGAGTACCCTCGACTTGCATGTTGCGACGGCCCGGCCTGTTGTGGGTCAACTCAATGCCGTTGGGATATTTGAAGGAAATCCATTTCTTGCCGCCCTCGTCGTTGAGGGTCACCTCGGTCGGCTGCAATTCCCGCACGTCCACGGCGAAGGTGGCGCCGCCAAAGTGGTGCGCGCCCCAGTCGGTCATGCCACCGCCGGAATAGTCGCTGTAGGACCGCCAACTGCCGCCGCCGGTTCCGAAATTGCCGTCGCAGCGCTTGGAGTTGTAGGGTGCCCATGGCGCGGGCCCGAGCCACATTTCCCAGTTCATGTCGGCGGGGCAATTCTCCGGCGGCAGGTTGCACTGCTGGGAGAGCGGACCGACTGCCACATTGATCGACTTGATCGGGCCCAACTCGCCGCTCCAACATGAGTTGACGAGTTTGCGGTAGTCCTCCAGGACGCGCTGGCTGCCGCCGGAAACCACGCGGCCATAGCGGCGGGCGGCTTCGACGACGAGCTTGCCCTCGCGCAAGATGCGGGTTTCCGGCTTCTGGCAAAAGACGTCCTTGCCGGCGCGGCAAGCCTCGATGATCTGGATGGCATGCCAGTGGTCCGGGGTGGCGATGTGCACGGCGTCGATGTCCTCGCGGGCCAGCAACTCGCGGAAATCAACGTAGGCTTTGCAGTCCTTGTTGCCATTTTTCCCGTCCACCTGGTTCTTGCGCTCATTGAGGACGTTGCCGCGCACTTCGCACACGGCGACGTACTGCACCAGCGGGTTGTTGAGGAAATTGCTCAGATCGCCGCTACCCATGTTGCCGAGGCCAATGCCGCCCATGACAATGCGGTTGCTGGGGGCGGGCTTGTCGCCTTGGCCAAGAGCCGAGGCGGGGATGATGGTGGGAAAGCCCAGAGCCGCTGCGGCAGCACCCGTTGTTTTCAGGAAGTCGCGACGCGTTGATTGGTGTTCAGGATTGGGGTTCATCGTGATGCATGAAACGATGATCGATGTGGCGTTCTTTCATTCAGAAACACTTCCGGAAATCAATACCCGGAGCGTCTGGAACACCTCGAGGATCTAGCAACACCCGGCCGGGTATTACCGACTGCGGCGGCTGGGGTGTCAACAACCCCGACATGCCTGTCAGCAAACTTTACACTTTGGGCCTGGATCCGTCAGCGCTGGCACGACATGAAAAAATATTTATTGCGGAGATTTTTTCATAACAGGCTGTACATGAGTATAATACATCATCATGAAACGAGCGTGACCGCCTCGGATCTCGGATGTGGCATGGAATCTGCATGGGATTGGGTAGTCGCATCCGCAAACAACTTACGGGCGATGCAAGCGTTAACACAAAATCGAAACAATTATGAAAAACAAATCAAAATTCCTGTTGGGTTTGGGTGCTGCTTTGATCCTGCCCTCAGTATCGATGACCCGTGCGGCCACGATGGCGGACGTTCTCTTCATCGTGGACGAATCGGGGTCCATGGGCGGTGAACATGCTTGGCTTGGCACCATGGTCGGCCAGCTCGAAACCCAGTTGATCGCGGCTGGTGTCACCAACAATCAATACGGCTTGGTTGGCTACGGAGCTTCCGGCTCTGGTGGTCATTCGGTTGCGGGCCACCAGCACACGGTGGGCGGTGGTGCTTATGGGACGGCGCCACAACTGTCCACAGCAACAACCGGGCTGGTCGTCACAGGAGCCACAGAGGACGGTTGGCAGGCCATCTCCTATGCCTTGAGCAACTACACGTTCCGGAGTGGTGCGGCACTTAACGTCATTCTGGTCACCGACGAGGACCGGGATGTTACCAGCGGCGACACCTACGCCAGCACCCTCGCGGCCCTTGTAGGAAAGTCAGCGCTGTTAAACGTGGTCGTAGATGCCGCTTATAGGAATGGGCAACAGCAGACCTCCTTGGGAATTGACTCCCTTGGCAATGCTTACACGGCTGACGGTTTCGGCGGGTACACAACCACGGGGGGTGGGTTTGCTTCCAGTGGATTTGGAACTACCATAGCTGACTACGTCAACATGGCTCTCGCCACTGGCGGCGCAGCTTGGGATCTCAACCAACTCAGGGCCGGTGGTCTCACCTCCGACTCGTTCACCAAGGCCTTCACTGACATCAAAGTGAAAGAAATTGTGGAGCAGACTCCGGACGGCGGCACGACCCTCGCCATGCTCGGTGCGGTCCTTGCGGGACTCGCTGGCTTGCGCAGGAAGTTCGGTGTCTGAGCCGACTCCGATTGATCTCAAATCAATCACAAGCAGGGCGGAAGTTGAAAGCTTCCGCCCTGTTTTCCGTTTGGATTGAACCGTACGGGTGGCGCACCACCCTCGGATGTTGGATCCGAAGCCATTCGGGTGCCGGGCTGGCGGCTCGCCACGGGGTGGGATCAATCCCCATTTCCCCTCCCTCCGGATTTAGCCAAGGTTCAGACATCCAGAACCCTGCCGGGTTTTAACGATTGTTAGGGAAATCAGGTGAGACCAATTGGTACCGGGCAGGATGCCCGGGCCACGGTGGCGCGGGCATCCTGCCCGCCGCCGCACACATT
>CAISTY010000044.1 GCA_903888515.1 Akkermansiaceae bacterium | reverse complement strand
TTGATGGTCTCGTGAAACTGGATCTTGGGGTCGTTCGGCCCGATGTTCCGGATGCCTTTGGGATCGACGAAGATGACATGTTGCTTGCCGTCTGCAAGCAGCCAGAGAATAAAGTCGGGGTGGAAATTGCCTGCTTCGAAGAAACCCACACCGCGGCCCTTGCTCAGATTGCGGAGCAGGTAGAGTTCCCTGTTCGTGAAGAAATCGGCATTCTGGTTATGAAATGCCTTGAGATCTTCCACGAACTGCCGCTCACCCTTGTTCAGCGGTGCGGGGCTGATCTCGACAACATTACCCTCCAGATACAAAAGTGGCTCATACAGGTGCCTGCCGAACCAGACCGCTTTCACGCCGCTGAACTCCCAGGGTTTCAGATCACCTTTCCCAATCGCTGCCTTGAGTACTTCGAGCCTGGCGACAATATCGTTCCGGGATTGATCTATGAGGATGCGGTAATAGCCATCATCCGATTTGGCATTCTCGCACAGGAAATTCGGATCATTGCTCTCCATTTCGCGATATTCCAGATGCGGCAGTTCCCACTCGCGCTTTTTGAAGGTGTAGTAGCGCTCGGTGTATTTCTTGAGCAGGGAAATGGCGATATCTTCCCACAGCCACACCTTCTCGAAGGAATCGCATACCAGTTCATCGGCGGGAATCAGCAGCCGATACCAGCTTGAGTCGGCAAGCAGCGCCTCGATGTCCTGACGCGTCAGATTCAGGTTATACCAGCCGCGTTCGGCCTTGAACCGTTCCATCTCGAAATAGATCCGATTAAAATCGATAAACGCCAAGTGCCGGGCGCCCAAGTGCGTCTCGTTCGGAGCGGCTTCCGCATCGCCGCCCACCAGACCGCCCGATTTCATTGCCTGAATCTTCGGGTACCAGTTGAGGACGACCTGGTTTTTTTGCAGATAGTCCGTGCCCGGATCACTGGCCGGGTCTGGCTTTGCCACCGTCGGAATCGGCCCCAGTTTGCGGAATGCATCGCCGAACTCGGTGTCCACATCGTTGATCGTCTTCTTGAGGCGGATCATCTTGAGCTTCTGCATGCCGAGGTTTTTGATCACCGGCAGCAGGAACGCGATACGCATGTCGTTGGTGGGCAGGCCCTCCTCCTCAAGGAAGTCACGGAACTGCGCCATGTAGTCCGCATGAATGCCGAAGATGCCCAGTGTCTCCAGAATACCGGTGTGCTCCGGCCGCTGAACGCCTTCCGGCAGCAGCGTCCTGTCGCTGCGTTTAAGGCTTATGTCGCAGCCCTTGAGCCTGACCCCGCGCCCGAATAACTGAATGATCTGAGCGCCTTCCCCCTTGCCCACGTTCATCAGGCCCATGGTCGAAACGCGCCAACTGCTCCAGCCCTCGGTGAATTTCTTCGACCCGATCAGCAGGTTGACCGTTGAGCGCGGCGTGTTGATTTCATGGAAAAGTGATCCGGAAAACTCACGCTCGCCGGTGGACAGGCCGTTCTTTTCGCACAACTTCACCAGCTTGGCGTCATCACCCACATTAATGACACCGAAAGCCTCGTTCTCGGCGCCAATCCGCAGCGCCACCTCGCCGGCGGCCCCCTTCAGATTCTCGACATGAAGCCGGCCGCCGCCCGGTGCATTGAACAGCGTCGTCACCGTCTCATCAAACACCTGAGTCGCGGTAAGGCCG
>CAISTY010000043.1 GCA_903888515.1 Akkermansiaceae bacterium | reverse complement strand
CCGTGGGCATCAGCCGGGCCACAGGTTCGCACTGGTCAAAAAGCTTCTGTAACCGCGCCTCGGAATAGTCGCGTGCATCCTCGTCGGTTTGGTCGAGCCACAGCGCGGGGCCGGGCAGGTTGGAGATGATATAACAAAGCGTGAGTTCCGGGGCGGTGGTTTTGGATGACTGGACCGACGCGATAATGGACACCAGGCGGATGCGCGGATCAACCAGCGCCTCCATGACCTCGCGGATCCACGGCGAGTTCTCCGAACGGAAGCGACCGGGGTTGGGCGAATACGGGATGCCCGCGACGTGGTCCTCGCACCACTCCCACGGTGGCCGCCGGTCGGGTGGCTGCCACGCTTCGCGCCAGATGTCATGCAGGGCTTTCATGATTCATGCAGGCAGCGCAGCACTTCATCAATAGCCTTGCGGCATTCGCGCTGGATGCCGGTGGCGTCGAGACCTGATAGAATCGGCGGAAGTTCATTTTCAAACTTTGCCCGCAGGATGGATGTGGCCTGGGCGACCAGTCCGATCCATTCGGTTCTGACCTGATGGATCGGGACATACTCGCCCTTTTTCACGGCGATCCTCAATTCCCGCTCCTCAACCTCGGCCAACAATTTACGGGCCTTGAGCGCCTCTTCGTTGCCAACCGGCGTCTTGCCCGCCTTGAGTCCCCGGACCCGGACAAACTCGCGCCAGTCTGCCACCGGCCACATTCCGTTGGATAGAGGCTTGGGTGAGCCCTCCATCTTCTGCCAGGCGGTCAGCGTCCGGCGCGTCACTCCCAATACCGCCGCCAGTTCCACCAGGGTCTTGGCGTAGGCGAGTGTTTCCTGACTGCCGGCCGCCCGCGCCTCAATGCGCGATCTCTCAGCCACGGTTAGCGGCTTGCCTGCCGCGACTTTTCTAACTACGTTTTGGAAATCAGCGTCGAGGATCCTCCCGGCGACATCCGCTGACAATTCCTTCGGCTCCATGCCGCAGGGCGGGTGTCAAGTGGGTGCGGAACACCAGGGGACGTCACTTCACCTCTTCCAGCCACTCTTCCGGCACCCAATTGTCCCAGCTTTCCTCAAGGTCGTCCTGATCAGGATGGGAAATCTTGTAGATCCAGCGTCCGTCCTTTTCCTGGATGGCCACGACATAGCCTTCCATCGGCTCGCTTTTGTGACGGACCCGCACCTTGGCCATTTCATCGAATTTCGGAGGCATGGGACAACACGCTGCCGACTCTCCGATACCACGGCAAGGACAAAGGGGAGCGTCGGCATCATGACTTCACCGCCAGCCACCCGGCGAAGTTGAGGTGACGCCAGAAGCAATCGACCGAGGCGAAGCCTTCCTGATGAAGAAGATCCTCGTTCCAGCGGGCGGTGACCGGCACCAGCACGCCTTCCAGCGACAGCCGCTTGCGGTCGATCTCGCCCGGCGAGTATCCGTTGCGCTGTTTCATTGTTAGAAACAGTTCGACAAACGCCTCGTCGAGTTCGGCGGTGGCACCGAGCACCTTTTCCACGAGCACGAAGGCGCCGCCGGGTGCCAGTGACTCGAACACGCGGCGGATGATGCGCTGGCGGTATTCGATGGGAGTGAACTGGAGCGTGAGCACCGAGAGCACGACGCTGGATGTCACACCGGGGAACTCGTGGCGCAGGTCGGCACGCTGGATGGTGACACGCTTGCCGTGCGGGTGGCTCGCGAACTTCCCGCGTGCCGCCTCTATCATCGGCTCGCTGATTTCCAGCCCGAGGTATTCGTTGGCATTCCCGAGGGTCGAAACGAAGGGAAACAGCGCCTCGCCCCGCGAGCATCCCATGTCGATAATGGCGGTGCCGGGTTGCACGAATTTCCTGCCGACCTCAAAGACCACCATCCGCATCGCGTTGTATTGCGGGATCGACCGCTGGAGCATGTCGTCGAAAACATCGGTGACCTGCTTGTCGAATTGCCAGGGACCGGAGGGCATCACATGATCGGTGTCAGTCATGCCGAGGCCGGTATGTCAACGCGGCAAGTGACAATGTGGGCTTGCGCCACCGGCGGAGGATGACAGGATGCCCGGATGAAAATCGACTGGTCTGTAGCTCCGAAGAGCGCCCGTTGGTGGGCGATGGACAAAAACGGTTATGCCCATTGGTTTCCCGCTCCGAATGTGGTGGCCTTCACCGACTTCTGGTTCGCGGAGCCGGTGAGTGCTCCAACTTTCGGATTCGATGGGGACTGGAAGAAAAGCCTCGTCGAGCGCGGTGCCGGAGAATGACATAACTCAGCACGGCAGCCGTTTGACGAGGCGCGTTTCGTTTTGCAGGCAGTCGCCTTCGCTGTTCACCCAGAAGCACGGGATGTTGAATTTGGCATACATCTCGCGGGTCCGGGGATTGCTTTCTATAGCAATGTAGCTGGAGTCCCTGCCGTGGATAGGGAATACCGCTTTGCCTAGCAGATGCTCCTTGATGGCGGGCGGGTTGAACCATCCCTGCGGGGAAAAGCACGCGTCGTCGGGGTTCCATCCGGTTTCCTGCTCGATTCTAACAAGCGTTGGAATGAGCCAGCGTTCGGGGCGGGCGGTGATGAGCACGACCGTGTGTGGCCGCACGAGTTCAACGAGCCACTGCCGGTATTGCTCACCGGCGAGGCGCTTTTCCATGCGTTCGGGCGTGCTGCCGTGCCTGGGCGAGTTGGCCACCAGCGTGTAGTTGAGGTCTAGCAGGATGATCATTTTGATAGGGTAGTCTGAAGACGTTGGGAGAAAGAGTCCATGGCGCATTTCACGAGATCCATACGGGTGCCGTCCGGATAGGGAAGATCGAACTCGAATTCGATGGCCTCGCGCAGGCGGGCGGCGTCAACCGGGAGTGCGGATGCGCAGGTCGCGTTGATGTTGTTGGAGAAGTCGCGCACTCTAACTGAACGGAAGAACGGGCCGAACAAATCGCGGAACTCGGCTTCGGTATGGTATTTCTGGACCTTCGGCTTGTCCTGGAAATCGCCGATGCGGATGCCCGGTTCATAATCCAACCGGAACGCGATGTTGCCCGCGTTGGATTCGTTCATGAACGCCTTGCCGGTGACCTGGCGCCAGCCCGACTCGCCCGCGGAAGACGCGCAGGCATAGACCTTGGTGAACGGGCGGCACAGCGCGGCGCAGAGGCAGGCGATGTGTTCACGGTCCTTGTGGAACGGCACGGAGTTCAGCACGCTGGCGATGAAGATGCTCGTCCAGTCCCTGCCCGCCGCCACTTCTGCTAGAAACGCTCGGGTGAGTTCGATGCTCTCGGCCTTGTTGATGCCGCCCGGTCCGAGGCGATACGGTTCGAAGGGCGTGCAGTCGATGCCCTGCTGGCGAAGCAGGAATGTTTCCGTCAGGTGGCCGGCCCCGAAGTCGAGGATGGTGATGCCATGTTCCTTCGTCCATCTGGCGCGGTCGGCGGGTTTGGCGATGTCGAAATCCTTGCACGGCTTCGCGCCGTGAACCTCGAAGAGAAAACCGTTGCCAAGTTCACGCCTGACCCGCCGCGCCCTGCGGAACGAATTGAAGCGGAGCATGTCGGCATAGCGCGTGTGGATGTCGAAATCCATCGAGAGCAGGTTCATCATGGCCCGGGCGAATTCCGCCTCCTCATCGGTGACGAATACGACCGGCGCGAAGGATTCTTTTTTCTCGGCCAGCATTTCCAACCTGCCGATGCCGTTGATGACTGATAGATCCTCGCGGCACACCAGCGGCATGAGAATGCCGTGACGATGCAGCGTGCGGGCGAGGTTGCGGGCATACTGGATCCAGCGGCCGGCATTGGCTTTGCATAGATCCTTCACGCCGACTTCCGCGGGCTTCACGCAACGCAGGAACGTGTCACTGCCGACCGGCTTGTCGGGGATGCGGGCGGCGAGCGCATGCAGGTCGAGCGCTTCGAGTTCGCGGGTGACCTTGCCGGGCGTGCTGTGGAAATCGAAGTCATTGGTCGCTCGGTTGAACACGATGTTGAGCGCCTTGCGCTGGTCGAGGTCGAGCGCCTTGGTGCGGAACACCGGAACATGAGTGGCACCCATGCGCGTGGCGACGAGGTGCCGCTGGTGGCCTGATAGAATCTCACCGTCCACGTCGGCGAAGATCGGGGCGATGAATCCGAGTTTGCGCAACGACAGCTCTATCAGGTCAAGCCGCGCCGGGTCAGCCGTGCGGGGATTGTAAGTGCTGGGACGTGTGGCATCCAGCGGTTCGAGGGTGATTTTCATAGTCCGAGGCGGCTGCGGATTTCCTTGATAACCGATTCCTTGTCGAAACCGGCGTCCTGTTTCACCTGGTCGCACCACGCGATGAACGCCTCCTGGCTGATGCGGAACCGATAGAGCCCGACCGCCACCGTGACATCACTCTTGTCGAGTTCCTTGTCGTGACGGTCGTCCTCGTCATCGTCATCGCCATCCCCTTTGGGATTGAGCAGGCCTTCGAGGTCGGCAGGCTCGAAGCCCGCAAGGATCGTGTCGAAGTCGGTGGCCTTCCACTCGCTGGCGATTTTCTCCAACTCGTTCAAGTCCACGCTGGCAAGTTCGGCCAGCCGGTTGTCTGCCACCAGCACGGCGAGTTCGTCGCTCTCGCTGGCGAAGTCCTGGTATTCGACCGGCACGATCTCCACACCGAGGTGCTTGGCGGCCATCAGGCGACCGTGGCCGGAAACGATGAAGCCGGTGAGCTTCGACACACAGATGTTCTGCCTCCAGCCGAAATAGCGGATGTTCTTGGCGAGCAATTCTATCTGGCGCTGCGGGTGGGTGTTGGGATTGCGCGGGTTGGGCTTCAACTCGCCCACCGGCACGAGCTTTTCGTAGCTGCACCACACCTCGATTCCGTTGGCAAGTGTCCTGGCTTTGGGTTCATCCGTCATCGGGCGTGGCCTCGCTGTCAACAGGCCACCGCGTCGAGCCATGTTTCCAGATCGGCCAGCGCGGCCCGGACACACCCGCCTGATCCCACAGCGATCCGCAGCGCCGTGGCCTCGTCCACCGGCCAGTGACGGCGAAGCATGGCCGCGATTTCACCGGTCGATGGCGTGGTGATTTTGATCGACTGGAAGCGTGTCTGGAACCGCTCGGTTAGAAGGTCGAGTTGCAGGTTGCTGGTGCCGATCACCGCGCGTCCCGGTGGCAATCTATCAAGATAGCCCAGCAGCAAGTCCTGAGCATCGCGTGAACACCGGTCCATCTCGTTGATAATTCTAACCGAATAGACGCCGAACAGCGAACAGGTGCCAAGCGTGCCCATCCATTGCTTGACTGTTTCAACGGTGACCAACTTGCCGTTGAACTCCTCGATGGCGAAGCGCGTGCCTGATAGTTCTTCCGCCACCATGTCGGCGACGCTGGTCTTTCCGACACCCGGCGGGCCGTAGAGCAGAAGCTTCACCGGGACCGCGGGATCACCGCGGAGCTTGCGGGCTTTGGAAACCAGCCGGGAGGCGATGGCGGCGGCGGGACCGCACAGGTCATCCGGGCACTTTGGCCGCCACGCCATCGGTGGCGTTGGCAGCACCGGTGCCGGGGTTCGGAGCATCTTCAAGGGTCGTGACATGGTCTTGGCAGGTGAGGTCGTTGAGCGTCGCTTTGACCGCCATGGCCCCCTTCCGATAGACGGTGACCGCCAGCAGTTCGCCGTCGATCCATACCGCCCAGTTGCGGGAGCCATAGCGGGTGACATGAACATTCATTGTTAGAAGTTGTAGTCGTGGAAGTGATGGCGACCCGGGATCACCCGCTCGCCGTTTGGCGTCCGGTAACGACCATCCTTGCGGAGGCGGGCGCGGTGCATGATGCCGCCGGGGTCCGGCTGATAGACATACCGCTGATCGGCATTGTTCACGCAATGGCCGGAGAATCCGCCGGGGATGATCTCGGGCTTCCACCCGTCGAGCGTGGCGATGTCGCTCTGAATCCATAGCGTGATGCCGGAGGGGCTGACCCTGACCACCGTACATGCGGTCCGGTCGCTGTGGTGGCAGACCGTCGCCCCGTCGCCGGGTTTCGGAATCCATGTGGTGTCGTTCATGGCCGTGGATTTCACTTGTTCCATCCCTCGCGGCGGGCGCGGGTCTTGACGGTGTTAGGCGAGAGCCCGAATTTTTCGGCGGTCTTGTTGATGCTGCGGCATTTCTCCCAATAGGCCCGCACCTTTGTCCAGTGGTCGTCGCCATGGCCGGGATTGCCGACCTTGGCAGCAGTCGCCTTGGGTGCCGGTTTGGGCTTCTTGTTAGGCGTGGCCTTCGCTGGCGTCACCTCGGGCTCAGCCGCAGCGGCGAACGCATCGAAGCGTGTGACCTTCGGCTCGGGATCTGGATGCGTGATGGCCACGACATTCTCGGCGGGCGTGACACCGCCGGCGAGCATTTCCGCGACGATTTCGCGGATCAGCGGCACCGGGATTTCGGTGATAGTGAATACCAGTCCGTTGAGGGTCTTGCGCCCGATGGACTGCTTGAGGAACTTGAGGGCACCGCCACGGGTGCGGCCCTGGTAGCGTCCTTCAAACAGCGTGGTTTCCTTTTCTTCGCATACGATGTAATATAACTTATTCATGGTGTTGGTTGGTTTGTTGTTAGGTTAGTGCTTGGTTCATTGGTGGTTTTTGACGGTGCCGTTGGATTCCATTTCAACCTGCGCCAGGCGCAGGCCGGTGGAGGTCCGCTTGCTGAGGAAGGCGGTGAAGCCGGAGTCCGGTTCATGGCCGTTGGGTGCGACACGCACGACCCGGAAGCCGTTGCGTTCGAGTTTGGAGACGCCCTTGCGCATGGCTTCGGGCAGCGGGATGCTGGTTGGTGTGTTCATGTTGTTTGCGTTGTTAGGGGGAAAGGTTTCACTGTGGCAGCGGCCGGTTGATGCGGATGGTGTGGCCCTTGCTCTTGCCCGCGACGTAGCTGTGGGAATCCGTGCGGCGGCTGTGCTGGGTCCGGGTGCGGAGCTTGCCGTAGTTGTCCTCGACGTAGCGGGTGACGATGGCCGTCTGATCCACCAGCATGATGGCATAACTTCCCATCTGCCCTTCGGTGTAGGCATTCTCAGCCCGCTGTTTGGCGGCTGTCAGCTCGGCGTTGATGCCGTCGCGCAGGCCCCGGTAGTAGGATGCCTTGTCGGGATTGATCGTGGTGCGCTTGAACTCGTTCCAACAGCGGAAGAATGTCCCGCGCAGGAAGGCGAGGGCATAGACGGCGAAATCCACGTCTTCGGGGGATCCGATGATGTCCACCGGGGTTTTGCCTCTGCCGCGCATCAGGATGGTCCGCACGTTGAAGTGTGCTTGCAGCAGTGACAGGATCATGATGTCCGCCGGGTTGAGTGACTTGGGCAGATCAAAAGTGCCCTTGTTGACGGTGAAGCCGCCGCCACCTTCCGACTCGCGCTCCATCCTCAACAGGGCTGAGTCGATGTTGTGGCGGGTCATCAGTTCGTGCGCCTTGGCCAGCGCCACCTTGGCTTCGTTCTCGGTGGCTCCGCGTGTGGGGTCGGCAAGACGTAGCAACTTGCGGATTTTGTCCAGGATGTCGGATTCGGTTTTCATGGGATCTCGGTGTGTTATGTTAGGTGTTTATTCGTAGTTGCGGACGGCTAGGAATGTTGGGAATCGCGGGACTCCATCGGGGGTCAGTTCGAAGTAGCGGACGGTCACGATGGCACCGATGGGCGGCGGGGTTTCCCTTTCGGCGTCGGTGAACCCGGACCCGGCGCGGAACGTCGTTCCGTCCTTGAGTTGGCAGACCAATGCGCCTAACCGGTTGAGGTGTTTTCCCTCGCCGTCCTGGTGGCCGATCACGGTGGCCTCGTCGTCGATGAACCTCTTGAGCTTGCGGAGGTGGCCGGACCGCTTGAACTCGTAGGGTGAGCGCGGGGCGCGGAGCATCACGCCCTCGCCCTTGTCATTCAGGATGGCACGCTCGAATTCAATCAGGGCGTCGCCGGACTGACAGAGCACCTGCTCGACTATCGAGACATGGCCGGGGAGTTGCAGGTCTAGCAACATGCGTTGCCGATCCTCGGTCGGGCCGTCGGCTTGCACATCAAAGACAAGATACCGAACCGGCGTCCAGTCGGCGGTCATGGAGCGGACTATCGAAACCGCGTCGTTGAACTTCCCGCGCCCGACGAACATCTCGCCGTCCAGCGGCAGGGCGGGCATCCCCGCCTTGAACCATGCCGGGGCGTGGAAGATGTTGCCGCCACGGGAGCGGAAGTTTTCGCCGTCCCAAATGGCGCGGACTCCGTCAAGTTTCTCTGACATCCACCAGCCGTCAGGCCGCGTGGTCTTGTCCCAATTCTTCGCCAGCATCGGCGGCCTCGTCGTTGTGTTAGGTATTACTTTCATCGTCACACATCTGCCAGTCTGACAACTTGTGTCCATGTCTTTTTTGTCTTTTTTCATCGGTTCTGTTTGACCCGGAGTTGGCACACTTCCTGAGTCTCATAATCCGTGCCAATCGTTTCTAACATGACGAAAAAGACGAAAAAAAACACGACGGAAAAACACGAAAGACATGGACACAACTGGTGATTCTGGCAGATGATAGACATGACAACGCCACTGATGACCCGCCGCTTCGGAGTCGAGATAGAGTTCCTCTCCACCATCACCTCCCAACACGCTGTCGAGAGCCTGAGAGCCGCAGGCATCGAGGTCGAATACATGGCCTATACCCACAGCACGACGCCGCATTGGAAGATCGTCACCGACGGGTCATGCGGGTATGAACTGGTCAGCCCGGTTCTCGAAGGCGAACGGGGAATCGAGGAAGTTAGAAGAGCTTCCGCCGCACTGGAAGCCGCCGGGGCACAGGTTGATGGAAAGTGCGGACTCCATGTCCATTTCGACGCCCGTCCCATGAGTCTCCCGGCGGTGAAGAACCTCTTTAAATTCTGGCTGAAATTCGAGGATGTCCTCGATACCTTCCAACCGAAATCACGCCGGGGCAACTCCAACACCTACTGCCAGTCCAACCTCAATGACCGCTGCCAGGACCCCGCCGTTCACCGCCAGATCTGCCAGGCCATCTTTGATAGAATCGACGCCTGCAAGAGCATCGACGAGATGAAGCTGCTCTATCCCTGCCGCTACCGCAAACTGAACATTCAATCCTATTTCCGCCACCAGACGCTGGAAGTCCGCCACCACTCGGGCACCACCAATCCCGCCAAGATCACCAACTGGGTGCGTCTGATGGCCCGCCTTTTCGACGCCGCCGAATCCGCCGCCACCGTCCGCAACCGCCCGCAGGACACCGGCCTCGG
>CAISTY010000042.1 GCA_903888515.1 Akkermansiaceae bacterium | reverse complement strand
TAAAGGTAGCGCGGCCTCGACGCAGGCCGCATGCCAAACAGGGAGAACGCTTGATGCCAGGATACGCCGGGTTGTCCGTTCTTGGCCGGTGCGTTCCCATTCCTTTGGCATGCGCTCCCGGCGGTAGCGCGCCACCTTTAATATGGAAGCCGCTGTGTTTCCAAGAAAGCAGGTCGGCGAGGCGGCTGGGGCTGACGTGTTTGCCGTCGCGGAGGGCTTGCAGGAAACGGCTGCGGAAGAGTTCGATCTGGGGGTGCGGCTGTCGGCTGGCATGCAGTGGAAGCGGCCCTCGGAGTCGAACAAGGGTGCGTATGTTAGAGGCCCATCAGTGGCCTGGTCAGCGCTGCGCGCCGGGTGCGGGGGAGTCGTGAGGACTCGTGTCATAGACTTTATGGCCCTCGCGGATGGCGGCGCGGTTGCGGCGTTCGATCTCGGCACGCAATGCATATTTCCGCTCGCGCTGCTGGTCCACCTCGCAGGCGACAAATCCCTCGCTGTCGGGATTTGGGTTTTTCTCGAGCGCTTGCTGGCCCTCGCGGATGATGGCCAGCGCCTCGCTGTATCGCGGATCGTCCTTGGGCAATTGCGCCAGTCCGGGGCTGACTTCCGGGCGATCAAAGCTGATGTCGATGATTCCCGTACTCACGCCGAGTTTCTTGAGCTTGTTGATTTGGCCATCGCTGAGCGGGCTGCGGCCGTAGGGGTGGTGCGGCCAGGCGCTGGCGTAGTCTGGATAATACGGCGCGTTGAGGTCCACCCAGGTCACGATTTTTTCAAATTCCTGCGGCGTGATTTTCACGTTGGCATGTTTGTTAATACCCTCGCGGAAGAGTGTCAGCTTGCTGGCGTGTGATCCCCAACTGTATGCCTGTTGGATTTCGGGTGGGCCGGCACCCACCACCTTGAGCGCGCCCTTGGTCCACAGATTCACATAGGAAGCATTGAAGATCAAACCCCGGTCACCTGCCAGAACGAGCTTCTGGCCAGCCTCCTTGCCGTAATCGTGACACCGCACGCAATGCTTGTCGAACACCGGTTGGACATCCATCCGATAGTTGAACAAGCGCGGCGGGCCGTGCCATCCCTCAAGGCGGCTCGGGGCCCGCTTCAAGGCCAGCGCGTTGGTGCCGGTCAACGACGGGGGCGCGGCGCGGCGCTCGTCGTGGCAGCCAACACAACCGACCCATTCGCCGGACTGCACCATTGTGCCGCTGCGCATCGACTGGATCATCATGCCATCCTTGTCTAGCAATTGGAAATAGACAAAGCGGTCTGAAGGCATGGCAAAGGAGGCGGATCCGTCGGCCTCCACGGGGACCGTGCCGAGGATGCGTTTGTTGTTGAAATCGTGCCAGCTCATGCCCGGCCGTTCGATGCCCTGGCCGTTCCATCCCGGGTTGGTCCAGGTGCGCTTTTCGGGGGACTCGATCACGCGCAAGGACTTCACGCTGCCGGGCTTGACGTCTTTCATGTGGGTGCCCTCATAAACGTTGCGCACATACACATAACCATCCGCGTTCTTATAATCACGGCGCGATGGAATGACCGGCGGGCGCGGGCGCGGGCCCAGCGGCATCGGATCATAGCAGCCCGCGCCTTCGGTGTGCAGCAGGATTTCATTGCCGAACACGTCAAGCAGATAGATACCCATCACCTCTCCCTGGCCGGTCATGCGTGAACACAAAAAATACTTGTCAGATAGCGGATAGGGATCCTCGTATTTCGGCTTGATTGAGGTGAAACTGTCAAATCCTCCGTTAGGAGTGCCGGGATCCCTGACGAGGTCGATGCCGGCGGCTGGCCAGGTGCGCAGGATCGGGGCGCGTCCGTCCACGCCGCGGCCCCGGTCAAGGATCGCCAGCGCGCCCCACGGCCGGTCGTGACAGGAACTGAGGATGCAGAGGACTTGATCGGTTCCCGGGATGGCCTGAGGATTGAGGACCACCCCCCCCGCGGGCGTGTTGTTGCCATAGTAGCCCGCGTGGTTGGTGCCGTCGGGATTGACGGTCCACAGTCCCTGCGCATTACCGAAATTGCGGTCGATATACTCCCAGCGGTAATAGATCAATCGTCCGTCCGGCATCAGCGAGCCATGCCCTTCAAACAGGGTGCTCTTGCCGATCTGGTGGATGTTGGCGCCGTCCGCCGCCATGCGGAACAGGTTTGCCATGATGTGAATGTTGCACATGCAATACTTCGGTTCACGCGAGGAGGTGAAGGCAATGTCATCATCCGGCAGATAGATCGGATCGATGTCGAAGACCCCTTCGGCGGACGTGAGGGTTTTCAAGCCGCTGCCGTCGGCATTGATTTCGTAAAGGTGATAGTTGTCGCGGATGTTCTTGCGCATGGCAAACACGATGCGTTTGCCATCAAAGTAAACATCCGGATCACGCAGCAGGCCCTCCGGCCCGGGATCGGCCACGACGCGTATCTCGTTGTTGCGGGCCAGATCGATGGTTTTGAGCGGGCCGCCGGGCTGATAGCTGCCGGTGTTGCATTCGCCCGTCTGGAACATCGTTTCGGTGTTGTGGTGATCCGGACGATACTGGCCGCGCACTACATATAACAGCGGCTGCCCGCTGACCAGTGGGTTGGCTATCAACGCCTCGCGCCGGAGTTTCTCGAACTCCTCCTGCGGCAACGGCGTGCGTTGCGCCATCTCGTCAAGCCGCACCAGGAAGGCCCGCCCGCCCGGATAGCGCTGGCCGAAAGTGGCCGTTAGATCAACAATGGCGTTTTTCAACGCCAGCGTCTCCGGAGTGCCGGTGGCGGCACCTGCCAAGGGCGTGAGCACCTGCAGTGCACAGGCTGTCGCAACCCAGCAGCGGAACCCGCGTCTCCATGACAAGTCAGGCAATCTGCAACGCTCCAAGATGATATTTCGTTAAAAATTAGGAGGCCTTGCCATAAACTTCCACTTCGATGTAGTGGTTCATTTCGTTGGAGGTGTTGCCCGCGGTGTAAAGGCGGACGTAGCGGCCTTTGGTGCCCTTGCCGTCGATGATCTTGCCGTAACGTGTTTCGACATAGGGATTGTTGCTGCCTTTGCCCATTTTGGAGACATTTGCGTAGTCATTGTTATACACGGTGGTGACGCCGGTCTTGAATTCCGGATCATCGGAAATTTGGGCGATCACAGCATTGTAGGCACGTTTTTGCGAGTGATAGTGCCAGAGCCAGATGGCCGAGATGGTGGAGCTTTTTGCGAGGTCGATCTGGACCCACTGGAAGCCGTCAAGCAGCTCGACGAAGTAGCCTTCGCCGGCGTCCTTGTCGCCATCGGTGATGAGGTCGAGCGTGCCGATGATCGGGTTGGTGTCGCTGCCAGTGACCTTTTTGCCTTTGGACAGCAGTTCGGTGCCTGCGGGCACGCGGAACTCGGGAGCCTTGGTGGGGGCTGGCTCGAGGTTGGGGACTTTAATCGGCTTGGGAGTCCCTTCGATGAGTTCCGGCGGAAGCGTTGTGACCAGCGGCACGCCGCCAATGGAGCCACCGGAAGCGGCGGGAGCCTCAGGTGCGGCGGTGGACTCGGCGGAAGTGCCGGCTTTTTTCTCGCAGGCGGTGAAGAGGAGGGTGGAGAACGCGCAAAGCGTGGGAACGATAAGTTGTGTTTTCATACGGAGAGTTGTTCGGTGGTGAAGACGATGGGTTGATGGGTGAGGGCGGAGGGATTCACATAATAAATCGGCGCTTCGCTCAAGAATGCGTGGCGGGCGTCGCAGTTGAGTTTGACAGAACCATTGCTGCGCACGGCGGCAAAGAAGTTTTCCAGATGCGGTTGATGGGCCGGCTTGTTGAAGCCGCCGGGCAGGTCAAATCCTTCGGGCGGGGCTGACTCATAGGATTTGACCGAGTCGGCCGAGGGCGGGGGTTTCGGTGGCGCGGGTTTGCGCTTGAGGAATCCGCGCTCGACGAGTTTGTCCCATGGCGGGGCTCCGTCCTCGCGATAGATCGCCGATGAGCTGGCGATCTCCGAGATCTTGATGGTCGCCTCGGTGCCCATGAAACTTTCCCAGAAACCGCCGCCGGCACTGGTGGTGGTGAGCACCTGATAGAAGGCGCGCACCCCGCCCTGCGGCGTGTCATAATCGAAGATGCACATCACGTTGTCGAAATGCTCGCGCTTCTTGAAGTAGTCGTTTCCGCCGGAGGCGAAGACGGACTTCGGCACGGCACCGAGGAACCAGTTGAAGATGTCAATCTGGTGGGCGCCGAGATCGGAGATGGGGCCGCCCGAAAGGTCGAGGTAGAGACGCCAGTTGCGGAACTGGTGCATGTCCTTGAAACCGTATTTGTTAAGAACATCATCGGGGACGATGGTGCTCGCGTGGAGTTTTTCGCCGCCGATATCCTGCGAGGAACCGAGCGAGCGGTTCCATTGACCATTGATATTGACAATTTGGCCGCAGATTTTCTGGCCGTTGATCAGGTGGTCGAGCACGAAGCGGTAGCGCGGGTTGCTCCGGCGCTGGTGGCCGATCTGGCAGAGCTTGCCGGTTTTTTCCATGGCCTTGACCATGGCGCGGGCACCGTCGATGGTGTTGGACATCATCTTCTCGCAATACACGTTGAGGCCGGCTTCGAGGCATTTCACGGTATGCGGGGAATGCCAGAAATCGGGTGTGGCGACGACCACGGCATCGAGTCCCTTTTCGGTGGCGAGCATGTCGTCGATATCCGCGTAGCCTTTGGGGGAGGAGCGCTGAAAGGCGCGGACCTGTCCCATGCCCCACTTGAGGTTGAAGGCCGAGATATCGCAGACCGCCTGGAAGTGGAGGCCGGGGATATTGCGCAGGCAGTTGAAGAGGACTTCGCCCTGTTTGCCGAAGCCGACGAGAGCGACGTGGATCGTGTCCGCCGAGCCGGGATCGGCGGCGCGCAGGATGTTAGGTGCGCCCAGCACGAGGCCCGCGCCGGTGCCGGCGATGGTCTTCGACAGGAAATCCCTGCGATTGATGAATGGGAGTGGCTGATTCATGGGGTTACCATTTCTTGAAGATGGTGCAGCGGTTATAATGGGAGAGCATGAGGGCCATGACGATGAGGATCATGTGGACGCCCAGCCACGAGATGCCGTCATCCTGTTTGATGAGGATCAGGCCCCAGGTGAGGCTGATGTAGAGCAGGCCCAGCAGGAAGAGCGAGGTGCGGCTGGCAATGCCCAGCAGGATCGTGACGCCCAACACCACGAGGGCCGGGCCGAGAATGATGTCGTAGATCTTGAGCGGATCGATGGTGTAATCCATGACCGTGTAACTCTTCATGAGAGGTTCCGCCTTGAACTTGTCCACCAGCCCCTGCGGTACGCCGTGATAGTGGCTGAGCGCGTATTCCTTGGCCGATGCCGAGGATAACAGGTCCTGTGTGTTGGCCACGCCGTCAATTTTCACCGGTTGGTCGGAAGCCAGCGTGCCGGCGTATTTCTCAATGCCGGTTTGGATGGCGCGCACGGCAAGCCAGAGACGCAGGAGCAGAGCCCCGTAGATGAGGCCGAGGGTGCGACACGTGCAAGAGCACGGACAACGGTTTTCAGATTCAGATTCAATTTCGGATTCAGTGGACATGGTCGGTCGTTGTTAGTGGGTGGGTGGGTGGGTGGGGCGGGAAGCTATCTGCCGGATGCGGGGGAATCAAACCTTAAATGCTTGAGCCCGTCGCAGGTGCCTGACCGGCCCGGTGTGATCAGGGGCCATTGCGGCGTTTGGAGCCCATTTGACTGCTCGTTTGGAATTCATGGCTATGATACGGTGGCGGACGCGGTGGTTCTTTCAAAAAACAATCACCAAACTTTGAGTGACGTTTGTCAGGCCGCATGCAACACACCCGCCGTGGATCTGCTCACGCCAATCATCCGCGATCTGTTTTCTTGTGGATGAGGATTACAGCAGGCGGGCCGCCTGCCGGCCAACCCGGCCGGGACGACTGGGTTCCACGTTCTTAACTCGACATGTCCGCCGCCTCCGGTGCTTTTAGAACGGGCGTTTTCAGAAGGGCTGGAATATTTGCGCCCGGCAGAAGTTTGGTGAGCATGCCCATCAGTCCGTCGGCGGCATTGCCGCCGCCGGTGACCAGGACATCCGGGACGACCTTGATCTTGCCGTTTTCGATAGCGGCGGCGATCAGTTCGACGATCTTGATCTGTTTGATAGCCTCTTCACCGATGGCTTCCTGCTGTTTGCTATAAGCTTGGGCGGTGGCTTCGCCGATGGCGGCGATCTTGGATGCCTCACCATCGCCGATGGCTTTCAGGCGCTTGCCCTCACCGGCACCCTCAAGGGCCTTGGCCTCGGCATTGCCTTCGGCCAGGGTGATCATCTCGGTCTTTTTCTGGGTGGCCACTTTGACGGCGATTTCAGAGGCGACCAGGGTGGGTTGCTGGTCGGCGGTGGCACGCATTTTTTCCATCTCGGTGCGTTCCGCCTGTGACCGCTGCTCCATCTTATACATCTCTTGCTGCTGCTCGGCGATGATCCGTTTGGTCTGCGTCTGCATCAGATCCTCGGGCAGGCGGATCTGGCAGATGAGTACCGACACGCACTCCACATGATATCTCTCTAAATCGGCGCGGGCGCGGGTTTCCGCCTTGGTCTGCTCTTCCGAGCGGCTCTGTAGGAAGTTCATCGCCGAGGCCGTGGATGCTTGGTTCCTGAACGAGGAATCAATCATCGGGTGGATGACATGCTGGATCAGGTTGTCGATGGAACCGACCTTGGCCACCATGTATGGGGCTTGGTCCGGGCGCACGCGAATGACCACCTTGACGGCCACTTGAATCGGGAAGCCGTCCTTGGAGATGACATTCAACTGGTCAAAGCGGGTGTCCTTCTGATCATCCCAATCAATGGTGATGTTCGTGGTGTCGATGATATACACCATGAAGGCCCGCCGGTTGAGATAATATCGGCCCGGTCCCGCCACCTCCTCCTGGATGCCGCGGAACCCTTTCGGCACGACGTATTTCTCCTTGCCTTCCTCCTCGGATGCCCCGGCCTGCGTCGATCCGAGACGCTTCTTCATGTCGTCGGTCGGGTCATCGCCCACGTTGGATACCACCACCCCGACCTGACCGCGCTCGATGACGGCGACATTGTCGATTTCCACGCTGAACATGAACGGGTTGATATAATACGTCCCCGGCCGCAGCACATCAAGTTGCGGGCCGCGCTGCCCCTGCTTGGTGAGGAAGGCCGAGCCGTCCTGATAGTCATTATGACCGGTGATGGGACAGGCGACATATTCCCGATCCGGCAGCGGAATGCCGTCAAGGGCGGTCACCAGGCCGACCTTGTTAGCTTCGATGACGACCGCCGGCGCGATCTGGATCTGGAACAGATTCAAGTTGATGCGGTAGGTGCCGGGCAGCAGGATGTCGATCTGCGGTCCTTTCTGGCCGCCGTTCTTGAGGAAGGCCTCGCCGTTTTCGAAATTCGAGTGTCCCGGCACGCTCTGTGCCAGCAGTCGCCCCATCGGGATGGGCGCGCCGTCCTGGGCGGTCACCATGCCGACCTCGCCTTTGGCGATCACCACGGCCGCGGCGGTGGTGACTTTGAAGAGTTTCGGATGGATCCGGTAGACACCGGGCGGCAGGATCTCGGTCTGCGGCCCTTTCTGTCCGCCGTTCTTCCTGAAATCCTCGCCGGACTGGAACGAGTTGTGACCGGTCACCACGTTGGCGAAAATGCGTCCGGCTGGAATCGCCGAACCGTCGGAGGATTCTATCAGACCGATCTCGCCTTCGTTGATCCAGGTGACAGTGCTCTTGTTCACCTTGAACAGATAGGGATTGATCCGATAGTTGCCGGGCGGGATGATGTCAATTTGCGGCCCTTTTTGGCCGCCGTTATTGATAAAGGCCTCGCCATTCTGAAAGGATGAGTGTCCAGCCACCGCCTGGGCGAAGATCCTGCCTTCCGGGATGGCGATGCCGTCCACCGAATCCACAATCCCGATCTCGGAATCCTTGATTTCAGTGACGCACGACTTGGTCAGCTTGAACAGATATGGGTTGATCCGGTATTTGCCGGGAGGCAGCACCTCGATCTGCGGGCCTTTCTGGCCGCCGTTTCTGATAAACGCCTCACCATCCTGAAAGGAATTGTGACCACCCACCACCGCGGCGAAGATTTTTCCCGACGGGATGGACGATCCGTCCACCGACTCGATCAGGCCGATGCCGTTTTCAAGGATTTCGGTAAACGCGCTTTTCGTGGCCTTGTAAATGAACGGGATCAGGAAGTGCAGGCCCGGCCCGAGGGTCCGCGCCTGAATGCCGACTTCATTGCCAAGCGCAACCACCCGCCCTTGCGGCATTTTGCGGCCGAACCATCGGCGCTCGATCAATGCGATCTCATTGCCACCCACAATAATCACGGATTCATAAATCAACACGGCAGCGGGAATCAGGATGATCAGATACCCCAACTGATCCAGCAGGAAATTGACTAACATGCGGTGATTCTGCCAGTCCCGCTGGTGACATCAATGAAAATGTGATGGTGAGCCGCTTGCCAAGGCGCTGAATTGAGGTGACAAAGCGCATTTTTCCGGCAAAGCCTGACATCGGTATCGCTTTGCGGGTTGCACGGACCCGCTGGTGTGTCAGAATCCGCCGCCACCGCAAATCAATGACCATGGAAAACCTGCAACAGAGAATCGAGGAATCCAGCGGATGGATTCAAGCCGTGAAGGATGAGATGGGACGGGTTCTGGTGGGCCAGCAACGTCTGGTGGACCGGCTGCTGATCGGCCTGTTGTGCAACGGTCATATTTTGCTCGAGGGGGTTCCAGGCCTGGCTAAAACCCTCGCAGTCAAGGCGCTCTCCGGCTCGCTCGACGCGTCGTTCGCGCGCTTTCAATTCACCCCGGACCTGCTGCCCGCAGACCTTGTGGGGACCATGATCTATCATCCCCAGGCCACGAAATTCGAACCCAAACTCGGGCCGATTTTCAACAACCTCATCCTCGCCGACGAAATCAACCGCGCACCCGCGAAAGTGCAGTCCGCCCTGCTGGAAGCCATGCAGGAGCGCCAAGTCACCCTTGGCGACCACTCCTATCCGCTGCCCGAACCGTTTCTCGTGCTTGCCACGCAAAACCCGATCGACCAGGAAGGGACCTATCAGCTTCCCGAAGCCCAGCTCGACCGTTTCCTGCTCAAGGTCAGCGTGGGCTACCCGAGCAAGGACGAGGAACTCCTCATTCTTGACCGGATGGCGACATCCACTCCGCCGTATCGGACGAAGAACGTCGCCACCCCGGAGCAGGTGGCCACATCGCGTGAGCTGGTCAACGCCGTTTACATCGACCCCGCGATCCGCAAATATATCGTGCAGATCATTCACACGACGCGCTTTCCCGGTCTGGTGGACGCGCCGCTCAAAAACCTCGTGCGGGCCGGCGCGTCCCCGCGTGGCACCATCAACCTGGCTCTCACCGCGCGGGCGCTCGCGTTCATGCACGGCCGCGCGTTCGTCACCCCCCAGGATGTCAAGGACATGGCCCTCGACGTCCTGCGCCACCGCATCCTGCTCACCTACGAAGCCGAAGCCGAGGACATCTCCACCGATTCTATCGTGGAGCGCATCATGAACAAGGTGCCGGTGCCGTAAGGAAGCAATTTTGAATTTTCAATTCTGAATTTTGAATTCAAAATCAAAAATCTAACATCCAAAATTCCACGGTGCCGACGGACGCACAGATTGAGGAAATGATGGCGCGGGTGCGCAAGCTGGAGATCAAAGCCCGGCGGTTGGTGCGCGAGTCGTTTTCCGGCGAGTATCTATCATCTTTTCGCGGGCAGGGTTTGGATTTTGATGATTTCCGCGAGTACCAGCATGGTGACGAGGTGCGATTCATTGATTGGAATGTCACGGCGAGGATGAACCAGGTGTTTGTGCGGAAATTCCATGAGGAACGGGAGCTTGCGGTGATTCTTGCAGTGGATGTTTCGGGCTCGGCGGACTATGGCAGTGTCTCGCTGAGCAAACGCGAAGTGGCTGCGGAAACCGCGGCGGTGTTGGGTTTCAGTGCGTTGAACAATGGCGACAAGGTGGGTCTGGTGATATTTGCCGACGAGCCGCTGCTGTTCATTCCGGCGCAGAAGGGCAGCCGCCACCTGTTGCGCATGATCCGCGAAATCCTTGTTGCGAAACCCCCAAACCCCGGCACCTCGGTGGCCGCAGTCTGTGATTTTCTCGTCCACACCCTGCGCCGCAAATCACTGGTTTTCCTCATCTCCGACTTCTATGCGGCCTCCTTGGAACGTCCGCTCGGCCAACTCGCCCGCAAACACGAAACCGTCGCCCTGCGCGTCATGGACCCGCTCGAAGCGCAACTGCCCAAGGCCGGCAAAGTCGTCATGATAGACCCGGAGACCGGCTTTGAAACCCAAGTCAATACCGACAATCCGAACCTGCGCATGGGCTATGCCAAACTCATGCGCAGACAACAGGAGGGCGTGGCCGCGGTTTTCAAAAAGCACGGGATCGACGCCGCGGATCTAACAACAAATGGCGACACTTTGGCGGCGTTGCACCGGCTATTGAGGCGCCGCAGCCGCAAACGTTCCCGATGAATACGATGGCAGGGCAAACCACCGGCTTCGAATTGATGGAGCCTGCTTCACCTGAAGCCTTGATGCCCGATTCCGGGTTATGGTTTTGGTTGGTGCTCGCCGCCATGGTGGTATTGGTGGTGCTCGTGATCATGTTCTATCTGCGGCACGGGAAATCCTCCGTCGCCGCCGATCCCGAGAGGATGCGCCATGCCGCGTTTGCCGAGGCAACCGCGGCATTGGCAAACATCCGCACGGCCGATGTGAGGGATGCGGCGGTGCAATCCTCGTTGATACTCCGGAGATATGTATTGGCGGTTACCGGGGATCCCGCGTTATATGAAACCCACGAGGAATTCGTTTTGCGGCACGACGCGTTGCAGGCGCTCGCAGCGGAGGCCCGGGCGGCCGCGGAAGCTGGATTCACCCGCATGGCCGCCATGAAATACGCTCCCGAAATGCCTGCGGCGGTGGCGGAGGATGTCATTGCGGAAGCGCGCGTTCTATTGGAAACCCTGCATCACGGATTCGTGGCATGAGTTCTTTTTTCACACATTTCCGTTTCGCCCAGCCCGGCTGGTTGCTGTTGTTATTGCCTGCGTTGTTGCTGCTTGTGCTGCGCCAAGGCCGCGGTTCGGAAGCGGCCGTGATGTTTCCCAATCTAGCCGTACTCGTCAGTCTTGGGAAAAGTGTCCGGCGCATGGCGGGTGGTATCGGTCTGCCTTTGGCATGGGTCGCCCTCGTGACGGCCATCGTTGCCATGGCCCGTCCCGTTTGGCGCAACGATTATCAAAGCCGCACTGCCAGCGGCATCGACATCATGATCGCCTTCGATGTTTCGCTATCGATGGACATTGATGATTTCATCGACCAGGGAGAGCGGGTGAAACGCATAGATGCCGCGAAAATGGTGGTGGATGACTTCATCCGTTTGCGGCCCGACGACCGGATGGGTCTGGTTGCATTCGCAGGCAGGCCGCGTGACGCCAGCCCGATCACGCTCGACCACAAGTGGCTGCGCAACTCGCTGCGGGAACTCCGTTTGAACGATCCGTTTGATCTTGGGACGGTCAAGGATCAGGGCACGGCGATAGGTTCCGCCTTATCCGCCGCCGCGTCGCGCCTCGACGCCCGCGACGCCAAAAGCAGGATCATCGTGCTCATCACCGACGGTGCCAACAACTCCGGCAAGATCAGCCCGTTGGAGGCCGCCGAACACGCGAAAACCCTCGGCATCAAGATCTATACCATCGCCATTGGCACCAAGGAAGGCCGGGTGGAGCGCAACATCATGCGTTTCCCGTATCAGGAATTCGACCTGCCGACACTGCGGAAAATCGCCGCCCTCACCGGCGCCGAACATTACTGGGCGCAGAATCTGGAATCGCTCAAAAAAACCTTCACCACCATCGATCAACTCGAAAAAACGGAGGCGAAAAGCTTCACTGTGAACGATGATACCGAGTTGTTTTCATGGTTCCTCGGTGTTACGTTGCTTGCGGCGCTGGCTGCGGCCAGTGTGCAGGCCCTCCATCCACCTCCAGCCCCCTGATCCGGTGAAATTCGCCCAACCCGCATGGCTTGTCCTGTTAGTCCTGCTGCCACTTCTGGGAGCGGGTGCGCTGGGCGTGGCCAGGCTGCGCAAGAACCAATGGTCGGCGTTTGTCGCGCCCCGTCTCCGCTCGGTGTTGTTGCAGCGCGGCAGTCCGCTGCCCAAATGGTTCTCCCTGGTTTTTCTGTTAGCCGCCTGTGCGGCGATCATCACCGCCCTGGCCCGCCCCCAGGGCACCGACGGCATCCGCACCGAAAAAACCCTGGGCCGCAACCTCCTCATCGCGCTGGATCTTTCGCGCAGCATGCGGGTGCGGGACGTCAAACCCGATCGCCTCGCGCAGGCGAAAATGGTCATTTATGAGTTGCTCGATGCCATGCCTAACGAACGCATCGGCCTGCTTGGTTTTGCGGGAACTTCCTATATCTATGCCCCGCTGACGGTGGATCACGGGGCGGTTCGCGAGACCGTCGAGCAGATGGATGAAACCTGGGTGCCGTTGGGAGGCTCGAACCTTGCTTCCGCCGTCCATCTGGCGACCGAAACCCTGAGGAAGACCGGTCAGAAAAACAACGCGTTGGTCATCCTCAGCGACGGTGAAAAAAACGAGGGTGACCTCAATCCGATGATTGCCGCAGCCGAACAGGCGGGCGTTTACATTCTCGCGATTTGCGTGGGAACCGAAGATGGTGATTATGTCCCGAATGCGGACTTTCCGGGTGACCGGATGGTGGATCGTAACGGGCGCCAGATCATCAGCCGCATCCAACCCGCCGTGATGCGCAAGCTCGCCACGGAGACCAAGGGGCGCTACGCCCAAGCCGGGACCGGCATGGACATTCCCGCGATGGTGAAATCCGTCATCAAGGATCTCGATGCCTTCGAAATGGATGGCCGCGAGCGCGGGGTCTTCATCGAGTTCTATCAATGGCTGGTTTTGCCGGCGATCGTCTTTCTGTTAGGTTCCATTGTCGCCGGCACGCGTTGGCGGGGGGTACATGCCGCGGTGTTGGTTGCGGGCGTTTTCCTGTCACCCGCAGGCGCTCGGGCCGACGGGGTTTCCGCAGCCAAGAAAGCCTTGCAACAACAGAACTACCCGGAGGCATGCGACGCCTATCGGAAATTGGCGGAGAGTTCGCTGTTGCCCGGGCGTACGGCGCGTTTCCGTCTTGGTGAAGGCACCGCCGCCTATCGGGCGGGGGATTTCAAGCAGGCACGATCCGCGTTTAGTGGCGCGCTGCGGTCCGAGGATCCGGATGTTCTCGCCAGCGGTCACACCGGCATGGGCAACACCTTGTTCCAACTCGGCTGGCAGACGCTTGCCGATGAGTTCTATCCGAAGGATCCCGCCCGCTTGCCCGACCTTGAAAAATTCGATGCGCTGGTCAACGAGCGTTTGGCGAAACTCCGCGAGTCTGCGGATCCAGGCCAAGGCGATGCCGGCGGCTATGCCCGCATGAGAGCGCTCGTCACCAATTGGGCGGACGCTATCAGGCACTTCGCTTCCGCCCTTGCCCTTGATCCGTCCAACGAGGCGGCCCGCAACAACCGGGCGACCACGATGATCTATTTCAAACGTCTTCAGGAGTTGTTGGAAGAGGACCAACAACAAAACGAACAAGCGATGCCCCAGCCGCAACCCGGCGACGGCAAACCGGACAAAGGCGAAGCGGATCCGCAGAACAAGCAAGAGGACAAGGGAGCGCAAGACAAGAATCCCAAAACACCCGGCGAGAAGGGCCGGGGTGAGGAGGACCCGCAGGATGCCGCAGGTGACAAACAGGACAAGCCCGACGAAAAATCCGGAGATAAGAAGGATGACAAGGAAGCAGACAAGGGCCAAAGCGATCCTCAGGAAACCCCCGAACAACGCGCGCGGAGGATCCTCAAGGAAAATGCGGATCTCGAAAAAGGCCCGCTCATACCCGGGCGGCGCGAGTTCCGCCCCCCCGAGAAAGACTGGTAATATCATGCTTGGAATCCATCACTTCAGAAAACTCGTGATCGTGCTGGCCACCGGGTGGCTTGGCTTCACCGACGGCAACGCCGAGACAATCAGCCGGCTGTCCACCCGCTTTCTGGCACGCGGCGAGCAAGCGCTGCTGGAAGTTGCCATAGCCGGCGCCCAGCCATCCGCGTTTCCCGAAATTCCGACCGTGGAAGGCATGGAAATCGTGGAAACCGGACGGGGCGTGCAGAGAAAAATGCTGCCGGGGCGAAGACTGGAATATATCTTTGAATACCACGTTGCCAGTTACGCAATCGGGCGCCATGTGATCCCACCGTTTGAAGTGGAGGCCAAGGGTTTGAAATCCCGCACCGAACCGCTGGAATTCACGGTGTTCAATCCAGACGAACTCCAATGGTCCGAAGCGGTGGCGGGTGATACGAAAATCCGCTATGCAAGCTCGTTCCGGGTGATGAATCCGCGCCCATACGATGGGGAGTCCATACCGGTTGAAATCAAGCTCTTCGTTCCCCGCGAGCTGATTGTCGAGGACTGGGGCATTCCGGACTTCCAGCGCGATGGTGTCACCTCATGGCGTTTCCAGCCATCCGCCATGCGCGGACAGATCAACCTGCTGGGCATGCCCTATAACTCCGTGGCCTATCCCAGCACGCTCACCCCGACGCGCACCGGTCGCATCGGCATCGGCCCGGCGACCATTCGACTGATGATCACCCGTATCCTGATGGATGGCATTATGCGCCCGGTCACGCAGGAAATGAACCTAACAGTTCCGCTGCTGGAACTCGAATCCATGCCGCTCCCCAAGGGTGCTCCGGCAGGATTCGAAAATGCGGTCGGCAGTTTCAAAATGGATGTTAGAACCAAGATCACCGAAGCGCGCGAAGGAGATCCGATTCCGGTGGATATCATGGTGAGCGGCAGTGGCAATCTTGACACGCTGCGCCCGCCGAAGCCCGTGGATGCGACGGGCTGGAAACTCTACGACGCCACCACCGAGCAGCGGGGTGACGAACGGCGCGAGCTATCAGGCAGCACGGTGTTCCACCAATTCATGCGGCCATTGGAACTCAAGCCGGAGATTCCGGCATTCCGCCTGGTGTACTTCGATCCGAAGGACGTGACCTACAAAACCCTGACCTCGGTGCCGATCCCCTTGAAGATGACGCCCGCCACGGCACCCAAAACCGATCCCGTCACGCCGCCCGAGGCAATGGCGATTCCGCTGGAACGCATGACCGATATCCTCGGAGTCATGCGCACGGCTCAACTCACCCGGCCCGCCGCCTCCCGTCTCCCCGGGTGGCTCGGCCACGCCATCGCCGGCTTGATCGCTCTCGCCTTGATCGCCAGAGCGCTCTGGCTGCGCTTTGGCCACCGGTTCCGGCATGACTCTGTTAGGGATGCGCGCATGCTGGAACTCCGCGCGCTGGAACGCATGCCGGGTTCCGACGACGCGGGATTTCTCATGTCGGCCGGTCGTTTCATCGAGCGCTGGCTGGGTGAGAATCCATCTCCGGATGTCCGGGCCGTGCTCGCCGCAAGAGACAACGTTTGTTTCCGGCCGGATCCATCCGGCAGTCAGGTGTTGGAACCCAAGCAGCGTGATGCCATCATCAGGCTGCTGCGCAAGACCGCCATGGTTTTGCTATCAGCTTGCCTGTTATGTGCTGGCGCTGGGCAGACCTGTGCCGCTGACTTGTCTAACAGCGCGTTGGAAGCCTACGATGCCGCCAAATACAGCGAGGCCATCAAGCTTTGGCTGGAAAGCGGGTCATATGATGATCTTACGGCGGATACACTCTTCAACATTGGCAACGCCTGTTACCGCGCGGGATCACCGGGATTTGCGGCGCTTTACTATAGGCGTGCGCTCGCCCGCGATTCCGGCCACCACGAATCCCGCCAGAACCTGCGCTTCATCGAGCGCAAATGCGGCGCCATCGCCGTCCGCCGGCCGGAGTATCAATATGTACTCGCCAAATTGCCGCTTGCCGCATGGCAGAACCTGCTGTGGACGGGTGTCTGGCTCGGTGGTCTCGCCGTGCTCGTTTTTCCCGCCACCCGTCCCGGTGCCCGGTTGCGCGTGGTGGCCGTCGCCGCGTTGCTGATCGGTCCTCTGTTAGCGGCTGCGGGTGCTCTTGGCTGGCGGTATTTCCCCAACGACGCCGAGTTCTCGGCCCTCGGGCAACAAGCCGTCATTATCAGCGAAAAGGCCGTCCTCCATGCCGAGGCCGCGCGCACCTCGCCGGAAGTGATCGACGCCCCGCCCGGATCACTCTGTGAGGTGATCCATGAATCGGGACGTTGGGCCTATGTCGCATTCGCCAGCCAAACCCGCGGCTGGATCCCCGTGGAGGCCATCGAAAAAGTCGTGCCAGCCACGCCACCCCAGCCACCCGCCATCCGCAAACCCAAAGCCGATGGAAAAAGCGCGTGATCTAACGGACAGGCGGCGCGGCGTCCGGGTTAGGGAGATTGAATTTGGCGAGTTCGTTGTCGATGAGGCGTTCGCACTGTTCGATTTGGAGGTGGCGGCGAGAGCGTGCTTCCTCGGCGAGTTGTTCGAGGGTATCGATGTCGTAGAGATAGACTTCCTCGATGTCGCCGACGGCGGGGTCGATGTCGCGGGGCACGGCGATATCGATGAAAAACAGCGGGCGGAATTTGCGGGCGTGGCGGACTGGTTCCACATCGGCGCGGTGGACGATGGGAAATGGGCAACCGGTGGACGAGATGACGACATCGACGCGTTCGAGCACCTTTTGCCAGGCGTCGAAGCGCACCGCACTGCCGCCCATTTCGGCGGCCAGTTCGACGGCGCGATCGTATGAGCGGTTGGCGACGATGATCGAGCGGGCACCGCGCGAGACGAGGCTTTGCGCGGTGATGCGGCTCATTTCCCCGGCCCCGAGGATCATGACCTCGCTGTTCTTGAGGTGGCCGAAGATTTTTTCCGCGAGTTCCACGGCGACATTGCCGACCGAAGTGGAGCCTTGCTGGATGGACGTTTCGGTGCGGACTTTCTTGCCGACGCCGAAGGCGCGTTGGAAAATGCGGTTGAGCACGCTGGAGGTGGCCCCCGCCTCAAGGGCTGCCTGATAGGACTGCTTCACCTGGCCGAAGATTTCGGTTTCGCCGAGGAGCATGGAATTCAGGCCGCTGACGACCTGGCAGAGGTGGCGGGTGGCCGAGTCCTGCTCTAACCGATAGAAATGATCGGCCACGTCCGGGGTGAGTTGGTTTTTTTCCGTGAGGTGGGATTCCAGTTGGGCGAATGCATGGCGGGCGTCGGGGGCCACCAGATAGAACTCGGTGCGGTTGCAGGTGGAAATGACCAGGCCTTCGGCCACGCCGTTCATGGCAGCCAGTTCGCATGCGACGGCACCGAGTTTCGACGTGCTCACGGCAAAGCGTTCGCGCACCTCGACGGGTGCCGTCCGGTGATTGAGGCCAAGGCAGAGAAATTTCATCAGACGAAGGCGAAAACTCCGAGTGAAAGGATGAACAAGCCCACTGTCACGAGCGACAAGCGCCGCCCCGTTAGGCCGCGTGTCGCTTTGACGGTCATCAACACCGCATAGCTCGTCCAAATGGTGAGCGCGGCGATCAAGTGGCCGATGGCCTGCTTGTCATGAGGCATCAGGCAACTCGCCAGAATCCCCAGGGTCAGCAGGCCGCCACCCAGCCATAGCAGGCGTTCTAGCGAAACGAGCAATTCCCTCACCGGCGGCAGGTTGCGGAACAGTCCGCTTTTCAAATGGTGTTCCTTGAGTTGGCGGTCGAGCACCAGGAACATCACGCCAGCCACGGCCGCCAAGGCGAGTGCGCCGTACCCCAGCACCGAGGTGGCGGAATGCAGCTCGTGCCACAGGCTGCCATCCGTGAATTTCTTCGGATGGGCATCGAGCACGCCGGGAAGCAGCGCGATGGATTGAAACAGCACCACCACCGGAGCGGTGAAAACCCCAAGCAGGGAAATCCGATAGGCCGGACCAACTAACAGGTAAAACAAGGTGAGCGACCACGAAAGGAAGAGCAGTATTTCCCCCCAGTCCTTGAGCGGGCAGACGCCGCGGGCTTCACCCCGGATCATGAGAAACGCAACCTGACAGGCCATGGCGGCAAGCATCCAGATAACCGTTGAGCGGCTGCGCCTGCCGTGATGCACCGCGAGCATGCCCCTCACGCTGGCGATCAGGGCAAGCAGGATGGCGATGAGCAGAAGCCAGTGGTCCATGCCCAATCCAATAAGCTGCGCCGCCGGATTTGCAAGGCCGGAGAATGCCTATTGTCAATCGCCGGTGGGTGGGCGGCGCAGGGATTTTTTGGTGGACAGCAGGCGTTTATCGACGATCGAGCGTTGTTTGGAGCGTCGCGAGCGGCGGCGTTTCTGGCGGCGCATCTTCTCGATGGCCTGGGTTTTGGCGGTGGCCTTGCCGTCACGGATGGACTCGAGTTGCTCACAAAGTTCGCGGCGTGCGAGGAAACGGTTGATTTCGCGGGAGCGGTCCATCTGGCACTTGATGCAGACTCCGCTGGGCAGGTGTTTCAGGAACACGCAGGAGGAGGTCTTGTTGATCTTCTGGCCGCCGGCCCCCGACCCCCTGACAAATTTTTCCAGCAAGTCGCCCTGGGTGATGCCAAGGACGGCCATGCGCTCCTCCATGGCGGTGAGTTTTTCGGATGTGATGGGGTTTTGCATGCGATCCGCTCATTGACTACTCACTTCCAGCAGCGCGGTGGCGGCACTGTGGGGATCGGAGCGTTGTTGGAGTGACTTGAGGATGGCGTCGGCTTGCCGGGTCACCTTGCCCTCGAAGACGGTCTTGCCGTTGAGCAGCACTTTGATGGGTTGGTCCAGATCGACCAGGCGGTCGTGGAGGCGCAGGATGAGGCGCGGCACATCGGGTGCATCCAGGGTGATCACGTTGTTAGCGACACCGCCACGGATGGTCAGGCCGGGCTTGGCGATGCCCTCGGGCAGGGCGAGCCAGTAAAAGCGTCCGTGCAGGCGGCCCGCCTGGTGCCAGACCATTTGTTTTGGCCACGGGTTGCGGGTGAGTTTGGCCATCCACGGCACGGCCTCGGCATCATTGCCTTTCATCCAGTGACCGAGGCCCGGATAGATGGTGAGCCGGTGCGGATATGCGCCGGGGTTTTCCTTGGCGAGCGCGTCGAGTTTGGCACCCCATTCGGCGGCGACCTGGTTGCGATTGTAGGCGGCGTCATCCGCGCCCGAGAAAATCGCGAATGGCAGGTTATACAATCCGAGCGGCGAGGCATCATTCGGATGGCCGGCCATCATCGAGGCGGCGGCGAAGCGGTCGGCCATGCGCGGTGCCAGTTGATAGACGCCGTCGCCGCCGGCCGAGTATCCCATCAAATAGACCTTGTCCGGGTTGACGTTGTTGAGCAGCACGCAGTTTTCTATCAGGCGGTCGAAGAGGTCATCGATATGGGCTTCGTGCCAAAGGTTCCAGTTATCGGTGGGAGCGCGGGGTGCGATGTAGAGGCCTTCCGGTGGCGCGTAGAGGCGGATCTGGTTCTTCCACTGCTGGTCGTTGACTTGGGCGGGCGCGCCGCCACCACCGTGCATCGAGATCCAAAGGCTGCGGCCGTCGGCAGGTGCGGTGCCGAATGTGCGGATCAGAAACCTCATCTTCTTATCCCCGAGGGTGAGTAACTGATCTTTCATTTCCTCCACCCGGGTGGGTGCCTGTTGGGCGCGCCACTGGTCCCACACCAGATCGATGGTGGTGGCGGCCCCGGCTTTTGTTAGAGAAACGGGCGGGATAGGGATGGCGACCGTCGGGTTGTAGGGTGCATTGCTCAGCGATTGCCGCGGCGATCCCAGGCCCGCGCCGTTAGCCGCCGGTTTGCCTTGCGACCATTTCAGATCGAGCGTGCTGTCGCGGGCATCCTCGACGGACAACGGAAAATCGCGGGTTTGCCCGTCGCGCACCACGCGCAGCACATGGTCGGTGGCGGGTTTGATTGCCAAGGCCGGCATGTCGTTGAGGTCGGCGGTGCCGGCCTTGGTGGCCACGGTACCGAGGACCTTGCCGGCCATGTCTAACAAATCAACGCGGGCGGCCACGCGCCGGCCCGCCTCATCCAACACGCGAAGGTGGATCGTGGCGACGGCGGATTTCGTGGCGGATTCAGGTGCTTCGTTCTTGTCGGCACCGGTGTAACGTTCGGTGACATTGACGGCCGGAACCGAGGTGTTAGATGGATCCCAGACCAGCGGGAAATGTTCTTTGCACGGGTGCCAGGTGTTGGCCCAGATGGCATGGGTCGGGTCCGTGGCCACGGCCTTGGCGGCATCGCCGGTGAACCAAGCGCGGTCGAGTCCATCCGGGGTGGGTTCGGCGGCACCGGTGAAATGCCAGGTGCCGTCCCAGACTTCGACCCAGGTGTGGTTGCCGCGTTTGTTAGTCCACATGGCGGTTCCGGCGATGCGTGCGGGGATGCCCACGCTGCGGCAGGCGTTGGCGAGGATGATGGCGAGTCCGGTGCAACTCGCCTTGCCTTGTTCCATGGACTCCTTGGGGCTTTGGTTAGGGCGTTTGCGACCGGTATCATATTTCACTCCGATCCGGAGGAACAACTTGCTGTTGAGTGCCTGCACGGCAGCGGTGGCGGTCTTACAGTCCTTGACGATGTCGCCGCACATCGCGTGAAACCCGGGACGCCACGAGTCGCGGGGTTCATCGAGTTGGGCGTATGGCAATACGAAATCGAGAAACAACTCGTCGGGCACTTGTTTGGCCCACGGAAACGACTCGCGCGCACGCAACGCAAGGCGCAGGTTTTCCAACAGGAATTCCTTGGTTAGAGCGCGCTGATCCGCAGCGGGCATGCCGGTGACGAGAAAGGCGGCGGCCTTGGCTCCGGGTTCGCCGAACTCACGGGCGGCATCCCTGACAAACGCATGGATTGCGGCCGCGTGGTCCCCGGCACCGGCGTCGGCAGGGTGGGCGGGGCCGGGATCCGCTGCGGCGGCGACCAATGTGACCATGGGGATGAGCTGGGCGAGCATGAACAAACGCATGCCGCTCAGAGTGGCGGGGAAACCCGCGGGGGTAAATTACAATTGTCGGAGCAGGAAACCACCATCATCATGCGGACCTTCCCTCCCATGCCGCTTTTATGGCGCAGTGCAACACGAATGGGCCACCAGACAAGTGGAATCGATTCTGAGAGTGCCATGGACAGAGCACAATCCAATCCGTGCGGACCACTTTCCAGTCCGCGAGCAAGATTCAAGCGATGAACAGCGCACGCATTATTTTTTCACAGGACGTTCCTACTCTGCCGCAGGGCGAGAGAATTGCTTGGGGGGTGAAACTGCGGGGCCATTGCCTGTCGGCAGCAGTGGCTTGTTCTGCCGTGGTGCGGCGCCAAGGTTCACGAAGTCGCGGGGGTGTCTTTGCTGTTCGGCGTACAGGGCTCCACATGTAGCCTTCAAGTCGTGGCCGAACGCTGAAGAAAGCTGGTCTTTGGCTTCCCACACTTCGGTGAGAATGTCTTGAGTGGATGATGTATTCATGGTGGTAATAATAGTTCCTCCGGGGAGCAGATTGTGGGAAGGGTATAACCCAGCGAATCAATATGCAGACGCAAACCTTCACGCACATGAGCGTTCGCAATGTGGCGGATGTTCCATGTCAAAAGCAAATCCATCCGGTGAAATGTCGCCACGCCGATGTGAAGCGCGTCTCGATCAGCCTTCGCAGGTATCAGTCCCGATGCAAGTAGGGCGCTGGCTATTGCCTCACACTCTGTCGTGATCTCCAATAATGGAATGCCAGCTAGCGAATCCAGTCGACGCTGAGCCGCAACAGGATCACCGCTTCCTGCTTCCTGCCGTGTCACCAGTGAAGTATAAAGCTCGTAGTCCTGGCGGTGGTTATCCCACCACTTGTGCGTGCTGATCTGATGGCCCGCGTCAACAACTTGCGGTGATGGCCATGAAGTCAGGTAGCTCGGAATGGTGGTTTCGATGTAGACTCGCATCTGCTGGGAAAGTAGCCCTAGCCCGGATTAGGTCAAGTCCGATTTTGTCCCGACAGGATCGATGAAATGGATTGGCAGAACGTCAGCGTTCACGCGCGCGGTTTACCGCGTCGCTGTGCAACGATTTGTTCTGCATCCGTTCCTTCAGTTACTTCTTGGGCCATACCTTGAGATAGATATCCTTGTCACCTTGGGCTGCAAATGGGCCGGGTGCAGGATACTCTGGATTTCGCTCTTTCCCATAATAGTCGGTATCGAGTCGATAGGGGGTTCCGTCAGGATTCTCGAACGGTGCGTCGGGGACCTTCGCCTTGCCCAGCAGTTCGGTCGTCACAATGCTGCGCTTCTGCGCTGATTCCTCGGCTGGGTACGGAGGGACATTGAGCCAAAAACCATCCGCCCTCTCCTCCACCTGGCTACCGAGACCTTTGAGGAATACATTTCCGGCGACCTGGATGTTGGTTGCTTTACCGTAATTGGGCAGGCCGCTGGGCCCGACCAAAAGGTTATTGTAATAGCGTTCATCTCCTTGGGTGAAATTCGATAGCTTCATATCCTTCACTGAATGCGGCCTGAAGTATGGAGTGTGTCTTGTCTCTGCGCGGAGCTCAATGACTCCGGCGATCAGGTTGTGCACGTAGGCGCCGCCCTGCGATGATTCCCAAATGGCGCTTGGCGAAAGGAATACATTGTTGTCCACGAGGAATGGGCCATGATTCACTTCCACGAACAGGTCCCACTTACGATTGTCGTGAAAAAGGTTACCCGTCACACGCGTCCCCTGCGCCATCCAATCCAGCCAGGCACCGCCATAACCGCCGCAACGGTAGAAGTGGTTGTCCTTGATAACAGTATCGTTTGAGGCCAGCAATTTCAGCCCAGCCACGTCAGCGCCGCCAATCCAGCCTCGCATGGCGATATCGCAGATCGTGTTGCCTTCGATGGTGCAGAATATTCCGCCCAGACTGCCGTGAATTCCGTTCTTCTCACAATGCGAGATATGATTGTTGCGAATAACGTGGCTGCCGATCTTCTCCTTCGACCATCCATGCTTGGCCGCTAGCTCGCACGACTTGACAAACCCCGGTGCGGATACCTCCGGCATGGCAATACCGAACTTACCCAGATCGTAGCGCCCAAGCGTGATGCCGGTATTCATCGAGTGGCTGATTACGTTGTTCTCAATGACCCATCCCTTGGACCAGTGGGTCCCAATCAGGCCTATCTGTTCGGACATCGCTCCGGACCACGGGGTGGCCGCATGACACATCGTAAAACCGCGAACGGTAATGTAGTTTATTCCCGGCTGGTCTGGATAAAAGATGCTTTGCCGTACGTTGATTTCGACAAGTTCCTTGCGGGGATCAACGTCTTTGAATTGAACCCAGATGGTGGTGTCCTTTTTATCTACCTTAGCGCTCCAGAATGGGCGTTCGCCAATGGGGGCCAATACTTGTTCCAGGTTTCGGGCTTCATCTATCCAGTTGCCGTTGAGATAGACCGTGCCCGTATGCCGCGGATAGCCGATGTTCTCATGCCATTCACCCCCGATGATATCGTTGTAAGGATTGAAATCGCCAAAGAAGCTATTGGGTAAGGTAACTTTCCATACCCCCTCCTGAACCTTCTCCCATTTTGTGATAATCTCTGATCCCTTGATCACAACCTTTTCGCCTTTAACCGCCCGGTAAACGATACGTTTGTCGTTGGATAGCCCACCGCGCGATGGATTGACTCGTTCACGGTAGATCCCCTCATGCACAGTAATGACGTCGCCGGGCTGAGCGATTTGTGCAGCCTCGGAAATCGTACGGAAGGGCTTTGATTGAGAACCATTGTTTCCATCGAGGCCGTTTGGGGACACATGGTACTCTGCAGCGTGCAGGGAGCAGGCGGTTAGAATGATGGTAATTGCTGTAATCAGTTTCTTCATTTTTGTTTCCTTTTGCCGTTTGAGTGGATGCACCGCCGCGCGTGACTCTGAATTCAAAGAAGAGGCTGATCGGCGGTTGCATCCCACGGCTTGTTCGGTCTTGGCTGGCGGGGTCCAGGTCCACCGAGCCTTGCCTCACGACGCGACACTGGCAAAGCCGGCCCGACCCAGCAAGAGAAAAACTCGGCAGCGAAAACTCCGGGATGACCAAAATCCTCGCGGTCCTCCCGATGGGCACGTCTCATTGCCTGCGTGCAAATCACCTCATGCAGACACAAGAGGATCTCGCGCAAAGGCGCAAAGACGCAAAGTTTGGATTGCCTCAATTCATCCCCTCTTCCTTTGCGCCTTGGCGGCTTTGCGCGAGAACTTCTTCTTCCACTGGTCAATCATCTGGCAAGGGAATGGTTGGCAAAGGAATGATAGAGTTTGGCGCATGGCTCCATTCCTTTGCCATACCATTCCTCTGCCATTCTCTTTCTGACCGAACGTCTGATGTGGTGGCACGGCGGCGTAGGTCTCATAGAGCGAAGCGAACTAACGGGCTTATCCGCCGTTGCCACCCACGACGTGTTCGGCTGGTGTTATTGATTCGGTTGCATGGACATGACGACCATAGTGTGAGGCAACCCAACCAAAAGCAAGCACGTGAACAAGGCCGAGACCAAAGAGGAATGACGCCCTCAATGGATATTCTTCGATGCTCGGCAAGATCAGTAAACTCCACATGGCGAGAAAACACACAAAGAGCACCACGGTTGGCTTTCGAGTTCGACACGCAATCAATGAAAATGGCACGGCGAACGCGGCGATGACAAAGACCCCAAAAGAAAAGTGCAGCATGATACCGAATCCAATCGATCGCCTGTATTCTCTGCCAAAATTGGCGGCAAGATGAAACCCACCTTCGCAGATCGCCACGAATGAGGTGATCTGGAAAATTCCAATTAGGATCGCCATCATGATAGATTTTGGTTGAGCGATCATATTCATTTCTGCCGTTAAAGTGCATCCGCGGGCGCGGTTGAATCAGCGGTTGCGACGGAACTGGACGGCTTTTGCCCGTCGGATGGCACGGCTTGTTCGGATTCTTCTTCGTATTCGACTTCAGGATTAATCCAGTTCTCCCAAGCTGCCTCAAGGTCTTCATCGTGTCTGTCGCCATTCCGATGCCGTATAAATCGCAGGAAATCAATAATGGCCTTCTTCTGCTCCAGGGAGTACCCGCCGGGCACGTCCCATCCATCCTCGTAACAGAGTGTCTCAATTGACGCGTCGGCATATGCCATCTCGGGTTGGCGAATGCCTAGAATCATCCATCTTGGTAGGAAGTAATGCCGTGCGACTGGCGTCAAAAAAGTCATGTCCCAGGAATGGTAACGCATTCTGCTTGGGTCAAGTTCATGAGGATCATTGGTCGAAAAATCATTTCTGATCTCTTGACACTCCTCGCACATGCATCTTGTTATCGCCTTCTTCTCAGGTCGTGGAACTCCAGAGAAGGCTGATTCGATTTGTGCTATGACTGTGTCTTCTTCCATTTTGTATCCGAACGTTTGATGTGCTCCTACGGGCGCGGATGAGAGGGCTGTGATATGCAATTGAAACGCTTATGGTCCGTTAGGAGCCACGATTTGTTCGCCATCTGATATGGTTTGGAGTATCCTTTCGCATCTGCGTGCAATGGTCTTCGGCAGAGTGAATGTGGGGTCCGATGTCTTGATCTTTGCTTCGACTCTTGCCTTGAGCTCCTGAACTGATGCTGTGGCGGGCTTCCCATTGGAAATCAGCAGGGACTGCGCGGCTTCAGCTCTCTGGGGAGTTTTGTGCTGCTCAAGCACTTCGATGCACTTGGCGATGGCATCAGATGACGAAAGCTTGCGACACTGAAGAGCGAGCACGGTGAACTGTGCTCCGTATGTGTTGATTCTGGCCAACTTCTCTTCGATGTCGTTCCCTTCGAACCTGCTCAGCTCTCGACCCGCTTGGTCTATTACAGAGATTGCATGCTTTGGATGTTCCCCTGCTTCCGTGGCGACCTCAAGGAGGACAGTGCGCTGGCGCGCCTTCTCTGGGTTCTCGATAAGGGCTACGGCGACACCGAACTGCCCTGATTCCGCGCAAGCGAAGGTGGCATAAGTCTTGTCGAGTTGACGGAGTTCTTCAATTGCTTCCTTGGCACCTAACCATCCCAGCTTGAGCGCGACATCCTGTTTGACGAAGAGGTGCGATTCCTTGAGCAGTGCCATTAGACCAGGAATATCACGCCTCAGAAACAACTCGTTCGCATTGGCTAGTGCAACCTTTTGCGCCACGGGATCTATATGATCGAGGTCCGCTTGCACCGAAGTGCTAACGATGGTCGCGAGAATGAAGCCGAGTGCCTGTGATTTCAGAGTCATTTTTTCTTTGGCGAACAGTTTTATTATACCGCGCGCGGCAATTGTCCTTATTATACAGCGTGCGGTATAATAAGGTACAAATGCCGCCCGGAAGTGCAGACTTCGTCCACCGCCGCCGTAAAGCGTCGTCAGACAATCCCCGTCTATCGGCCCCGCAGCGATTCCGCAAGTCAATTCTTCCGCCTTCTTCACCGACAACCGTTTTCCGACTCCCGACAACCGTCCTCCGACCTCTGGCTCCACCCTGACGCAAGGGTTCGAGCGCTGGCGTCCCCTCCACGCCCTACCTCCTCCGACCTCCGACTTCCGACCTGGTGGCTCGGGCATCCTGCCCCAGACCGTGCTGCGGGCATCCTGCCCGCCTCT
>CAISTY010000041.1 GCA_903888515.1 Akkermansiaceae bacterium | reverse complement strand
TGAGTGTCGATCACAACCTTCGCGAACTCTTCGGCGTGGACGAACGCCCCGAGGCCTTTGACCAAGTCTCCATCACCTTGGCATCCCCGGAAATCATCCGTTCCTGGTCCAAGGGCGAGGTGAAAAACCCGGAAACCATCAATTACCGGACGTTCAAGCCGGAAAAGGGCGGTCTGTTTTGCGAGCGGATCTTCGGACCCACCCGCGACTGGGAATGCGCCTGCGGCAAATACAAGCGCATCAAACACAAGGGTGTCGTGTGCGACCGTTGCGGCGTCGAGGTTACCCTCAGCCGGGTGCGCCGCGAGCGCATGGGCCACATCGAACTGTCCGTGCCGGTTTCCCATATCTGGTTCTACAAGTGCATGCCGTCGCGCATCGGCTTGTTGTTGGATATCAGCGCCCGCCATCTGGAGCGCGTGATCTATTACGAGGATTTTGTCGTGACCGATCCGGGCAACACCGCGCTGGAACGCGGCCAGCTTCTAACCGAGAAGGAACTTCGTGATGCGGAGGATACCTACGGCGACGGATCGTTCCGCGCCCTGATGGGTGCCGAGGCGTTGCAGGATCTGCTCAAACAGGTCGATCTCGCGGAACTCATCGTGCAACTCGAAGAGGAGCTCGCCGTCACCCGCTCGAAACAGAACAAGAAGAAACTCTCGAAACGTCTCAAGATCTGCCAGGGATTGGCCGCCTCCAAATCCCGTCCCGAGTGGATGGTCCAAACGGTGCTGCCCGTCATCCCGCCGGACCTCCGGCCCTTGGTTCCACTGGAAGGCGGCCGCTTCGCCACCTCCGACCTCAACGACCTCTACCGCCGCGTCATCAACCGCAACAACCGCCTCAAGAACCTGTTATTGCTCAAGACGCCGGAGGTCATCATCCGCAACGAAAAGCGCATGCTCCAGGAGGCCGTGGACGCGCTCTTCGACAACGGCCGCCACGGCCGTGCGGTCACCGGCGCCGGCAACCGCCCGCTCAAGTCGCTTTCCGACATGCTCAAGGGCAAGGGCGGCCGGTTCCGCCAGAACCTGTTAGGAAAACGCGTGGACTACTCGGGCCGCTCGGTCATCGTGGTCGGTCCGGACCTCAAGCTCGGCCAATGCGGCCTGCCCAAGAAGATGGCGCTCACCTTGTTCGAGCCGTTCATCATCCGCCGCCTCAAGGAGTTAGGGTATTGCCACACCGTGCGCTCGGCCAAGAAGATGATCGATCGCAAGACCTCGGAGGTCTGGGATATTCTGGCGGAAGTCACCAAGGGCCATCCGATCCTGCTCAACCGCGCGCCCACCCTCCACCGCCTCTCAATCCAGGCGTTCGAACCGAAACTCATCGAGGGCGAAGCCATCCGCATCCATCCGCTCGTCTGCACCGCCTACAACGCGGACTTCGACGGCGACCAGATGGCCGTCCACGTCCCGCTCTCCATCGAGGCCCAGATGGAGTGCCGCCAGCTCATGCTGGCTCCTAACAATCTTTTCTCGCCGGCTTCGGGCCGCCCTATCATGGTGCCCTCGCAGGATATCATCCTGGGCACCTATTATCTCACATGGGCTCCCGTCCGCACGGCCAAGGACCGCGAGAAACAGGAACACCTTCCGCTGTTTGAAAATTTTGCGGAAGTCGAGTTCGCCCTGGCCTCGCGCAAGATCGATTACCACCAGTGGGTCCGCATCCGCAACCCCGACTACGGCAAGGACACCGTCTTCGGCTACAAGGGCGAGGAACTCACCGACAAGGACCGCAAGGAACTCACCCCGCTCGAACAGGCGCTGCGCCAGGGCAAAATCATCGAATCCACTCCCGGCCGCGTCCGCTTCAACGAAATCTGGCCGGCTGGCGTCGGCTTCATCAATCATAACGTCGGTAAAAAACAGATCGTCGATATCATCTGGCGCTGCTATCAGGTTGTCGGCAAGAAAAAGACCGTCGAGGTGCTCGACGAACTCAAGACGCTGGGCTTCAAGGAAGCGACCCGCTCGGGCACTTCCATCGGCATTGTGGACATGGTCATTCCCGAGGAAAAACCCGCGGTCATCGCCAAGGCCTACGAGGATGTCGACAAGGTTACCAAGCAATACCGCAACGGCGTCATCACCGACGGCGAGCGCTATCAGAAAGTGGTGGACGTTTGGACCCATGCCACCGATACCATCGCCAACGCGCTCTATCGGAAGATCGAACACAACGACGGCAAGACCAAAGCCTCGCCGCTCTTCATGATGGTGGATTCCGGCGCGCGCGGCAACAAGAGCCAGATCAAACAGTTAGGCGGCATGCGCGGCCTGATGGCCAAGCCTTCCGGTGATATCATCGAGCGCCCGATCATTTCCAATTTCCGCGAGGGACTCTCGGTGCTGGAATACTTCATCTCCACCCATGGCGCCCGCAAGGGCCTGTCCGATACCGCGCTCAAAACCGCCGACTCCGGCTACATGACCCGCAAGCTCGTCGATGTGGCACAGGACGTCATCATCACCGCCCAGGATTGCGGCACCGCCAACGGCATTTCCGTGGCCGCCATCTACGACGGTGACGAGGAGACCGCATCGCTCGCGTCACGCATTTACGGCCGGGTTTCCTGCGAGCAGATCAAGGATCCTGTTTCGGGCGAAATTCTTGTCGATGTGGATGACATCATCAACGAGGTGCAGGCCAAGGCGATCGAACGCATCGGCGTGCTCACACTCAAAATCCGCTCGGTGCTCACCTGCGAAAGCGATCGCGGCTGTTGCGCGAATTGTTATGGCCTCAACCTCGCCACCGGCCTGCCGGTGAAAATCGGCGAGGCGGTGGGCATCATCGCCGCCCAGTCGATCGGCGAACCCGGAACCCAGCTCACCATGCGCACCTTCCACGTCGGCGGGGTGGCCGCCGCCACGTTCAAACAGCCGATCATCAAGGTGAAGAACACCGGCCGCCTCGTGTACAAGGAACTGCGTACCGTGCAGGCCGCCGATGGCACCTGGGTCGTCCTCAACAAGAATGGCTCGGTGTCCATCCGCGACAAGGCGGGCCTCGAATTGGAAAGCCATATCATCGTCATCGGCTCTATCATCTCGGTGAAAGACGGCGAGAACGTGAAGAAGGGCGACACCATTGTCACATGGGATCCCTACAATGTGCCCATCCTAACCGAAAGGGGCGGCAAGGTCGAGTTCCGCGACATGATCTCCGGCATCACCGTGACCAACGAAACCGACAAGGAAACCGGCAAGAAGGGCATGGTCGTCACCGAGCACAAGGAAGACCTCCACCCGCAGGTCGTCATTTTCGATGACAAAACCAAGGAAGTGAAGGCCAGTTACTCGATTCCGGTCGGCGCCCACCTTTCCGTCAAGGAAGGCCAGGTCGTCACTGCCGGCACGCTGATCGCCAAGACCCCGCGCAAAGTCGCCCGCACCAAGGACATCACCGGTGGTCTGCCACGCGTGGCCGAGCTGTTCGAAGCCCGCAAACCCAAGGATGCATGCGTCATCACCAAGATCGAGGGCGAAGTCTCGTTCGGCACCAACGTGCGCGGCAAAAAACGCGTCGTCGTCACCCACGCCGAAACCGGCGAACAGGTCGACCACCTCGTCCCGCTCGGCAAACACATCATCGTCACCGATGGCGACCACGTGAAACGCGGCGACCAGATCACCGAAGGTCCAGTGTCCCCGGAGGATTTGTTAGAGGCCTGCGGCGCCCAGGAACTCCAGGAACACCTCGTCAACGAAGTGCAGTCGGTTTACCGCGTCCAGGGCGTGGAAATCAACGACAAGCACATCGAGGTGATCATCCGCCAGATGCTGCGCAAGGTGAAGATCACCGATCCCGGCGATGCCGACCAATACCTATGGGGCGACCAAATCGACCGCACCACCTTCAAGCGCGTCAATGCCGCGATCATTGCCAACGGCGGTAAACCGGCCGAGGGCGAGGCGGTCCTGTTAGGCATCACCAAGGCGTCCCTCGAAACCGAGTCGTTCATCTCCGCCGCGTCCTTCCAGGACACCACCCGCGTGCTGACCGAAGCGGCCACCCTCGGCAAGGTCGATTACCTCACCGGCTTCAAGGAGAACGTCATCATGGGCCACCTCATCCCGGCCGGTACCG
>CAISTY010000040.1 GCA_903888515.1 Akkermansiaceae bacterium | reverse complement strand
TTGGCATGGATAAGCAAACCACCATGCCGGGCCGCGACGAGCGGCTTCTCACAGACCTCGAAGCTTGCGACTATCTCCGCATCCGCAACCGCCAGCTCTATGCATGGCGCATGCAGGGAGTGATTCCCTTCATCCGCATCGGGCGCTCCGTCCGCTACCGGAAGCGCGACCTCGACGCCACGCTGGACCGCATGACCATTGGCGGCAATCAGCCGATGGCCCACTGAACCTCAAACCAAGGACCAACTCAAGACCATGAAAGCCTGGTTTGACGACAACAGCAGTCTCGTCGCCGTGGATGAACGCCTCCCGGTTGACTATTTGGAGCCCGAGGAGGCATCACCCGAGCGCGGCCTTCCGGCGATGATCACCGTCGTTGAGGCTGTAGCCCGGACATTCTTCACCGGCGACCCGAAGATCACACTCGTCTCCTGGCGCATTCTGCTGGGCGAGGACTGGGATTCGATCCGTGCCTGCGCCCGCCGCGCCGGATGCACGGCGCAAGCCATCAGCAGGCGGCTGGCGATCCTCTCGCGGCAACTCAAGAAACGGCCACCTAAGAGGCATGTGCAGCGGCTGGCGCGGTGGGGGCAACGCGAGCAGTTCCAAACAATACGGCGGGAGGGCTTTCACCCCCCCGCCGCTTGTGAGGACCAACTCAGGACGAACACCCAACCCGCACGGAAAGGCGGTCGTCCATGAATGCGCAGGGTGTCAACGATTCGTCGGAATTACCTGCGGGGCATCTGATTTCGCTGCTGGGCGATGACGTGGTGCTTCTGCCGTGCAAAAAGGGCGTCAAAGGCCCGCGCGACGACTCATGGCAGAGGACCACCATCGAGAAGATGCGGGACAAGGACTACCTCGCGGAACTCAACCGTGCGGGTGGAATCGCTGTTCTAACAGGCACGCCATCCGGCGGCTTGTGTTCCATCGACATCGACGACGATGAGATGGTCGAGCCGTTCCTCGCGCTCAACCCGCAGCTCAGGGAAACCTTGCGCAGCCGTGGCCGGCGTGGCTGTAACCTGTGGGTGCGCATCGACGGTGCCTATCCGGGGCCTTGCGACATCAGGCGGGCCGACGGGAGCGCGTGGGGCGAGTGGCGCTCCACGGGCGTTTGCACGATGATCCAAGGCGTTCACCCCGAGGGCATGAACTATGAACGGTCGCCCGAGGTGCCTCCCGTCACCGTGCCGTTCGAGGCCATCAACTGGCCCGACGACCTGAACCTGCCGTGGCTGGCCGCCGCCGAGGAACTTCCCGGCGACGGCACGGAGTCCGACGATCCGATCATCCAACGATACGGCGTGCCGGTGTTCTACTCCAAGCCGGACAACAACGGCACCTGCTACGTCAAGGGCATCAACGAGGCGTATTGGGCGGGGCTCTACGCGGCCGAGAACATCGTCCTGCATGAGCCCGACGAGCGGACCTTCTTCCACTATGACATCGGCACGGGCATCTACTCGGTGATCTCCCCGGATGCGATCAAAGATGCCATGTCCTACCGCATGTTGGAAGTGTCGCGGCAGAACGAGTCGCTGTCGCTGCTCGAAAACCTCCGCACAGAGAGGAACCTCAACGCAGTGGCGTCCAGGCTGAAGGGCATCGTGGAACACCGCCACGCATTCACCGACCGGCCCCAGGCTGTCCACCTGTCCAACTGCATGCTTCGCTTCGAGGGCGACAAGTGCAAGCAGGCGGATTTCTCACCGGATTTCCGCAGCCGCAACCGGTCACCCATCGCCTTTGACCCGCAGGCGCAATGCACGCGCTTCCTCGACGAGTTGCTACTGCCCGCCGTTCACCCGGACGACGCGATCCTGCTTCAGAAAATGGCCGGCCAATGTTTGTTAGGAGAAAACCTGATCCAGCGGTTTGTCATCCTCGACGGCGAACCGGGGCGCGGGAAATCCCAATACGGCATCGTCCTGCAATCCCTGATCGGCCGCGAGAACGTCACCCAACTGCGCACCGACCACCTGGGCGAACGGTTCGAGCTGTTCCGCTTCCTGCGGCGCACGCTGCTGGTCGGCGTGGACGTGGAGGCCGAATTCCTCACGTCCAAGGGTGCGCCGGTCATCAAGGGACTGGTCGGCGGCGACTGGTTCGATGCGGAGCAGAAGGGCGGCACCGGCTCGTTCCAGTTCCAGGGGAAGTTCAACATGCTCATGACATCTAACTGCCGCCTCAGGGTGAAGTTGCAGGGCGACGTGGGCGCGTGGCGGCGCCGCATGCTGATTGTCCGCTACGAGTCACCGCCACCGATGGTGAAGATCCCTAACTTCGGCGAGCTTCTCATGCGCCAGGAAGGCCCCGGCATCCTCAACTGGGCGCTGCACGGGCTCTACCTGCTTTTGATCGACATCAGGGAAACCGGTGACATCCGGCTCACTCCGCGTCAGGCGGGCGTGGTGGACTCCCTGCTGGCCGAGAGCGACAGCCTCAGGTACTTCCTGCGTGAGCACGTCACGAAGTCGCCAGGATCCGATCTGACCGTCGGTGAGATCGTGCAGTCCTACGCCCACTACTGCCCCGATCACGGATGGGACCCGCTACCCGAGACTCAAATCGGGCGGCAACTCCCCACGCTGATGATGGAAATGTTCCAGGTCTTGAAGACCAACAACAGCGTTCGCGATGGCAAGGCAGCGCGTGGCTTCCGTGGCGTGGCGTTCTGCAACCCGGACATCCTGCCATGAGCCTCGACCTGTCACGACTTCAGAACGTGCGGCAGTGCGGAGTGAAGACCATCGCCCGCTGCCCCGCCTGCGCTGAGGATGAGCGCGACGAGAAAGGCGATCACCTGGTCATCTATCAAAATGGCAGGTTCGGCTGTGTCACATGCCCGGGTGCAGCGGGGCATGAACACCGCAAGCGCATCCTCGCGTTGGCCGGCGACCCGGCGACCCGCAGGAGAGGGGCCTGCGTGCTTCGTGTCCGGCGTCCTGTGATCCATGCCACACCAGCACCTCAGGATCGTGACTTGGACCTTGGGCGCATTGGCAGGGTCGATCCTGCTCGATTGACGTCTCGTGTGGCAGGTGTCGTGTGTGGTGAGTCTTTGCCGGAATCTGCTGGATCACTGGACGGCGTTGGACGCAATGGACGGGTTTCTATAACCCTCGCGCTACGGGAGAGTCACGACAACATGAATGATGGAGTGAAAGAAGAAGGTGTAATATATACGCGTAGTGTAGGCGTGAAAGCGTCCAACGCGTCCAGCCTGTCCAACGCCGCCGCAATTACCGGCAGGCCACCACAACCGGACACCGCCGCTCAAGACACCGACCCGGAAACCGGTCATCCGATCATCGGCGGTGCGGTCTGCCCGTTCTAACGGTATATGAGTTACGGATCTACCCGACACCGTGGATCAACTTGCGTAAAGGAATCTGTTAGACGCCCGCTTCATGGCCGGGACGTCCCCACCCGTGTCCATTTCCTATGAAACCCACCAACACGACTTCCCACATAACGGAGGGTCGGAGGCCGGCAGTCACGGGATCTGCTGACAGGCAAACCGGCGTTGGCAAGCGGCGGCTTCCAGCGAAATACGGCAATGCGGGAACCTGAGAGCAAGTCGCCCGGACTTCGGAAAAGCGGGAAGTCGGGTGGGCGATTTCCCATCAATTTCCCATCGCTGGAAATGCCCGAAGATTGGCATGAATCCTGTGGCGCAGGCACCGTGCCAATCGTTTCCAACACGCTATGTTTGATAGATAAAAAACACGACCGAAAAGCAAAAAAGACATGGACATGATTTGTCTAACTGGCAGATGAGGGACGCCATGACAACAGACACCAACAAACCGAAATCCGACATCCTGGACAAAGTTAGAAAACTCCTCCGCCTGGCCGACCGTTCACGCGGATCCACCGAGAACGAAGCCAAGGTGGCGCTGGCCAAGGCGCAGGAACTCATGACCCGCCACAACATCGACTCGGCGCTGCTCCGCATGGAACAAGGCGAATCCGGCGGCGGGGGCTTCACTGTCAACAAGGCGAAGGTCGATCTGCCCAAGACGCTCAATCCTGCGGACTTCATGATACTGTCGCTGCTCCAGTCGCATTTCAACGTGCGGACCATCCTGATGCATGACGGTCGGGGAACTCCGGTGGACATCATAGGTGCCCCGCAGGACGTGGACTTCGCCATCTATGCATTCAACTACCTGCGGCAAACCTTCTTCCGCTGTTGGAACGAGTTCAAGAAGACGGCATGGAACCCTGACAAGGCATCTTACTACCGGGGACTGCGTGACGGCATCAACGCCGAACTGAAGGCAGCGAAGCAACGGGCCGAGGAGTCCTACGCCACCGGCCAGCGGCAGACATACGCGCTGGTGGTCGTGGACCAGACTGCGGCGATCACCCGCTTCGTCGATGAAAACTATGGCAAGCTCCGCACCCGCAACTGCCGCGCCCGACGCGTGGATTCATCCAGCTACTTCGCCGGTGAGACCAAGGGCCGCACCATCCAGATCAACCGCCCGCTGCCCGCGTGAAACACTTTCCCCCCAACAACCAACACCAACCTAACAACACAATGGACAAACTATACTATGTCGTATGCGAGGAACAGGACACCACGCTGTTTGAAGGCCGATTCCAAGGACGCACCCGAGGGGCGGCACTCAAGTTCCTCAAGGAACAGATCGGACGCAAGAGCCTATCAGGAGTCGTCTTCACCATCACCGAAATCCCGGTCCCGCTGATTCGCGAGATCGTGGCGGAAATCCTCGCCGCCGGTTCCCTGACATCCACTCCCGCCGCGAACGTCGTGCCGCTCACCGGCACCGAACCAGCCCCGGATGTCGGAGATCCCGCCCCCGCCGCCAACGCCGCAGAGGCGAAGGTGACGCCATCCAAGGCAGGTCAGACGAAGCGAGCCAAGACCACCTCCCCCAGCGACGGTAAGATCGGCAATCCCGGTTTCGGTGACGACCTCTGGAAGCAGGCCCGCGCCTTTTGGGATAAGTGCCACTGCATCCGCAAGACAGCCGAGAAGTTCGGACTGTCACCCGAGTCGGTCAAAACCCGCGCACGCCGGGAGGGGTGGCGGAAATGAAGGTCGAGGTCGCCCGCTACCGGAAACGCGACGGTTGGCTCACCCGTCACTGGGCGGTGTTCGTGGACGGTGACCTGCTCGCCGTCACGCTCTACCGCAAGGGGGCGTTGGCCGTCGCTCTGGCCATTGACAGCTTGAACGGCACTCGCCCTGTCCTGACCCGCGACGGCCAGGGTGAGTCGTCACCGGGGACGGTGCCGCATCCCGAGGCATAGCAACGTAAATCCGACGATTTGTTGACACGGCCCGGTTGGTGTTATGACACACCAACCAACTCCCAAAATCGACTCCTTCCGTTCCATCGTCGGCAAAGCCGCCACACTTCACGCGGAACTCTCCACCCTCGACACCGCCATCCGCGACCTCGACGCGATCAAGACGCGCATGGGGGATTGCCGCGACGAGGAAGAGGCACGAAAACTTCTGTCCGACCTCACGCGTGCCGAGGAAGCCGTGACCATCAAGCGCATCCGCGAGCCACGGCTCAAGGCCGACATCGACCAGGCGTTCACTGGCGCGGTCGAGATCTGCATCGACGCCTTCACGGAAGCCGACAAACTTCTAACCGCTGCGACAGCGGAGTCGGTCGCGGCTTTCGCTGAACTGCTCCAGTCCACCCAACCAGAGCCGGACGCCCCCAAGACGGAAGGGGCGACCGGACTGGCCGTCAAGGCAGTCCGACCGAACGTCATGGCAATGCAGCAACGGGAGGCGCTTGACGGAATCTGGCCGGGATCGTCACTGGACTCTGACTCGCCCGACCTTCGGTTCAGGGGAGCCAAGGATGCTCTTGCCGTTTTGGACAAGTCCCTTGCCGACCTGCCGCAGATCGCCGCCGAGGCCAAGCGCCTTGCCGCCGCCTGCGAGGCGTTCCGCAAAGTTCTCACCAACCGCTGATTTCCGATACCATGAATGCAGGGACCGACAGCCGGATTGATGCTTTCCGCCAGACATTGGCGCGTGCCGACATGCTCCGGGCGAAACTTCTCACCCTCAGCATTGAGCTTGCCCGCCGCGATGAGCTTCCCGGCATGATCGCTGAGTGTGGCTGCGGGCCGCAAGCGGCTTGGCTCAGGCTGGAAATGACCACCCTGAGCCACCCGCTGTCTATCCGAATCAGTCTTGTCCAGGTGGAGCGTGAGCTACGTGAGGCGCTGGCGGGGGCGGGGACTGCGATGCGTGCGGCGCTCGATGCGGCGGCACAGCTTGTCACGGCGGCGGCCGGCGGCGCAGATGTCGTCATGAGGTTCCCGTTCGCCCGGAGTCATCTGCGGGAACTGGCGCGGCATCATTCCGGCCCTTTGGCACCGGCCACCCGGGAATCCTGGCTGGCCCACCTTCGAGTCGCATGGCGGGACATCGACGCCGCGATTGCGGCTGTGCCGGAAATCCAGTTCGATGCCCGGGACCGAATTTCTACTTCTTGAACGCCTCACTCTGCCGCAGCGCGGCAGTGAAGCTTGTGGTTTGAGTTTGTGGAGCTAGTTGCTGTCGGCAGGAGTGAATTGTTCGGCGTGTTTTCTATCTCGGACATTGTTGATAGTAGGCGCGCCCAGAAACTCGATCATATGCGTAATACGTGCCTCCACCATTACCTCGGGGAGGCGAGCTGTAGCATAATCCTTTGTTGATCGTGATAATTCCGATCTTACCATAGTCCTTCCATGAC
>CAISTY010000039.1 GCA_903888515.1 Akkermansiaceae bacterium | reverse complement strand
CCTCTCTGCCGTGTCTTTCAACGCCGCGATTTCCTGCTCCAGTACCTCCTGCTGGGCGGCCACGATCTGTCCGATCACCGACACGTCCGCCTCGGCCGCCTGGAAGATTTGGTAATCCGCGCTGGCCCGCACCTCGTCCAGAGTTTCTATCAACTCAAGGATTCGTGCTTGGAGGTGTTCATAGAGCGACCGCAGTTCCATCAGCCCGCGCGTCACGTCGAGCGAGATGGAGGCCCATCCCTGTTTCAGGATGAACGCCTGCGGATCTTTGGCGATCGTCTCCAGCAGTTCGATGTCCCCCCGGTCACGGGCTTCGTTGATCGCCTGCGTTAGACGTTCGTAGGTCTTGCGTTTTTCAGGGTCGTGTTCGTAGAGATCGGGATGAAACATGCGCACGAGCTTCTTCCAAAGCTGCTTGAGCTTGGCGGTCTCCTGCTCGTTGAGTTCCCGTTTCCCCTCAAGCGCCGCTGCCGTGGAATCGTATTCCTTGTCATTCGCTGTGGACTCGCGCTGATAGTCCCCGGCGGTATTTCCGGCGGATTCCTCACCTTCGGCTAACAGGCGCTCAATGAACGCCTTGCGGAATTGGACCAATAACCGCAAGCGGTCGCGCTCCTGATAGAACACCCGTAGCGCCGCGAACAACCTCGACCGGATCGAGTCCACCTTGGATTTCTCAATCCCGTATTCCAGCTCCAGCTCCGCGAGACGAACCCGCGCCGCCTCGACCAACCTTTGATAAAGCTCGATCTCCGGCTGCTGGAAAACCACCAGCCCGCCTACTGATCCGGCCGAGGCATCGGCTTGTTCCTGTATCTGCAAATCGAGAAACGCCGCGTCCTCTAGGCCGTTGCCGTTTTCCAGTTGAGTGAGATACCACCGGCCCATCGTCGAGCTCTTCTCATTCGTGGATTCCGCCAGCCACTCCAACCATGCCCTCAGCTCCGCGTCCTCGTGCGCCTCCTGATAGAGACGGCCCTTGAATTTGCCAAACGGAAGCCGCGAGGGAAACCACTCGTCGCCCGCAAAATTCTGGATCTTCTCCCAGGTATCCAACCCCCGCTTCTCCGCCAGCGGGCGCAGCACTTCTTTCATCAACTCCATCACCGTCAACACATCCCCCAGCGCCGTGTGCGCCCCGCTCTCCGGCAGCCGGTAATACTGCCGCAACGTCTGGAGCTTGCAGTTTCCGGCCGGCACCGGATCTAACAATCGTTGGGCCAGCTTCAGGGCGCAGAAACCCGGAATGCCGATCTGCGAAATGCCCAGCCTCCGCCACTCCGGCAACAGCACCTGGTCCCAATCGTATTCGAGGTGATAGGCCACCACCGGCAAGTTGCCCGCATACGCCGCGAATGCCTCGTAAACCTCCGCTGGAGGACTGCCGTCCCGCTCCAGAATCTCACGGGTGTAGCCGTGCACCCGCGACACCTCGGCAGGAATCTCGCATCCGTGATTGAGCATCCGCCGAAATGGCTTGCCCTCCTTTTCCCATCCCCGCATTTTCTGCGCCGCGATCTCCACGGCAAAGATCGGATTTGAGAGACCGGTCGTTTCCGTGTCGATAAGTATCCAATTGGGGTTGTCTGTCATTTGAAATGATTGCCAAGTTGCAGAATCACGCACGCTGTATCACCATGGTATCTCCATCGAACACCGCATGGCACTCCGGGGCTTCGTCCCTCAGCCCCTTCCACTTGCCATGCTCGCTGTACCTGCTGTTTCATGGGACTGAACTGCGGGCAATGCGGAAGCCCGTGATGATGTATCTGCGGTTCGGGAGGCTGCCGCGGCCCGCGACGCGGCAGTCGTACGCGTAGTTGTCACAATAGCTGCCCCGGACCACCCGGTTCGAGCCCGAAGTTGTCCCCGTTGGGTCCGTCACCGCGCTCAGGTCATAGCCGCCACACCAGTCGGAGCACCATTCCGACACATTTCCTAACATGTCATGCAAGCCCCAGGCATTGGGCTTCTTTTGACCGACCGGATCGGCTCTTTCATCATTGTTCTCAAAATACGAAGCGATCTCGATCAAGTCTCCACCATACGGGCCCGTCGTTCCAGCCCGGCACGCATACTCCCACTGCGCCTCAGTCGGCAGATGAAACCGTCCACCCTCGGGCACGCGCTTATTCAACTCACCCAGAAAGCCACCAGTTCCTAATTCATTCCCGCAAATGTCGTCCCAACTCACACACTCCACCGGCAGATCATCACCTTTGAAGTGACTCGGATTATTCCCCATCACCGCTTGCCACTGGGCTTGCGTCGTTGGTGTCTTCGCCAGCCAAAACCCCTGCGAGATCTTCACGCGGTGCTGAGTTTCTTGATCCCAACGACACACTTCATCCTCGGGGCTTCCCATGAGAAATTCCCCAGGTGGAATCCAGCACATCACCATTTTCACGCCGGGTACGATCTCAAATTCCCTCTCTTCGCCAGCCCGCCGTTCGGTCACTGCCAGAGACTTTCTCGTCTGAATGTGGGCAAGTGAGCGGCTGATGATCTCCGACAAAACAGGCGTGTCGCCATTCGGGAGCAGGGCCAATCCTGATCCGGGCCGAATGATCAGTCCGGCCTGATCTGGTGGTTCTTGGGACATAAGTGCGGAACGGGTGGGGACTTGCAGGGTATGACGTTTAGGCTATCACCTTGTCACCGTCTGACCATCGTTACCAACCTTTCATCGCAGCTATCCAACTGGCGAGCGAATCAAGCCCAGGAAACAGGCTAGCTTCTGTGAAACCAAATGTGTCAAGTCTCAGCGATAGTTCATGTTTCAACGGAGCCGGAATTTCATAACGTGTGCGCGGAATAAGAGCGATCTTTCGATCAAACGGGAAAGGATGAACAGTAAATGCGCTGTCCTGTGCGACCAGTCTCGGATGATGGCGAGGCGGATAGATGAGGACGAAATCATTCACTTGAAGTGGGTCGGGATTCTTTTGCAGATCGACCTCATGAGGCGGCGTTATTGTGTAGATAAACCCATTCTCATCGGGATGTCTTCGCACCGCAAAGAATAACGCAACAGCAGGGTTGTATGTCCAATCGAGCAACCGGGTTGGTAGGCCGTGATGCTGAGCCATCGCGATGATCTCCCAAGGATTCTCAATACCACTCAGGTATGCCCTGCCGTGAAGTTTAAAGAGCCTTAGGCAATCCCGTTCGATACCGATGATATCTCCTGGCAATTCGGAAGGCCTTCTACCAATCTTGGGTGTGAGGTGCGGGTAAAGACGCGACTCGCCGCGTAACAGGGATTTGAATGGCAGGTGTGCAACAAGGCCCGCGAATTCATCAAAGGATTTCAGCGTAAATAGATTCATGGGGTCTAAGTGGTTTCTGTGCGTGTCAAGGGGCGATGCTGGAATGGAATCAGACTAAATGTCGGATTTCAAGCTCCCCCCAGTTAGCCCGAAGGTATTCCGCGACGAGGCGTCGGTGGCAGTGGTGAGGTTTGTCCTCGCTGCAGAGGAGGCAGCCTCCCTTGATGATTTCAGGATTGATCCGTTTTTCGATTTCGCGTTTCTTCATCAGGTCCAGAAATGCGGGTTCATAGATACTCCAGTCGCCCTTGTGCTTCTTATAGGCATCGAGGATGTTCTGGGTGGGCGCTAGCAAAGGCAGGTGGATGTAGTTGATCCCGGCGATTTCCTTGAGAAAAAATTGGAGGTCGTCGCGTTTGGAAAATCCGGCGAGTTGGGAGACATTGTTGAGGCGGACATCGACGACACGCTTGGTGCCGCTCTGGCGCAGGAGTCCGAAGAACTCAGCGGCGGTCTTTTTGGTAAACCCAATGGTGTGGACGGTGGTTTCAGGGTTCATCGTTCCAAGGGATATCCCTCACGACGGAGGAGGTTTCAGGTTGTTCGACGTAAGAGATTTCCTCGCCTCGGCGCTTGTAGGCTTCATTGAGTTGGTCGATGCGTGATCGGAAAAGATCGTAGGCATCCTCGTGGTATCGGGCGAGTAGTCGTGCTTCCGCCTTTTCGTGAGACTCCAGTTTCCCGTCCGCATGGATGTGGAAAACGTCGGAGTATTCCTTGGCGTAGCGGCAGACGAGGATGGTCCGGTGACAGTCCAGTGGATCTTTTTCGGCGCACATCAAGGCGATCCGGGCTTTGGCGATTCCCACGTTGAGTCGTTCGAGACCTTTTTGAAACAATGGCAATTGTGCGATGCGGTCGTAATCCGCCCGGGCGCCGATGTAGCACTCGCGTTCGTCACGACGGGCACCCAACTCTAGACCGAGAAAGACGTAGCGGATGCCGTTGTCCTTGAGCTCCTTCTCCAGCGATGGACGGCTGAACCACGGCAAGCGGCTGAACGGGCGGGAGCGGACGTCGGTCACGATCTCGATGCCGTGCTGTTGCAACAGAGCGAGAAACCGGGGAAATACGTGGGTCGAGTGACCAATGGTGAAGAGCGGGTTCACAGTTCGAATATAGTTGCGGCGATTTTGTATTGCATGCCGTCTTCTTTGTAAGGCTTTGTCAGACTCGCCACGATTACAGTCCGTGAGGGATCCAAATCGATGGTTCGTCTTCCACGATTGCCCAAGGATTCGGGAGACAGATTATGGCGTTTCATGAACTCTGGATCGTCGATGCTGAAGGTCTGGTCGCAGTTCTCATTCTCAATGAATAGTAGGCGGCGATATTTTACACCCCATGGCGTATCGTCTCTAAAGAACAAGACTTGGCAGGGAGCCTTAGGTTTGATCAACCAGAGTGTTTTTTGTCCGGTCTTGGGAGCAACTTTCCGGCTCCCGTCGAAAGATATTCTCCAGAGGTCTTCGGATTCGTCTGCTAAACGCTCAAGGACGTCTTTCGTCATTGCCCCGTCGGACTGCCATTTGACGGACGTATCGATCTCGAAATCCTCGGGATGCAGAGGATCGTTCGCGGGCCTAGTAAAACGAATCTTCACGAGATCCAGCGTCTTCAGCTCCAATCCTGCGATGATAGTCCGGTGAATCGGGATAGTCCCTTCGTCTTGATTCGCGTCAACCGGGCGAATCCATTCCTCGAGCTTGTATCCGTCGCTCTCCGTATGGGCTATTTCCAAACCAGCCACACACCGACCACCCTTTTTGATCGAGTTCGCCATGACGAGAAGGGTCTTCGTGATTCCGGTGTTCATGAATCGAGGGAATGGCAGAATTTCATGGACCGTGACAAGAACTGCTGCGATTCCATTGATTTCACGTCAGCAAGATTAGCAAGCCATTCAGCGTCCGTCGAGGCACCATTCGACAAATTCTTCTGCACAGGCGGAAGAACAACCTGATTCTGTGGGGCGGGTCTGGATTCCATGCAGAGTCTGAATGGGGGCAGGCTCCGCATTTCAATGTTTCTATCAGGAAACCGGGTGCAAGTCCGGCCTGTTTCGCAAGTGTTTCCATCACGAGCAGATCCTCCTTGCCCTCGCATAAGACCAGCGGGATCGGCGTGTGCGGTTTCATCGCATCTCACGGTTGAATTCGATGGCGGTCTGCATCTCGTCCTTGAGGGTGCCGAGCGACGGTCATAGACCGCACGCTACAGCGGCGGCAGAACAGGGGCGAAGCAGGCGCGGCCCGTTCAATAAGGAGCAGGGACGTCTCGTCCCGTCTGCCGAAAACGCAGGCCGAGACGTCCTGCCTCCTTATTTTTCAGAAACGCCACCACGCCCGCCAACTCCCGCGCTTCCTCCGCCTTCCTCGCGGCTTTTACCTTCAACGCTTCAATTTCCAGACACTGCCTATTGCATTTAATCCAGCCAGTTTTCGACCCGTAATCCCGGCACGGGTATGAAGTCGGCAAGGTTGCGCGTGAGCAGGGTCTAGGAAGATGTTCGTATCCAGCAGCATGATTTCAATCGCGACCTTGTAACAGACGGTCCTCCCGAATTTCGCGCTGCCACGCCAGTGGGTCGATGGGCCTCAGACAAAGGTGGCGCGCTACCGCCGGGAGCGCACGCTAAAGGAACGCGAAAGACCTGCCCAAGACCCGCCCGCCCAGTCCATCCGCGGCAGCCAGTTTTCTCCACACATTGTCATGCGGCCTGCGTCGAGGCCGCGCCACCTTTGCCGATCAAAACGGCACCTCTACCGCCAGTCCATCCGCGGCAGCCAGTTTTCTCCACACATTGTCATGCGGCCTGCGTCGAGGCCGCGCCACCTTTGCCGGTCAAAACGGCACCTCTACCGCCAGTCCATCCGCGGCAGGCAGCTTTCTCCACACATTGTCATGCGGCCTGCGTCGAGGCCGCGCCACCTTTGCCGATCAAAACGGCACCTCTACCGCCAGTCCATCCGCGGCAGCCAGATTTCTCCACACATTGTCATGCGGCCTGCGTCGAGGCCGCGCCACCTTTGCGAATCAAAACGGCACCTCTACCGCCTGTCCATCCGCGGCAGCCAGATTTCTCCACACATTGTCATGCGGCCTGCGTCGAGGCCGCGCCACCTTTGCGAATCAAAACGGCACCTCTACCGCCTGTCCATCCGCGGCAGCCAGCTATTGTGGTTGCCGATCATTGGCGGCTCACTGCGGCACCAGCGCCTCGAATCCGCAGAACAGCTTGGAGCCGGCGGGTGGTCTAACGGGGAGCGGCGTGTCGTGGTCGAGATGAGTTTGGCAGATCCGGAAAAAATCCTCCGGGGTGTTGGCGCGGCGCATTTCGTATTCGAAGGGCCCGGCGAGCCCGTGGCTGATATAGGCCAGTGTTTTTTTCATCCGTTGGACGTGGGCGACGGGCTGGAACTTGCGGGATTCACGGGCGATTTCCTCGTAGAGTTCAAGCACATGTCCTAACAAATCACGGTGGGTCGGCACCGGTGGCGGGGAGCCCGTGAAAACCGCGCGCAGTTGGGCGAAGATCCACGGGTTGCGGATCGCGCCGCGTCCTATCATCAGGCCCGCCGCTGCGGTTTGTGCGAGCAACGCGAGACCGGTGGTGGTGTCCACGACGTTGCCGTTGGCAATCACCGGGCAGGTCATGGCGTCCACCGCCAGCCTGATGCATGCGGGACGTACCGGTGTCTGATAGAGTTCCTTCACCGTCCGGCCATGGACGGTGAGGGCGTCGATGCCATGGCGGCGGAAAATCTCGAGCAGGCCCGGGAATTCATCCGCGTCCGCGAAGCCGACGCGGGTTTTCACGGTGAAGCGGCCGGGAATGGCATCGCGCAAGGTTCCTAACAGGCGGTCGATGGCTGCCGGATCGCGCAACAATGCGCCGCCGGCGTTTTTGCGGCAGACGATGGGGGCGGGGCAGCCGAGGTTGAGGTCGATGCCGGCCACGGGCAACTCCGCGAGTTGTTTGGCGGTGCGGACGAGACCCGGCAAGTCGCACCCGATCATTTGTGCGAACACCGGACGACCGGTCGCGTTCTCCACAATCGAGCGCAGGATGTAGGGATGCGGACAACTATCCGGGTGGACCCGGAAATACTCGGTCACCCACCAATCCGGAGCCCCCCGCCGCGCGAGGACCCGCAGAAACGGCAGGTCCGTCACATCCTGCATCGGTGCAAGCACCAAGGCGGGGCGGCCGGCTGGAAGAATCTCATGCATCTTGAATCACGAATCATCACCCCGCAGAATTGCATTGACAACCCAATCTCATCAAGCGTTGTTTCACGCAAGACAAACAACCAAGGAGATAGAAAGTGGAAAGCGATATATTGCACACCGAAAAAATACTGGCGGATCGAAAAATATTCTTTCTCGATCTGAAGCAAAACAACCGCGGCATGGTCGTCAAGATCACCGAAGAGGTCGGCGGCAATCGTGACACGATCATGGTGCCCGCAGAAATCCTCGGCGATTTCATCGCCGCGCTGACCGACATCAAGGCCACCGCCGACGACCAGAAGTAACCGCCGGACCGGCCTCACACCAACTGGGTTTCCACCAGGAACCGATAGGTGCCGGCGCGTTCTATCAGTTCGTCATGGGTGCCGCTTTCGACGATTTGACCGCGATTGAAAACCAGGATTCGGTCGGCGTGGCGGACGGTGGATAGCCGGTGGGCGATGACCAGGCTGGTGCGGCCGCACATCAAGCGTTCCAGCGCTTCATTGACGAGCCGTTCGCTCTCGGCATCCAATGCGGAGGTGGCCTCATCGAGTAACAGGATGCGCGGATCGGCGAGAATCGCGCGACCGATGGCGATGCGCTGGCGCTGGCCGCCGGATAGCTTGGTGCCGCGCGGGCCCACGAGCGTATCGAAGCCCTCGGGCAGAGCGGTGATGAACTCATGGGCGTTGGCCAGTCGTGCGGCGGTCTCGATTTCCTCGAGCGAGGCACCGGGTTTGCCGTATCCGATGTTTTCGCGGATGCTGCCACCGAAGAGCAGGACTTCCTGTGGCACGATGGCGATTTGCGACCGGATAGCCTCTAACGAAAGCGTGGCGGCCGGCCGGCCGTCAAACAGAACCTGTCCGTCAGGCAGCTCGTTGAACCCGAGAATCAACGAAAACACCGTCGATTTTCCCGCCCCGGACGGTCCGACCAATGCCACGCGCTGACCCGGTTCGACACGGAAATCCAGATCTTCCAGCACCCTGGCATCCGGACGCGATGGGTATTGGAACGAGACATGATCGAAGGTGATGGAGCCGCCCAGTATTGCCGTGGCGTCGCCGTCGGTGCGCTCGGGGGGGGTGTCCAGCAGCTCGCGCAGACGATCGGTGGCGCCGGCCGTCTGTTGGAGTTGCGAGATGATTTCGGGGAACGATCCGAGCGAGGCGCCGACAAAGATCGAGAAGAGGATGAACGAGGCGAAGTTCGTCCAATCGATCTGACCGGTGGCAAGCATTTTCGCGCCATACCAGACGACAAACGAGATCGTGCCGAAGAGCGCGAAGATGATGAACGAGAGGAAAGCGGCGCGGGTCTTCGCGCCGCGTTTCGTCACGCCGAGAAATTCTTCCAACGAGCGCGCGTAGCGGGCACTCTCGAACGGCTCGTTGGTGTAGGATTTCACATCGGCGATGCCTTGCACGGTCTCCTCGATCACGGTACCGGCCTCCGCCAGCGAATCCTGTGCCGCCTTGGCATAGCCGCGGACTTTCCTGCCGAAAAACGCGATCGCCACCACCACCACCGGCACACTGCCGAGCATGATGAACGAGAGTTTCCACGAGGAAACAAAGATGAAGATCAGGCCTCCCACGAGGACCACGCTCTGGCGGACCGCTTGGGGCACGGTGTTGAGCAAGGTGTCGCGCATCACCCCGAGGTCCGCGGCGACGCGGTTGCTCAACGCCCCCGCTCGCTGCTCATGGAAAAACGACATCGGCAGCCGCACCATGTGCGCGAAAAGCTCGCGCCGCAACCGGTTGAGCGCCGATTCGCCGGAACGAATAAACCCCTGCACCCGGAAAAATGCCACGAACGCCTGCAACGCAAGCACTCCGGAAAGTTGCATCACCAACAGGTTGGATCGTTGCAGGATGATCTGTGGATCTACGTGCTGGTGCAGCGAGTCGGATGGATTGCCAACCAGCTCTTTCAAAAAATACGGAAACCCCAGCGAAAGAATGGCCGTGAAAAACAATGCCGCCAACGACGGGAAAAACACCGCCTTCTCCGCCAACAGATATCCGAAAACCCAACGCAGGGCGGAAAGGGATGGTTTCGTTTTCAACGGGGACATGCCCCCATCCGAAACGATGGACTGCCCGGCGTCAATCGCGCTCTGGGATTGGGCGCGTTTCGTCTCGACAAGCCCATGCAATGCGTCACACTGTCCGCGACATTCCCCCTGTCTTTCCATGCGGATCGCACTTTTCGGTGATATTCATGCCAATCTTGAAGCGCTCGAGGCGGTTCTCGCTGACGCCGCGAATCAGGATGTGACCGCCTATGTCTGCATGGGGGATCTCGTCGGCTACAATGCCGATCCGGCCGCCTGTCTGGAAAAAGTCCGGGCCATGGATTGCCCCACCGTCAAAGGCAACCACGACGAGGACGCGGCCGGCATCCACTCGCTCGAAAGCATGAATCCGGTGGCTGCCGCCGCCCTCGAATGGACACGCCAGCAACTCACCGCCGAGCAACGCCAATGGCTCAGCCACCTGCGCATGGTGCGCCAGGTTTCGGACTTCACCGTGGTCCACAGCACGCTCGACCAACCGTCGCACTGGAACTATGTGACCAACCGCTTCGACGCCATGTCCAATTTTTCCTACCAGTTCACCCAGATTTGTTTCCACGGCCACACCCACGTCCCGCGCATTTACGTCAAGAGCGACCGCGTCCTGGAAGTGCCCGCCGAGTCCGTGGTGATCGAGGACGGCGCGAAATACTTCATCAACGTAGGCTCCGTAGGCCAACCGCGCGACGGTGACTGGCGCGCTTGTTATGCGATTTACGATCTGGACCACAAACTGGTGGTGGTCCGGCGCGTCGAGTATGACATCGGAAAAACCCAGGAGAAAATCCTTGCTGCGGGCTTGCCGCCGATGCTCGCCGAACGCATCGCGGAAGGAAGATAGCCCGGCAATGTGGCTGCCCGGCATGGTGCCGGACGGGTCGTTCGCCGCGCATCGATCTCACTTCCAACCAGGAAATCCGGCATGGCGGAAATCGAAAAACTCGACACCCTGCAAGCGGTGGAACTCGCCGATGGTGTGGAGATCCGCCTGCGCATCGCCGGGCCGTTGCCGCGGGCCGGCGCATATCTGATAGACATGGTGTTCCGCGCGCTGCTGTTGCTCGGGGGGCGCATGGTGTTGGGGTTCGCGGGTTGGGTGATCGGCGGCAAGGTCGCGGGGGGCTTGATGCTGTTGGTCTGGTTCCTGATGGACTGGCTCTACCCGGTTTTTTTCGAGGCGGGAAAACGCGGGGCGACGCCCGGCAAACGCATGGTGGGACTGCGCGTCGTGCAGGCAACCGGCTCGCCGATCACCGCCGGGCAGGCGATTGTTAGAAACTTCCTGCGTTTCATCGACAGCATGCCGTTTTTCACTTATGCCTTTGGCATGACGAGTTGTCTGGCATCGAAGCGCTTCCAGCGCCTCGGGGATCTGGCGGCGGGCACGGTGGTGATTTATGACCGGATGGCGGCGCAGCCGGTGGTGGCCGCGCCGCCGCCAGTGGTTGCGGTGCCCTTGCCGATGGGGCTCACGGCGGATGAAACGCGGGCGCTGGCTTTGTTCCGCGAGCGGGCGGGCTTGTGGTCGGAAGCAAGGCGCGTGGAAATCGCCGACCATGCGTCCGTCCTAACCGGCACCACCGGCCCCGCCGGGGTGAACCGCCTGATGGCCATGGCCCACTGGGTCCAGGAAAAACGCGAATGACGCTGCGATCTGTGCCCACAATCAACTATTATTCTTGATCCCAAGGATTCTTCCTCATAATTTCCTTTTGCACCCCACTCGCGGATTTTTTGCCCATGAGCGATCCTCAAACGCCAACTCTCTTTCTGGCGCCGGACATTGCCCAACTCGCGCCTTTGTTTCCGGGGTATGAGATTGAATTCCTGATCGCCACCGGCGGCATGGGTGCCGTTTACAGTGCTGTCCAGAAGTCCCTGGATAGAACGGTGGCGATCAAGATCCTGCCACGGGAATTCAGCAAGGATGCCGCCTTCTGCGCCAGTTTCGAAGCCGAGGCCAAAGCCATGGCTCGTCTCAATCATCCCAACCTCATCAGCGTTTACGATTTCGGCGAGGTCGACGGCATGCTCTACATCATCATGGAGTTTGTGCCGGGAAAATCGCTGTTCCACTCGGCTCATGGCATCGCAATCGATCCCGGCGAAGTCATCAGGCTGGTCACCGGGATATGCAACGGTCTCGCCCACGCCCACTCCCATGGCATCATTCACCGCGACATCAAACCCTCGAATGTCCTGCTAGACCTCGACGCCCACCCGAAAATCGGTGATTTCGGTCTCGCCCACCCGGTCGGACGGAATATCGCGGAAGGCGAGGAAATTTTTGGCACCCCCCACTACACCGCGCCCGAAGTCGTTAATGCTCCCCAATCCGTCAGCCATCGTACCGACATTTTCTCGGTCGGGGTTCTGCTCCATGAATTGCTTACCGGCCGCCTGCCCGGCGATCATCCCCAACCGGCCTCGACCATCGTCCATTGCGATCTACGCTTCGATGCCATTATCCGCCGTGCGACGAACCCCGTACCGGAACTCCGCTACGCCAGTGCTGAGGAAATCGCCAAGGACCTTCGCGCCATTGCCATTTCGTCCGGACCCGGGATTCCACACCCCCCTGTCCGCACGGTTGCCCACCATCCGTCATTAAGGCGGCCGACGAAGGCCGCTCCCACGCAGAATTCCTTTGCCTTCCCGCTCATCGTCATTCTCTCGCTCGTGATCGTCATCACGACCGCAGTCATCTATTATTTCTCCAGACCACGGGAATCACCGAACCTCACCTCTAACGAACCAACCGCGGCACCTGCCACCACATCCCCGTCGAGTCCGCAGGCGATACCGGTCATTCCGCTCGTCAAACCGAAACCCATCCCCGAGCCAACACCGAGGACCGATACCAAGCCGGAACACAAGCCGGAGCCCAAGCCGGAGCCCAAGCCAGCCCCCCCCCCCTGTCACGGAACCGCCCCCCCCGGAGCCGAAACCCGAACCCGTGGTTTCCACCCAGCCCAAGTGCGATGTGGCGGCATTCCTCGTTCGCGCCCGCGCAATCATGCGGGATCGCGCCGCACCGTCGCTCGCCAACCACGATGCCAGCCTCAAGAAAAACATCGTGTTTTTCGATAGAGATGGGAGCCGCGAAATTCGGAAAATCAAATCGGATTGGCAGCAGGAACAACGCAAGGAAGAATTCGAAACCTACATCAAGGAATGCAAGAAACATGGCAACCGCATTCCCACGATTCCCGGTTTTCCCGCGTCTGATGCTTTCCCCCAGGGCAAGGATCTCAAAAATGTCCGCAACGAGTTTGTTACCAAACAGCAGGCCATTGACGACTTGCTCAAGCAGGAACTCTCCGGGCTGCCCGCCATCTATATCTTGGGGCTCGATAAACAAATCGAACGCCTCAAGGCAAGTCAGGACGCCCCCGCGATCACTCTCATCAAGGAGGAAATCGATTCCGCCCGCAGTAATCCGGAGTATTTCCAGAACCACGTGCTGGGCATCGCCCCCGCCAGGAAAGAACCGCCACCCAACCGCGCCAATCCACCCGATGGCGAGTGAGCACGTCCACAGGCGACAGGATGATTGGAAAACGGGCGTTGTAGGATATCCTTGACGGGCAGGTTTGTCTGCGGACAGGTTGCGTGCGCATGAAACCAACGATTTTCAACCATTGGTCTGTGACCACATTGACAGCAGCGTTGCTAACCGTCTCCGTTGCAGCGGCGGATGAATGGCCTAACTGGCGTGGCCCGAACCATGATGGCATCAGCAAGGAAACCGCGTGGAACCCGGCGGCGGTGAATGCGCGCAAGGTGGCGTGGGAAGCTCAGGTGGGGGCCGGCTATTCCGCCGTGGCGGTGTCCAAAGGCAAAGTCTATACCTCCGGCAATTTCAACAAGGTCACCGACGGGGTTTCCTGTCTGGATGCGGCAAGCGGCAAGTTGCTCTGGCGCCATGAGTATCCGGAACCGTTAGCCCCCAAGTATTACTCGGGCGGATGCAGCGCGACACCTACCATCCATGACGGCAAAGTCTATTTCGCCAGCAAGAGCGGCAAGGTTTTCTGCCTCAATGCCGAAACCGGAAAAGTGATCTGGAACAAGGAATTCGGCTGCAAGGTCCCCACTTGGGGATTTGCCAGTTCCGCCTTCATCCGCGGGAAAGCCGCAATCTTCAACGCGGGCAAGTCGGGCGTGGCCTATGACAAGGACAGCGGGGCGGTGCTGTGGAGCAGTGCGGATGATGCCTGCGGTTATGCAACCCCGGTGCCTTTCGAGTACAAAGGCAAACCCGCCCTCGCGCTCTTCACCAAGGACTCCCTTGCGGCGGTGGCCTCCGATGATGGCAAGGTGCTCTGGTCCTATCCCTGGCAAACACAACACGATGTCAATGCCGCAGACCCGGTCATCTCCGGCTCGCAGGCGTTCATCTCCTCCGGTTACGGACGCGGCTGTGCGCTGATAGATTTCTCCGCTGCCGAGCCCCAAAAAATCTGGGAGAATAAAAACATGCGTTCCCACATGAGCGGGCCGGTGCTCATCGCGGGCTATCTCTATGGCTTTGATGACAATCGCCTGACCTGCCTGGACTGGAAGACCGGCGAGCAAAAATGGGATGAAAAATCCCCCGCGAAAGGCGCCCTGATGGCCGCCGGCAACAAGTTGATCGTGCTGGGTGAAACCGGACGCCTGGCCATTGCGGAAGCCACTCCCAGCGCGTATAAGGAAATTGCCGCCGCCCAAGTGCTTGACGGCCGCTGTTGGACGAGGCCGATCCTGGTCGGTGGCCGCATCCATGCGCGCAATTCGGATGGCCATCTGGTGTGCCTCGATGTCCGGAAATAAGGGAGAAAGCGACATCATCACCCGCCCGCCGGACTCGCCCTGCGCGGGTGCCATTCCCATGCGCGGTCCCCCGATCCCGCATCTCATCCCAGTTTCAGCTTGCAACGCGGTTGTCTTCGCGGTAAATACCTGTCGCACGGCTTCTGACGAAAGGAAAGGAGTGGGTCTCGCACCCACTCTTTTGCGTCTCCAGACTTCGGAAGCGCTGAGTGCTGTTACCGCCCGCCATGACCAACGATATCGTCGCCCTCATCGAGTATTACGAAAAAGAAAAAGGCATCGACCGCGAAAAAGTCGTTGCCGCGCTGGAATTCGCTTTCATTTCCGCCTACCGGAAAATGGTTCCCGGCGCCGAGGCCATTGAGATACTGCGCGCCGATGTGAACCTGCGCAAGGGTGAGACCCGCATCTTCGCCTCCCTCACCGTCGTGGCCGACGCGGACTGCAAGGATCAGTTCAATCAGGTGCCGCTCTCCACGGCCCTGAAAAAAAACGCTGCGGCCCAGCCCGGTGACATTCAGGAATTCAACGTCACTCCCAAGGATTTCGGCCGCATCGCCGTGCAGACCGCCAAACAGACCATGATGCAACGCCTCCGCCAGGCGGAAAAAGAAATGATCTATGAGGAGTTCAAGGATCGTGCGGGCGATGTGGTTTCCGGCACCGTGCGCCGTTTCGAGCGCAACGATGTGATGATAGATCTTGGCAAATTCGAGGGCATCATGCCGAATCGCGAACGCGTTCAGGGCGAGGATTACAACATCGGTGATCGCATCCGCACTTACGTCCTCGCCGTCGAAAATGAAGGCCGCGGCCCGGAAATCATCCTCTCCCGCAGCCACCCGAATTTTGTCCGCCGACTGTTCGAATCCGAAGTCAATGAAATCTCCGACCACACCGTGGAAATCCGCGGCATCGCCCGCGAAGCCGGCTTCCGCACCAAAGTCGCCGTCTGGAGCAATGACCCGAAAGTAGATCCCGTCGGCGCTTGCGTCGGCATGCGCGGCGCGCGCGTCAAAAACATCGTCCGCGAACTCAATAACGAAAAAGTGGATATCATCCGCTGGAGCGAGGATCCCAAGGAATTCGTGCGCGAAGCGCTCAAACCCGCCGAACTGCGATCCATCGTCACGGATGAGGAAAACCACGTGATCCACGTCACGGTGGATGAGACCGACCTCAGCAAGGCAATCGGCCGCAAGGGCCAGAATGCCCGGCTTTCCTCGCGCCTCATGGGCTGGGACGTGCAAGTGCGCCGCGACGAATCCAAAGAAGAACAGTTCCAAGAGAAAATCGGCGGCGCCGCCCACAACCTCGGCGAACAACTCGGCATCAGTGACGAACTCGCCCACAAACTCACCTTGGCCGGCGGCTTCAACCCCGAACTGGTCATCGACATGCCGGCGGATTACATTGCCACCGCTCTGGAAATCACCGAGGAGGCCGCCGAAGCCATCCTCCTCCGCGCCCAGAACCTCGTCAGCAATACCGAACCCGCTGATGCCGACACCTGATTTCCGATTGCTTTTTTTCCCTCCTTCCCTCGAAATCCGCAACAACGCCGAATGCCTCATAATCGCGACAGTTCTCTCGAACAAGACAAGGTTCTCGATCTTCTCGACACAACCCGGAAACCTTCGCGCCGTGAACGCCAGCGCAAAGAAGCCGATGTCGATCCCCCCCCCAGCGCACCCCCCACCCCAAGCAAGCTCGAAAAGGCCAAGAGCGATGCGCTCGATCTCTTCTCCAAAGAACCCATCCCCAAGGTCCGCAAAACCGTGGAAACCGTCAAATCGGGCCTCAGATCCATCTCCAAAATCCTCGCCCGCGAGGATCCCTCCATGGTCAAGGCTCCGCTGCCGCCACCTCCCGCACCTGCGACTCCCGCCACATCCGACACCGCTGCCGACACCCTCGAGGAGGCACCCCCGGACGATCCGAAACTCATCGTCATCAAGCCGCCCATCCTCATCCCCGAACTGGCGGCCCGCCTCGGCCTCAAGCCGTTCCACATCATGGCGGACCTCATCAAATTGGGTGTCTTCCCCGCGCCCAACCAACCGCTGGAACCGGATATCGCCGCCAGAATTTGTGAATCCCACGGCTTCACTTTCGAACGCGAAAAACGCGACAAGGACAAGGGCTTCCACAAAATCGAAGAAGTCATCATCGAACCGGTAGCTCCCGTCGAGGAGCCCGAGGACCTCCTCAAAGAGCGCCCGCCCATCGTCACCATCATGGGCCACGTGGACCACGGCAAAACCTCCATCCTCGATTTCTTCCGCAAATCCAAAATCGCCTCCGGCGAAGCGGGCGGCATCACCCAGCACATCGGTGCCTATCAGGTCATCCACAACCATCAGGAAATCACCTTCCTGGACACCCCGGGCCACGCGATTTTCTCGGACATGCGGGCCCGCGGCGCGGACATCACGGACATCGTCGTGCTCATCGTGGCCGCCAACGACGGCGTCATGCCCCAAACGATTGAGGCGATCAAACATGCCAAAAAAGCCGGAAAAACCATCATCGTCGCAATTAACAAATGTGACTTGCCGTCCGCCAACGTGCAGCGCGTGAAATCCCAACTCGCCGAACACGGATTGCAGACCACCGATTTTGGTGGCGACACCGAGTTCGCCGAAGTTTCCGCCGTCACCGGCCAAGGCATGGAAGAATTGTTAGAGCTCATCGCCCTGCAAGCTGAAGTCCTCGAACTCAAGGCCAACCCGAAGACCACCACCCGCGCCGCCGTCATCGAGGCCCGCGTGGTTCCGGGCCGCGGCACCACGGCCACCGTCATCGTCGAATCCGGCACGCTCAAGGTGGGCACACCGTTTATCTGCGGCCCCTACGCCGGCAAAGTCAGATCCCTCATCAACGACCGCGGCGCAACCATCAAATCCGCCCATCCCGGCATGCCCGTCGAGGTCATCGGATTCGAGGAACTTCCCAATGTCGGCGACCACCTCACCGAAATGAAAACCGAGCGCGAGGCCAAGGCGCTCGCCAGCGAGCGCCAGGGACAACAACGCCTCCTCCGCCTCAAACCCCAGCACCGCAACCGCATGGAGGACCTCTTTTCGATGGTCCGTGACGTCAGCGGCAAGGCCCAACTCAAACTCATCCTCAAGTGCGACGTGCAGGGCTCCGTGGAAGCTATCAAGAAGGCCGTGCTCGCCATCGAATCCGCAAAAGTCGAGTGCTCGTTCATCACCGCCGCCGCCGGCCCGATCACCGAATCCGACATCGCCTACGCCGATTCCACCGGTGCCATCATCGTCGGCTTCAACGTGAAAGTCGAGGCCAAGGCCGTCAAAGCCGCCAAAGCCGCCGCCGTCGAAATCAAGCTCTACTCGGTCGTCTATGAATTGATCGATCAGGTCCGCGAGGCGATGTTGGGGTTGTTAGAACCGCTCAACCGCGAGACCGTCATCGGTCACGCCGAAGTCCGCCAGATTTTCAAACTCACCCGCGGTCGCGCCGCCGGCTCGTTCGTCACCGACGGTCGCATTCACCGCAAGGCGCACGCCCGCGTCATCCGCGGTGGTGTGCCGGTGTTTGATGGCCGCATGTCCACCCTCCGGCGCTTCCAGGAGGAAGTCGAGGAAGTGCGCACCAACTTCGAGTGCGGCATCCGCCTCGGTGAGTTCAACGAATATCTGGAAGGGGACATCATCGAGTGCTACAAACTCGATAAAATCCCGCAGACGCTCTAGAGACAGAAGACTTGAAGACACAAGACGCAAGACTTCCAGCTTCGCGCGTGTCACCTTTGAGTCGCATTTTTTTCACTAGTATCTCTTCCTCTTCTCTTGTGTCTTGCGTCTTCTAGTCTTGTATCTTTTCTTCCGCCATGTCCCACCGCCTTGATCGAGTGAACGAATTGCTGCGCCGCGAAATCGGCAGTGTCATTCAGAAGGATTATGAATGGCATGGCAAACTCGTGACCGTCAGTGCGGTGGAGGTCACCCAGGACCTCAAGGAAGGCAAGGTGTGGACCAGCGTGCTGGGCGGTGACGCCGCACCGGTGATCGATAAACTCAACCGCGACCACGGATCCATCCAAAGCAAGATGATGAAACGCGTGGTGCTCAAATCCACCCCCGTCCTGCACTTCCATTACGACTCGTCCGCCATCCGCGGCGTGGACCTGGTCAATTTGTTAGACGAGGTGGACAAACTCCCCAAGGCCCCCGAAGTCCCCGAGGCGGACCCGGAATGAGCCATGCAGAATCCACCCGCCAAACGCCGCAAACTCACCCTCGACGATTATGCACGGGGCGTGCTCGCGGCGGATATTGGCATTCTCTCGCGGGCGATCACTCTGGTAGAGAGCAACCACCCCGCGCACGGCGTGCTCGCCCAGGAGTTGCTCACGCGGGTCCTGCCGCACACGGGACACTCGATCCGGGTGGGCATCACCGGTGTGCCGGGTGCCGGCAAGAGCACGCTCATCGAGTCGCTCGGCTGCCAGCTCTGTGAGATCGGTCACCGCGTTGCCATTCTTGCCGTGGACCCGTCTAGCAGCGTCACGGGTGGCAGCATTCTCGGCGACAAGACGCGCATGCAAAACCTCGTCCGTCAGCCCAACGCCTACATCCGCCCGACCCCGACCAGCGGATCGCGGGGGGGGGTAGGGCGCAAAAGCCGCGAAACCCTGCTGCTCTGCGAGGCCGCCGGCTATGATGTGATCCTCGTCGAAACCGTCGGCGTCGGCCAAAACGAAATCACCGTGCGCTCGATGGTGGATTGCTTCCTGCTCGTCATGTTGGCCGGTGCCGGGGACGAACTCCAGGGCATCAAAAAGGGTGTCATCGAAATCGCCGACCTGTTAGCCGTGAACAAGGCGGATGGCGACAACGTCATCCCCGCCCAACTTGCCTGCGCCGAATACAATAGGATTCTGCATTTCCTCCAGCCCGCCACGCCAGGATGGGAAACCCACTGTTACACCTGCTCCGCGCTGATTCCCGCAACACTCGCCAGTCTCTGGAAGACCATCGGGGAATTCATCGCCGCCACCCGCGCGTCAGGCGCTTTCGCTCAACGCCGCAAAGACCAGTCGATCGCATGGATGCATGCCATGATCGAGGAGGAACTCCGCCACCGGTTCATCCGCAACCCCCGTGTCAAACAACTCCTGCCGGAAATCGAAAAACAAGTGGCTAACCAAACGCTCCCCGCCGCTGCCGCCGCATGCCGGATCCTGGAAGCACTATAGCGATTCATTGGCTGGCGAGTCTGGAGACTCGCGGTCCATTTGGCGTCATCGGCCGAAGCGCAGGCGCAGGAAGCGTCGCGATGGATCGCCCCTGAGGAGGGGATCGAGGACACGCACGGTTTCGGTGGTTCCCCATTCCAATATATCAAGCTGTATGGGCGACCACACATCGAGATCGTCCGAGGATTCGGCGGCATAAGTGACTCCCGGCAGGTTGGCGGGGCGGGTGAAAGTGAGCGCCAGGCCGTTGGAATCGAGCGTGGGGACGAGCGGCGGGGTGAACTGGCGGGGATTGGAGCCAAGGGCATATTCGGCGAGGTTCATCCAGCCGTCGGCATCCGGGTCGGAATTGTCATGCGCGAGGCCTGCGCTTTGCTCGAGTTCCGTGAAATAATGATTGCACCACGAAGCCCAGTCATTGGCAGGCCTAATGACCAGAGTGCCAGTGGCCGATCCCGCGTAATTCACTTCGTTGATCGTCGCGGCGAGCACATAACTGTCCGCGTCGGTCGGGGCCGCCGGCGATCCATCATATGTCAGGTTCACCGTCAATCCCGCGGGCGTGGTTGTCGCGGTCGCGGCCTTGGGGGTGCCGTCGTAGGTGTGGGCGAGATTGTCGAGAGTGACCGTCGCGCCCGCCTTGGCAATGACCAGAGTGCCGGTGGCCGATCCCGCGTAATTCACCTCGTTGATCGTCGCGGCGATTGCATAACTGTCCGCGTCGGTCGGGGCCGCCGGCGATCCATCATATGTCAGGTTCACCGTCAATCCCGCGGGCGTGGTCGTCGCGGTCGCAACCTTGGCGGTGCCGTCGTAGGTCGGGGCAAGATTGTCGAGAGTGACCGTCGCACCCGTCTTGGCAATGACCAGAGTGCCAGTGGCCGATCCCGCGTAATTCGCCTCGTTGATCGTCGCGGCGAGCACATAACTGCCCGCGTCGGTCGGGGCTGTCGGCGATCCATCATATGTCAGGTTCACCGTCAATCCCGCAGGCGT
>CAISTY010000038.1 GCA_903888515.1 Akkermansiaceae bacterium | reverse complement strand
AGACAGGAGACAGGAGACAGGAGACAGGAGACAGGAGACAGGAGACAGGAGACAGGAGACAGGAGACAGGAGACAGGAGACAGGAGACAGGAGACAGGAGACAGGAGACAGGAGACAGGAGACAGGAGACGGGAGACGGGAGACGGGAGACGGGAGACGGGTTCAGCGCAGCGGCCCTGGGGATGTCTCACGGACTGGGTCATGGAGAGAGTGGGAAGGGAGGATGGAGGAATTCCGACGATCAATGGGCCATTCAAAGAGTTTTTTTGGCGGACGCAAGGATTATTTTCGGGTATTTGAATTTTGGAGGATAGCCGTCCCGGCTGTCTTGGACAACCGGGTGTCCCGCCTGTTGGAATTCCGCTATGGAGATGAGATATCCGGCAGACGGAGCGGGACGCTCCGGGCACGGTCTGGAGCAGGATGCTCCAGCCACGCTGCGTTTCCGAAGTCCCGCCTGTTGGAATTCCGCTACGGAGATGAGATAGCCGGCAGACGGAGCGGGACGCTCCGGGCACGGTCTGGAGCAGGATGCTCCAGCCACGCTGCGATTTCCGAAGTCCCGCCTGTTGGAATTCCGCTACGGAGATGAGATAGCCGGCAGACGGAGCGGGACGCTCCGGACACGGTCTGGAGCAGGATGCTCCAGCCACACGGAGATGAGGTCTCCGGCGAAACGGAGCGGGACGCTCCGGACACGGTCTGGAGCAGGATGCTCCAGCCACGTGGAGATGATGCCTCCGGCACGGAGCGGGACGCTCCGCACACGGACTGGAGCAGGATGCTCCAGCTACGTTGCGATTGCTGAAGCGTCACTTGTATTCATCAGATGGCCGCAGGCAAATCGCCCCGCCTTGGGTCCGCTCCTTGTCACGCACCACAGGAATGTGGTGCCTCCATATTTTCCATCAGACCTTCATCAGGTCCGCCTCCTTGGCGACAGCGTGGTCGTCGATCTTTTTGGTATATTTGTTAGTGAGGCTTTGGACTTCATCCTCGAAATCCTTGAGGCCGTCTTCGGTGAGGAGGTTGGCAGCCTTGAGTTTTTTGGCGGTGTCCATGCCGTCCTTGCGCACCGCGCGGAGGCGGACTTTTGCTTCTTCGGCGAGTTGTTTGATGAGTTTGACCATATCGCGGCGGCGTTCCTCGGAGAGTTCGGGGATGGGGACGCGGATTGAGCGCTCGGCGGCGGCGGGATTGAGGCCGAGTTTGCTTTCGCGGATCGCGCGATCGATATCACGGGTGGTGGCGGGGTCGAATGGTTGGACGACCAGCATGCGCGGTTCCGGCGCGCTGATGACGGCGAGGCTTTTGAGTTTGCTCACGCCGCCATAGGCCTGGACATGGACGTCGAGGTTTTCTATCAGCGCGGGGCTGGCCTTGCCGGTGCGCACGCCGACGAACTCGTGGTTGAGGTGATCGACGCACTTGATCATCGCTTCTTCGACATTGAGGATGGCTTCGTCAGGATCCATGGCAGTGGGGTTGTTAGGGGTGGATGGGAGAGGTTATTCGCCGCCGTGGACGAGGGTGCCGATCGGCAGGCCGCGCAGGGCGTGCGCGAGATTTCCGCTAGGAGCGAGTTCGAAAATGATGATGGGGATGTGGTTGTCCATGCACAGGCTGAAGGCGGTGGAGTCCATCACGCTGAGCCGTTTGGAAATGCATTCGTGGAAGGTGATGGTTTCGTAGCGTTTGGCGTCCGGGTTTTTGCGTGGATCGGAATCATAGACGCCGTCCACCTGGGTGGCCTTGAGAATGACATCGGCGCCCATTTCGCTGGCCCGCAGCGCGGCGGTGGTGTCTGTCGAGAAAAAGGGATTGCCGGTGCCGGCGGCGAAGATCACCACCTTGCCTTCATCGAGTTGGCGCACCGCGCGGCGGCGGATGAAGGTTTCCGCGACGTTTTGCATTTCGATGGCGGATTGGACGACGCAGCTCACGCCGTGGTGTTCCAGCGCGCTTTCGAGGGCGAGGGCGTTCATGACGGTGGCGAGCATGCCCACGTAATCGGCGGTGGCGCGATCCATGCCGCGGGCGGATGCGCTGGCACCGCGCCAGAAATTCCCCCCCCCCACGACGATGCCGAGTTGCAGACCGGCAGCCACGACATCGCGGATTTCCCCGGCGATGCGGTTGACGATTTCCGGTGAGATGTTGTCCTTGGAGTCGGCCCCGCGCAGCGCTTCACCGCTGAGTTTCAGGATGGCGCGTTTGAACGGGCGAGGGTCTCGAGGGCGTTGGATCATAAGGTGATGAAGCTGATCGATGAAAACAATCCGGAGCCGGTTTGGAAAGGCAAATCAGCGATTCATTTTTCCCACCTCCATGCTTGCCAAGCGGGTTGGCGCGGGATTGTCATGGGACATGGACTATGTGACCAAGGCCCGCGGCGTCATCGAAACCGAGATTGACGGCCTGCACCGCATGGCGGGGCGGCTCGACGGGCGCATTATCGAAGCCGTGGGCATCCTCCATCACACGCTCGATCACCGGGGGAAAATCGTGGTCGTCGGGGTGGGGAAATCCGGCAACATCGGCCATAAGATTGCGGCCACGTTCAATTCCACCGGTGCCACCGCGGTGGTGCTCGACTCCCAAAACGCCCTGCACGGCGATCTCGGGTTGCTCTCCGATGGCGATGCGGTGCTGGTGCTTTCCTACTCGGGAGAAACCCGCGAATTGCTCGATCTGCTGCCCTTCATCAAACGCTTCGACGTGAAACTCATCACCCTGACCGGCAACCCCGGCTCCACCCTCGCGCGCTTGAGCGAAGTCACCCTCGACACCTCGGTGGAACGCGAAGCCTGTCCGCTGAATCTCGCGCCGACATCCTCGTCCACCGCCATGCTGGTGATGGGCGATGCACTGGCCATGGTTTTGCTAGAAGCGCGCGGATTCACCGAGGAGGATTTCGCGCGGTACCATCCGGGCGGTTCGTTAGGGCGCGCCTTGCTCACGCGGGTCTCGGACATCATGCGCTCGGACGTGGATCTGCCGACGGTGCCGGAAGAAGCGGATGTGTTTGCCACGCTGGATGCCATGCACCGCGTGCGCGCCGGGGCCTGCCTGATCCTTGATGCGACGGGTGGCTTGGCCGGGATTTTCACGCACGGTGATTTCGCTCGCAGTTTCCGTGCCGATCCGTTGTTAGGCGGCAAACCGGTCGCCTCGCTCATGACCCGCCGCCCGATCACCGTACAGGCCGACGCCCTGGCCGTCGAGGTGCTGCGCACCCTCGGCCAAAACCGCATCGATGATATCATCGTCGTGGATGCGGCGGGCAAACCCGTCGGCCTGATCGACACCCAGGACCTGGCACGGCTGAAGATTGTGTGAGGCGGGGGCGGGGTGTATAGGACCTATAAGTCGTATAGGACCTATTCTTCTTTCCTGCGATTCCGGTGTTCCAAGCGTGCGCGCGTCATACGCTCGCGGAGACCGCCTTTTTCCAGGAAGTCTTTTTCCAAACGCCGGATCTGCTGGTCGAGCAAGTAATTCGCCTGATGGGTCAGACAGATGGCGATGTTGGCCAAAACTTCGGCAGGCCGGGTTTCGAGGAATTCACGATAGCTTTCAAATGACTCGGTGGATTGCTTGCCCAGCTTCCGAACGTAGAGGGCCTCCGGTGACTGCTTTTCCCAAAACTTGAGATCCCGGACGCGGAGGAAATCTTGATAGTCGATGAGAAGTTCCTCCAGACTCGCTCTTGCGACGTTGGTGAGTTTGAGTTCCATTTCTGTCGAGGTGACGGAGGCTTTGCTGCCTTCGGCGATGTTTTGTTTCCCCGAGCGGGCCGCCTGCACCATTTGATCGATGGTGCGATCACCGCGCTTCAGAAAGCGCTCGCAGAAGCGAAAGGTGAAGTCATAGATAATCTCCGCCTTTTGATAGGAAAGGAGGTCACGATAGTTCCCACCCTTGGGAAGAAAGCCGGATGAGTCTTCTAACATGGGTGGGAGAGTGACGATTCAGAGAAATAGGTCCTATAGGACATATAGGACCTATGTTTTTTGGTAGACTTCCGCGCCTTGGTTGGCAAACTCTATCGATTTTTCCGCCATGCCCTTGGCCAAGGCTTCCACCACGGCGATGCCGTGTTCGGCGGCGTATTGGCGCACGTCCTCGCTGATTTTCATCGCGCAGAAATGCGGCCCGCACATCGAGCAGAAGTGGGCGGTTTTGGCACCGTCCTGCGGCAGGGTTTCATCGTGGAAACTGCGTGCGGTCACCGGATCGAGACCGAGGTTGAATTGGTCGTCCCAACGGAACTCGAAGCGCGCCTTGGAGAGCGCGTTGTCGCGGTATTGGGCACCCGGGTGGCCTTTGGCGAGGTCGGCGGCGTGGGCGGCGATTTTGTAGGTGATGACGCCGGTTTTGACGTCGTCCTTGTCAGGCAGGCCAAGGTGTTCCTTGGGCGTGACATAACACAGCATGGCACAGCCATACCAACCGATCATGGCGGCACCGATGCCGCTGGTGATGTGGTCGTAGCCGGGGGCGATGTCGGTTGTTAGAGGGCCGAGAGTGTAGAACGGCGCCTCGTGGCACCATTCCAACTGCTTGGCCATGTTTTCCTCTATCAAATGCATGGGCACATGGCCCGGGCCCTCGTTCATGACTTGCACGCCCTTGGCCCACGCACGGGTGGTCAGGCCACCCTGTACTTCGAGTTCGCCGAACTGCGCCGCGTCGTTGGCATCGGCGATGGATCCGGGGCGCAGACCGTCGCCAATCGAGAAAGCGACGTCATAGGCGGCCATGATGTCGCAGATGTCATCCCAGTGGGTATAGAGGAAGTTTTCCTGATGATGAGCGAGGCACCACTTGGCCATGATAGACCCGCCGCGGCTGACGATGCCGGTCATGCGGCTGGCGGTCATCGGCACGAAGCGCAGCAGCACGCCGGCGTGGATGGTGAAATAATCGACGCCCTGTTCGGCCTGTTCGATGAGCGTGTCGCGGAACAATTCCCAAGTGAGGTCCTCGGCCCTGCCATTGACCTTTTCGAGTGCCTGATAGATAGGCACCGTGCCGATGGGAACCGGTGAGTTGCGCAGGATCCACTCACGGGTGGCATGGATGTTCCTGCCGGTGGAGAGGTCCATCACGGTATCGGCCCCCCACTTGGTGGCCCAACGCATTTTTTCGACTTCCTCGTCGATCGACGAGGCGACGGCGGAATTGCCGATGTTGGCATTGATTTTCACCAGGAAATTGCGGCCGATGATCATCGGTTCGCATTCCGGGTGATTGATGTTGCAGGGGATGATGGCACGCCCGGCGGCAACCTCGCTTCTAACGAACTCGGGGGTGATTTCCGCCGGGATGCGCTGCGGGAATCTGCCGAACACACCGGGCGTGTATGCAGCATGGATGGAAGATGGGAGATTGGAGATTGGAGATTGGAGATTTGAGATTGGAGATTGCCGGGCGGAGCCGCGGTGCTGTTTATGGAGATCGTTTCTGACGATGTCGTCTTGCAAATCCGCAATCATCAATCCGCCATCCGCAATCTGATGCTGGTGCAGGTTTTCGCGGATCGCAATGAACTCCATCTCCGGAGTGATAATGCCTTGGCGGGCGTAGTGGAGTTGCGTCACGGGAGAGAACTTGCGGCCAGCGGCCGAAGTGGTGGCCGATGGGGTGACGCCTTCGGATGCCGGCAAGATGCCGGCGCTGCCCAAGGCACGCAAGGGTTGGCGGCGGCCGGCGGAGGGGCCGGGGAACTCCATGAATCTGTTAGATCGTGCGGATTGCGAGGCGTATTCGGCATCTTGATCGTTGAGGTAGCCGTTATCGATGGGCATTACCGGCCGGCCGTCGTAGGTCTCGACATCGCGGCGGGCGAGGATCCAGTCGCGGCGCAGGGGCGGCAACCCTTGTTCTACGGTGCCGGTGAAGGCCGGATCGCCCCATGGGCCCGAACAATCATAGACGCGTACTGCTTCGTTCGCCTCGCTGCGGCCGTTGCAGGCTGTGGTGTTGGAAAGGGCGATCTCGCGCATCGGCACGCGCACGGTGGGATGGATCCGGCCTGTCACATAAATGCGGGTGGACGCAGGCATCGGGGTGCGGGATGAGTCGTGGGATTCAAGCATGCTGCGGCTGCTGGAAACAGTCGCGGTGACGGATTTTTCCGGGTGGATCATGGTGGTATTGGAGATAACGGTTCGAAGCGGAGTTGTGGAGTGGCACCAGACCGTGAGAGGGAAATACGGCCTTAAGAGGAGGAGCGGATGGCTCGACTTCCTACGGCGGCACAACCCGCGTCAGGTTCGAAGGGTCTTTCCCGCGCGTCGGGAAATCTCGGCTCTGCGATCGATGAGCACCCCTGTCTTGATCGCCAGCATCGGATTATGGATGCGCGCTGTCAAGTGGCCCGGGCGGATTTCCGCTGGCACGAAGTAATGCTTGATTTACCCGGCCGATTCGCCAAGGGTCCGCCTTTCGTGCGGGGCGTAGCTCAGCCTGGTAGAGCGCCTGCTTTGGGAGCAGGAAGTCGTCAGTTCGAATCTGGCCGCCCCGACTCTCCTTGATTTTCAAGGAGTTATGATTCTAACGACTTGAAAAAAGACCTGTTTGGGAACGAAAGTGGGAACAAATCCGCCAAGTTCCGGATGGGGTTTTATCGTTTTGCCATCGTCGTGTTGTGTGCCATCCACGGATCGAAAGAAGTCTTGCGGCACTGCCCAAAAAGAGTAGGGTTCCGCGTGTACCATGGAAAATCCGCGACCTTCTCAAAGATCTTCGCAAAGCGGGCTTCACACTCGCACCCGGCGGCAAGGGGAGTCACCGGAAGTTTGAGCACCCCGCAGTCAAGATTCCGGCCATCATTCCCGGACGCGACGGCGACGATGCCAAGGCTTATCTGGAACGCCACATTGCCGAAACAATCAACGAGTCCAAGTCATGAAAAAGATCACTGCCAAAGAAGCCACCCGCCTTGCCCGCAATTATCCTCTCAGCGTGCGCTGGAGTGATGAAGATCAGGTTTTCGTCGGTTCCGTGCCCGGACTTATCGGTGCATGCTGCCATGGCGATACCCCGGAGGAAGTCATCCCCCAGCTCAAAGACATTGCCGAGGACCTCGTTACTTTCCTCACCCATAAAGGCCAATTGTTGCCATCGCCTTCAACCGATTCCAACAATCCCGATCCCGTCGCCATCCGCAGTGCCATGGGCTTCAGCCAGACCAAGTTCGCCCAATTCATTGGCGTGAGCGTCCGCACCCTCCACAAATGGGAGCAACACACCAGCAGTCCAAGCGGAGCCGCCAAGACCCTCCTGAGAATCGCCGCCACCAATCCCCACGCTGTCCGGGAGGCGCTTCGTTCCGCTTGATCGCTTCGCCACCCGTTATTCCGAGAGTCCGAGGAGAATCAGGAAGTCCTCGCGGAAAACTTCGTCGGGCTGAATGGGAGCGTGCGTTTTCATGGTGGACGATAAATCAGAAGTGATGCTTCGAGACCGAGAGCCTCGGCGGTTTTTCTAACATGGGTGGTGCTGGATTTCCTCTGGCCACGCAGAAGGCGGGAGGCGGTGGAGCGGTCGAAACCGATGAGCCTGCCCCACTCGGTGGTGTTCATCGGCTTCAAGGATCAAGCTACCGCCTCTTGGAACACTTCGGGATGTTTGAGGGCTATGGCGATGAGCATGCGGGCGGCACCGGAGGGTTCGCGCTTGTTCTGTTCCCAACTGCGCAGCGTGCTGAGTCCGATTCCGAGAAGATCAGCAAAGGCCTCCTTTACAAACGCGGGCAACGGGACGGGGCCTACTTTTCCCGAATGTCGTAGGCGTAGATCCGGTCGTCGTGACGCAGATAGAGGCGGCCATTGCAGACGATTGGGTGCGCCCAGTAGTCGTTGCCTTTGCGGTCGGGGAGTTCGAACTGGCTGACCGGTTTGAATCCGGCCGGGGTGGCGGGAACCAGATCGACAGTGCCGCGGTCATTGAGGACATAAAGCATCCCGTCGGCATAGGTGATCGCCCCGAACCGTTGATTCGGCATCACGTTGTGCCGGTACATGGTCTTTCCCGTCTCCCACTCGACGCAGGCCCAGTAGCGTTGGCGGTGGTCGTTGTCGGCCAGCCCGTAGAGATAGCCGTCAACCAGGATATTGCAGCCCATCTCGTTGTCCAGTTCCTTGACCTTCCAGACTTCCGAAACAGAACAGTTTTCTCCGTCGACGTCCAATTGCAGCATGGTCAGTTCAATCCGAAAGACCGCCGAGAGAACGATACGGCCCTCACGGTAGACTGGTTCATTCACCATGGCGCCAAGACTGACCGGGTAATCGTAGGTCCACAGCAGCCTACCCGTATCGGCCGCTACCCCGACGACCACTGCCGCCATCGGGAGGATGATCTGCCGCAGCCCTCGGTAGTCCACCAGAATCGGCGCGGAGTAACCGCGGACGGCGTCCACACCGGTCGTTTTCCAAACGGTCTTGCCCGTGCGTTTGTCGAAGGCAGCCAAGGCCACGTCGGGCGCGCCGATACAGAAGACCACGCGATCCCCATCCACCAGCGGCGCATCGACCAGCCCCCAGCGAGACAGCCGGCACCCGAATTCATCAACGATGTTGCGCGTCCACAGCTTCTTGCCGGACTGGGCGTCGATACAGGCAATATCGCCGCCCCCGCCCAGATGGTAGAGCCTGCCGTCGTTGTGGGTCGGGACCACCCGCGCACCGGGAAACGAGCCGGTGTACCCCTTGCCGTTCTCGGTCTGCCAGATGAGGTTGCCCGTTCGGTCATCGAGAGCAGAGACCACCGTCTTGCCGTCCATGTCACCTGCCGTGTAGAGCCGTCCGTCAACGATCGCGGCACCGGCATAGCCCTTGCCGATGCCGCGGGCACTCCAGACCATGCCGGGCCCGCCCTCCGGCCATTTCTTCATCAGGCCGGTATCGATCGACTTGTTATCGCGCCGAGGTCCGTGCAACTGGGGCCAGTCTTCTCTTGCTAGGGATTTGCTTTTGGGGTGAAGGCCGTTGGAAGAACCGGCCGGAACGGAGGGCGGGGAAATGGGAGTTGTTTCCCGGATCCCGGAGCGCTCCGTCCCGGCGGACGGCTCTTCTGCCGCAAGCGCGGCATGGTGGAGGCCCGCCGTCGCGACCCACGCGATGATCGCGCACAGCCGTTTCATGAGGGCAGGGTATTGAGATCCGACAATACACATGCTGCTACGGTCATCCGGCTTTTCATCACAATTTTCTTTTACTGAGCAGTCCCTGAGTTGGAATACATTCAGTTTGCCGCAAAGAAACAACAAAAAATGAATACCATCAGGCTTATTGCGTATCTTGCGCATTTTTGCGGCGGCAAAAAAATACTGTAGGGCAAACCAAGAACTCATCCTGAACCTTCCGCTGAGATCCAGACGGAAATCATTGCATGAGCAATGCGGGAGCTGCATGGATTTTGCTGCAACAAGCGGCCGGTTTCCGCCGTATCATGAAGCATCATACACAGGCTTTGTCATGAGTTGTGGGATGATTCATGATCAATCCTTGCAATGACGGGAATGATTCCACGCACGAAAAAATCCGGGTGCCTGCTGGCATGCCTTGCGTCGGTTGCCTGGTGTTCCGCCGGCGGCGAAAAGGATTTCCAACAGACCCTTGCCGAGTATTGGCTGCGCGATCTGGGCGTCCCCACCCAAGCGGCGACCACGGTGGCGAGTCCCGCACAAGCGGCCGCCAAAGCTGGAAAGGGAAACCGCTCGAACAAGAAAAGCGCGCCGCCCGAGAATGGAATCCAGCTCCCCTCCAATGCCAGCAAGGCGCAACCCAACGACATCCGCTGCGCTTTGGATCTTGCCCGTCAAACGCTCGCGTGGATCGGGAAAGTGCGGGCTGTTCCGGATGCCATCCACAAGCAACTGGACACACTCGAGGATCAGTGGCAGGGCGGCAACATCCCCCCGGATCGACGCGACGCGTTCTATATCGAAATCCGGACCTTGCGCCGGCAACTGGTTCTGGCCCATCCCGCGCTCGACTTCCAACAGATTCTCATCAATCAGAATCCTCCCACCCGTTACAGTCACAATGGCGATCAGCACCTCGGCAGGCATAGCCGTCCCGGACCGGGGCTCACCATCCTCAGCGACTGGAAAACCAATCCAAAAGCCAAGCCGATTCTCGCCGGCAAACTGCCCCAGGGAGCGGTTCGCAATCCCGATCTCAACTACGACGCCGACAAGGTGGTGTTTGCATTTTGTGATCATACCGCACCCGATCAAAAGCGCTTTTGCCTGTATGAAGCGGCGGTGGACGGATCCTGGGTTCGCCAGCTCACCGGCACCCGCCGCGATCCCCTGCAAACCTGGGACAACCGCGCGACCGTGATGATCGAGGACAATGATCCCTGCTATCTTCCCAACGGCCCAATCGTCTTTGTTTCAACCCGCTCCCAATCGTTCGGACGATGCCATGGCGGACGCTACAATCCCGCATGGGTCCTGCATCGGTGCGACAAGAACGGCGACGCCATCACCCAACTCTCGTTTGCCAACGAAAACGAATACGAACCGGCCGTCCTCAACGACGGCCGTATCATTTTCACCCGTTGGGAATACACCAACCGCCATGAGATGTTTTTCCACAAACTCTGGTGGTGCCTGCCCGACGGATCGAGCGTGGCACATTATTTCGGCAACGACATGATCGCGCCGATGGAGTTCGTGGAGGCAACGGCCATTCCCGGAACCCATAAAATCGTCACCACCGCCCAGGGACACCACAGTTACAACACGGGAACCATCGTGCATATCGATAACAGCCTCGGGGAAAACGGCGAACAATCGATATGCCACATCACTCCGGAAACCCCCTACTCGGAAACCCATGGCTGGCCCAGTCCGCATTTCAGCCATCCCTACCCGGTCACCGAAGACCTCATCCTCACATCCCGTGCCAACCACCGCGTTCCCGACCAGGGAACCCTGCCACCCGAAAACGACCGCGCCATCTATTTGGTGGATTCGTTAGGCGGGCGCGAATTCATCTATGAAAACCCGGCGGTCGCGTCATTCTCCCCCATTCCCATCCGTAAACGCATCCGCCCGCACGCCTTTCCCGCAGGCGTGCCACCCAACGCACCCAACTACGCCACCCTCTATGTGCAGAACGTGGCCATGACCCGCAACGATCCCGCAAAGAAAATCCAGCCCGGCATGATCAAGGCGATCCGGGTCAACGCGCTGGGGGTACAACCCCGCGCCGACCGTGCGCCGTGCAGCATGACCGTGCCGGTTGAAATCCCCAAGAAGATTCTCGGCACCGTGCCCGTCGACGCCGACGGCTCGGCGTATTTCAAGGTGCCTGCGGAAACCTCGCTGCAACTCCAGATTCTCGACGCCAACGGACGGGCCATTCTAACGGAAAAAAGCCTGTTATACCTGCAAAAGGGCGAAAGCCGCAGTTGCATCGGATGTCACGAACCGGAACTCACCAGCCCGCCCGTGCTGAACGTCCGCAATGGCAAGCCGCGCGCCCTGCTCGAACTCACTCCGCCCGCCGGCCCCCAATACAAGGGTGGTCTGAGTTTCATGCGGACGGTGCAGCCGGTTCTCGACCGGTATTGCATCTCCTGCCACGGCTTGGAGGAACCGAAAAAGAACACCAACCTGATTCATGATGGAGTGCTGACCTGGCCGCGGCCGCTCGTTGCGTTGATCAAAATGGGCGAGCATCGGCTCGGGCTCAAGGAGTACATGGGGAGTCTGGACATCAACATCAGCCGTCCGTTTGAGTACTATTCGTTTGGCAGCAAACTTCCCGACATGCTGTTGCAACAACATGGGAAGACCGTTGTGGACCGCGCCAGCTTCCAGAGAATCGTCGATTGGCTCGACCTCAACGCGCAGTGCTATGGCGACTTGTTTCCCAACAAGATCGAACAACGCCAAATCAGCGCCGCAGGCATGACGGCATTGCGCGCCTTCATCAAGCCACTCTTCGGGGATGCCATTGCCAACCAACCCGAACGCGCGCTGATCAATACCGCGCAACCGGATGAGAGCCGCATCCTCATGATGCCGCTGGCCACGACCGCGGGCGGCTGGGGACAAATCCAGGCATGGAAGAGCAAGGACGACCCCAACTTCAAGAAAATGGCCGGCCTCGTCGCCCAGTGTATCGAACGCCAACCCAACGAAAATGACAACGGCTGGGAACCCACCCCGGCACAAGGCGGCGGGATCGATTGGGTCATCAAGGACCGCGAGAATTATCGCCGTCGCATCAAGGAGACCGCCAATTCATTATGAGCATTATCTCCGTGAAATGAAAAAATACGGTGTGCTGTCTGAGGATTTTGATCCGCATAAAGATCCGCTCAATCCCTACGATCTGGACCGGCGCTACTGGAAATCCCTGCAGCACCAACCCGCCCAAGCGGCAAACCCGTGACGTGAACATTGCCGGCCCGGCCGGAACATCGATCGTTGTGATGACCCGATGCACGGTCTTGCTTTCCGCAAACAGGTCTCTTTGTATCATCCGGTTTTGTCTGCTGCAGGACCCATGCCGGCATTTCAGAGAATCACCATGCCGACTTCATTTGCCACACGTGCAGAGACGTGAGGGTGGCCTGACCCTCCTTCGCAAATACGGCTATTCCGAGGTCCTTGTCGTCCGGATACTCGACACGGGTCACCGCGCTGCGGCCGCCATTAACAAACACTTCCATGACCGAGCGATCGAGGAAGATGTGCAGCTTGAGCGTCTTCTGCGCATCGCCGGGCTCCAGCGGCACGTCGGTTCCTGCCACGTTCAGCGTGGCGTTGGCGCAACTCAAAGTGACGCCTCGCGAACCATCGGGACTGCTGCGGAGCTTAAGACCGAAGCAGGCGGCATCGCCGGGCACGAACTCGGCGATGATCTCGAGTTGGTTGCCCGCGGCAGCGTTGACCACCTTCAATTCATTGCGGATTGCCAGGTCAGTCACATGCGTATGCTCTCGACGCAGTTTCTTCAGTTCCGGGGCCGGGGACTGGATGAGCCGGCCATTGCCATCGAGTGTGAGAATGCGGGGCAGAGACATGCAGCCGTTCCAACCTCGGCCGGTCTTGAAACCGGAGATCCAGCCGAACAGAATCCGGCGGCCCTGATCGTCCGTGTAAGTGTTCGTTCCGTAGAGGCCGCGAACTACGGCGCGTTGGATGCGGTCGGTTGGTTGGTTCATCCCGTACCCGTAGTCTGCCACCCGGGCAGGGCCATTGGCCTTGAATTGAATGTTATTGCCGTCGAGAGTCAGTTCTCCGGTCACACAGGACAGCGGATAGGTCGAGCGGAGAATGACCCACTGGTCCTGTAGCTTGAAGACGTTGGGGCACTCGCCCTCAATACCATCGAGCCTGCCTATGTGTTTCCAATCGGTAAGCGTTTTGTCGTGTGCTTCGCATACCAGCCCCCCGCAGGCCTTGAAGGTGACAAACGTGCGACCTTTTTCCTTGAACACGTAGGGATCGCTCCAGCCTCCGGGGACGTCTGCGGGCACACCGTTCTTGCCGGCTTCCATGACTGGGCCGTCGCCGACGCGACGCCAATTGACCAGATCATCGTCCAGTGGAATAGCGGCCCACTGCGTCCGCTTCATTCCCTCTTGCTCCGGAACCCATGTGTAGAAGATCATCGGCCGGCCATCTCCGTCGCGGGTGACACAGCCCGAGTTGCATCGACGTTCACCAAGATGCTTCATGGGCACCAGTGCAAACGGCAATTCCTCCCAGTGAACCAGGTCCTTGCTGCGGGCGTGGCCCCAACCCCAGCCGTACTGGTCGTCGTGGTAGGGGTTGTTCTGGTAGAAAACATGGTGGTAACCGTTGTGAAAAATGGCACCGCAGACATCGTTCATCCAGCGCGCCGGCGGGCGGTAATGAAAGACCGGTCGCGTCGGATCCTGCTCGGCCCTTGGAACCGCCGCCTTGAGGGCCGCCAGCGCCTGTTGCCGTTCGTCTGCCGACAGATCTGCCGCTTGGGCGTACCCGGCGGCAGTCAGCAAGGCCGCGAGGCCTCCCAGAAGCGCTCGGACGAGTTTGCCCGGTCTGGCCTTGATCACTTTCGCGATTGAGCCCGGCAAAACTCGCAGGGCATCGTTTTTCGGGCGGCACGAGCCAACGTTTGCTGAAATCGATTGAAACATTACATTCACGGGGGGAATGTATTGCCAGCGGCCAGATACCGAGGTCAAGGATCAATGCGGATGTCGGAATAAGGACAGCCGATCCAAGGCGTTTGCCGGTCGTTGAATCCCCATGTGAATCCGTAGTCATCCTCCATGTTGTGGCCGCGGATCGCATGAGGGGCGGACTGTCCGTCGATCAGGATCGTCATGCCGCCTGTATGGAAAATGAGCCCTTTGCCCTTCTGGATTACACCCATGAAGAGTCCCGCGACAAACCCCCGGCCTTCAGTTTCGAGCATTCGAAACCCGCTTTGCCGATCGGCAGGCTTCTTGATGTTGTACTCCGCATGGAAACGGAACGGTGTAATCGGCGTGCCTTCCCTGTATTGGTGCCAGTCGACCATCGTGGTGACGGCCTGGTCTTTCGTCGCGTGGATGCTGATCCGACAAGACTTGCTGAACGGGATCTGTTTGCATCTTGTGCAACAGTTACCGTGCCGACGAGCATCGCGGTAACCAGTAGAAGTTGTGTGCCGGATCTCACGCGTTTGGTGGACTTCTTACATCTGCGGGTGGTGCCGTCGGGTTGCGGCACGTCGAAAGCGGCAACCCGTATCTCAGGTCTTCGCACGCAAGCGGAAAAGCGGCCGCAGGAACATCCATACGCCGCTGCCCCATAGCACCAGCATCCCGAGCGCAACCGGGAAAAACAGCCACAACTTCACGCGATCATGAAAAAACGAGCCGTCGTGGAACTGCTCGATCACATCGGAGCGGCGGATGGCGGTCCGCAGGACCTGCCCGGTTCCGGCATCAATCTGGATCTCGCGCGCGTTCTTCGTGCTCACCTTGATCAGGTTCTTGCTCGGACGGAAGTCCACGCGGCTGATATCGTCCCAAGAACGAATCTCCGCCTCCGGCACCGTACGGCTGATTTCCAAAACCTGCGGCAAGGACAGGGCCGCCACAGAGGAACCCGCATCCGCATCCGGCGGCTGAATCCATGCCACTTCTTTCTTCCACAAAAGCAGGATGCCCGTGACCACGATGAGCAAGAACGGAATCGCCACCACCGGTGTGAGCCAGTAGTGTGCCTTGCGGTTGAACCAATAGAACTTCATGTTTTCATTAATGATGCTGCGGCGGGAATCCTTAATTCACCGGAAGGTGGATTGCAATCCCCTTGCCGGTAGGATGCGGATGTCTGATTGCTGGAATCCAACGGACTTTCACGGGCGAGCCGCATATGCTATCTCCATGGCCCGCGCGGCAAGCCGCCGGATCATGCCGCCGAAAATGAGGCTGTGAATCGGATAGAGAAGATACCAATAAGCGAGACCAACGAGCCCTTTCGAGGCGAAGAATGCGGTCTGGGTGAGCATGGGATGCGAGTCGCCCTCCGGAACGGTGACTTCAAATTGCAGCCACGCTTTGCCAGGCACCTTCATCTCCGCCCGCAGCCGCAACAGGCGACCTGGAACGATGGCTTCGACACGCCAGAAATCGAGCGCCTCGCCCACCCGGATGTCGTCGGCATCGCGCCGTCCACGCCGCAAACCGACGCCGCCACAGAGCCGGTCGATGGCCCCGCGGATCCGCCAGGCCCAATTCATATAGAGCCACCCGCGCGCTCCACCGATGCCGGTGAAAGCGCGGAAAATCGCGTCCACAGGTGCGTCAACGGGCATTTTGCGTTGCTCGATGATCATCCCCTCGTGGGTGGTTAGAGTGACTGGTGAAACTCCGCGCTGGCTGGTGGAGAGGGCATCGCTCCAGACCGTCTCGACCGCTTGGGCATCGAGATTTTCCAGTGCGAGTTTCACTGCGGTACGGTAGTCGAGCGTTTGGATCGCGGGGAACAGGCGTTGTGCCAAATCATCGCGCACAACGATTTCATTGCGCAAGCCGGCGATGAGGGGCCGCGCGATCATCGCGGGGATGGGCGTGACGAAGTGGACCCAGTAGGAGGACAGCTTGGGCGTCAGGACGGGCACCGGCACCAGCCAGCGCCGCAGACCGCGGACGTCGGCATAGAAAGTGAGCATTTCGCCGTAGGTGATGACATCGGCGCCGCCGATTTCGATGATCTGCCCGGCGCTCTCGGGAACTCGCAAGCACTCCACCAGATAGTCCAGCACATTGCAAACGGCAATCGGCTGGATGCGCGTGTAAACCCAACGCGGGCAAATCATCACCGGCACCCGCTCGGTTAGATAGCGGATCATTTCAAACGAAAGGCTCCCCGAACCCACGATCACCCCCGCCCGGAACTCGGTGACCGGTACTCCGCTCTCCCTCAACGCCTCCCCCGTTTGCTGCCGCGAGCGCAAGTGCGCCGAAAGTTCCGTTGCCGGATCGCCCAGCCCGCCGAGGTAAATGATCCGCCCGACACCAGCGATTTTCGCCGCACTACCGAAATTGCAGGCAGCCTGCACATCGCGCTCGGAAAAACCGGAGCCCGCCCCGAGGCTGTGAACGAGGTAGCAGGCGGCAGCCGCGCCGTCCATCGCCGCCGTGAGTGAGTCCGGCCGCAGCACATCGCCCTCTATCAACTCGATCTGGTCGCGCCATGTCCGGCCCTGCAGCCGCGAGGTGTCGCGGACCAGACAACGGACGCGGAAACCCGCTTCGAGCAAGCGCGGCACCAACCGGCCTCCGATGTATCCGGTAGCGCCGGTGACGAGAACGAGCGGCGATGGGGGCGGGTTCAATGATCCGATGGGCGGGGCGGCGACGGAGGGTCGCATCAAAGCGTCGCATGCGCGGGTTGCCACTGCTGCAATGCTTCAAAAAAGTCCGACGCGGTTTTGTCATTCGGGTTCAGGAAAAGCCTTTCCCGCATGCGCATGGTTTCCAGTTCGGTCACATCCTCCTGTTCCGCCACATAGTAAACGGGCGTGCCCTGGTCGCCGTAAATGGCGTAACAATACCAGTTCATGAGGAATGGTTCACCGCTCTTGCGATAGTTCCATGTCTGGCCGTGAAACAACTCCCGGTTCAGCAGCTTTTCCCTCAGCGCACTGACAACGGCGCGGTCGGTGTGCTTGCCTTGGAGAATGCGCGGCGTGAATTGAATCGCTTCATCGCGTTGAAAACCGGTCATTTTCACCCATGCCGCGTTGACATAAATGATGCGCGGACTCTGCGGGCCATCCAAGTTGGTGTCGGTGACCATGATCCCCCGGCGCAGGTTTTCCAATACGATCAACCAATCAAATTGCAGTTGCATGGATTCAATATGTGAAATGGTGCAGGCGGAGGGGCGGTGCAGTCATCCATCTGCGGTTAGCGGGTGAATAGCTTGCCTGAACACCCTGCTAGGGGAGAACCACGGTGTCAATGACATTTATCACGTAACAGGTAGCGCATCAGCCCCCGATGGTCCTGGGTTGGATTCCCGTGCGGGTATTCCCGGCCACATCAACGCCGGATCCGGTACGGTGCATCCTCTTCGGCGACCTTGGGCAGGGATTCAGGGAAGGGGAAATGCGGCCGGCCTAACAGGCCGGGAATGCGCTGGATGAGCCAGCGCCTGGCGAAAAATCGCACGGCCTTGCCGGAAAACCAGCAAGGCCGTGCCATAACTTCAGGTTTTATGCCGAACAAACCGCAGACGCGGGCGTTCTTTGTTAGAGCACCATGTCCTTGAGTTTCTTCAGCGGACGCACTTTCACGGCGGTGGAGGCGGGCTTGGCTTTGAACATCACTTCCTCCTTGGTGAAGGGATTGATGCCCTTGCGAGCTTTGGTCGCCGGTTTGCGCACCGTGTTGATCTTCAACAAGCCCGGAAGGACGAATTCGCCCACCGAACGTTTGTTGATATGCGCCTCGATGACGTCTGTTAGACTGTCCAGGACCGCTGCCACTTGTTTGCGGCTGAGTCCGGTGTTTTCGGCAATCTGCTCCAGGATTTGGGTCTTGGAGAGTCTATCTTTGATGGTTGTAAGTTTCTTGGCCACACGAGGGAAATCCATGATCCGGACGCGAATGTCAAGACTGTGAAGCTCTCAATCGTAAGTTTTTTTCTGTCTTATTGGCAAATTCCTGCTTTGTCTCGCCCGCGTCGCCGCTTGATTCCCACGCCATGTCCACTGAGTTGACCCGAAATTTCTCGATCATTGCCCACATTGATCACGGGAAAACCACGCTTTCGGACCGGTTGATGGAGTCCACCCTGACCGTTACCATGCGTGAGAGCACGGCCCAACAACTGGATTCCATGGATCTGGAACGGGAGAAGGGCATCACCATCAAGGCCCACCCGGTGGCCATGGAATACACCGCCAAGGATGGCAAAACCTACAAGCTCAACCTGCTGGATACTCCCGGCCACGTGGATTTCTCCTACGAGGTGTCGCGCGCGCTGGCCGCTTGTGAGGGCGCCATCCTGATGGTCGATGCCGCGCAGGGCGTGGAAGCCCAGACCGTGGCCAACCTGCACCTTGCGACCGAGCAGAATCTAACGATCATCCCGGTCCTCAACAAGATCGACCTGCCCGCCGCCGACGTGGCGAAGTGCAAAAAACAACTCGAGGAAATCCTCTGCATCCCGGCCGAGGATTGCATCCCGGCCTCCGCCAAGCATGGCATCGGCATCGAGGACATCCTCGAGGCCATCATCGCCCGCATTCCCGCCCCGCAAGAAAACCCCGACAAACTCCTCCGCTGTTCGGTGTTTGATTCGCTCTACGACACTTATCGCGGCGTGGTCTCCTACGTCCGCGTGTTTTCCGGCTCGGTCAAGCGCGGCCAGCGCGTCAAACTTTTCGCCACGGACAATACTTACGAGGTGAAGGAAGTCGGCGTCTTCACGCCGAAGATGACCACCCGCGCGAAACTCGTGGCCGGCGATGTCGGCTATGTCATCGCCAACATGAAATCCGCCAGCGAGGTGAAAATCGGCGACACGATGACCGACGCCACCCATCCGTGTGCCGGGCCGTTGCCGGGCTACAAGGTGATCCAGCCGATGGTGTTTTCCGGCGTCTATCCGGTGGATTCGTCCGACTACGAGGCGCTGAAAATGTCGATGGGCAAACTTCAGATCAACGATCCGGCGTTCACCTATCAGCAGGAAAGCTCGACCGCGCTGGGCTTTGGTTTCCGCTGCGGCTTCCTCGGCCTGCTGCACATGGAAATCATCCAGGAACGCCTGCGCCGCGAGTTCGACATGGACGTGATTTCCACCTATCCGTCGGTCATCTATCAAATCACTCTCACCGACGGCTCGGAGCGTGTCGTGGACAATCCGGCGCTGTTTCCGGAAACCCAGATGATCCAGGAAATCCGCGAACCGATGGTCAATGTCTATATCATGGTGCCCGGCGAATACATCGGCGACATCATGCAACTGGTGCTCGAAAAGCGCGGCGAGGTGACCCACACCGAGACCATCGACGACACCCGAGTGATGCTTTCCTGTGCACTGCCGCTGGCCGAGATTCTGGTGGATTTCAACGACAAACTCAAATCCATGACCCGTGGTTACGGCTCGATGGACTATGAGCACGCCGGCTACCGCGCCGCCAAAATGGTCAAGATGGACATGCTCATTGCCAGCGAGCCGGTGGAGGCGTTTGCCACCATCGTCCACCGCGACAAGGCGGAATCCTACGGCCGCACCCTCGCCTCGAAACTCAAGGAAGTCATACCCGCGCACTTGTTTGTGGTGGCCATCCAGGCTACCGTCGGCGGCAAGATCGTTGCGCGCGAGTCGATTTCCGCCATGCGCAAGAACGTGACGGCCAAGTGTTATGGCGGGGATATCACCCGCAAGCGCAAGCTGCTGGAAAAACAGAAGGAAGGGAAAAAGAAGATGAAGCTCTTCGGCCGGGTGAACATCCCGCAGGACGCCTTCATCAAAGTGCTCAAGTCGGGAGACTGAGCTGATGGGATCCACGGGCTGGCCGCCGCCACCTTGAATTGTTGGTCTGATAGAAGGCGGCATCAGGCGGCGGCTTGCCCCGTCATTACCAGTTCACTTGGATTTCGGTGGTGCGGCCGTTTTTGTCATCATATTTGAGCGAACCGTGTTCGAGTGCGTATTCATGGATACACCTGGTGACCTTCACGTCGAAGGCACAGTATTCGGCGATTTTGCGCAGCGGGGCGAAGTCGCCGGATTTCTTGTGTTCCTGCCACCAGCGCAGGGCGTTCAGGCCATCTGCGGATTTGCCGATGCCGAGGGACGCGGTGGCCACGGAGTCGAGTTTGAGGCGAAAGCCTAACAGTTTTTCCAGTTCGAGCATCATGTCGAGGTTGACGGTTTGTTCGGCGAGGGTGTGGACCAGATAGGGCTGGAGGACGGGATAGTCGAACTGGAGGTGGTTCCAGCCGACGACGAGGTCGGCGCGGATGAGTTCCTCACCGAGTTTATCCATTTCGTTTTCCGGATAGATTTCATAGGATCCGCGGGCGGTGCTGAAGGTGACAGCCACCGAAACGTTCATTTTGTCCTTGTGTGCGAATCCGCCCACGTCGCCGAAGCTGCGTTGGGTTTCCAGATCGAAATAGACGATGTTTTTTGCGGTCACGGGGGATTCATAGCGATGACCGCGAGGGGCGGCAAGCCTTGGGCACGCCGGATAGGCCGCCGCCGTGGTGTTAGATGGCGACGATCGGCACTTCGGTCGGGCCGTCACCGGAGATGTGGAGCACCTTGCCCTCGGCGTCGAGGACCACCACCCGTTCTTTTTGGAAATGCATGCCCTCGGTCTGGGAGGCGGCGAAGTTCTGGTCGAAGGTGAGTTTGAGGGTGACCACGTGGACGTCCTTGAAGGATTTGTCATCGAGTTTGAACTCCTTGTGGAATTTGACACCGGCTTGATAGTTGAGGCTGCTGGAAGGCTCGATGTAGCGGTTGAAGGCTTGCTTGCCATATTTGCCAACGAGCTCCGCGTAATAGGCGACCGCGTCGCCGGTGAGGGCGTAGGGGATGCGGATGCCGAGTTGTTCCTGATACCACCAAACCTTGTCGCCCGCCGGGGCGGCACCTTCGCCGGCGGCCTTGCGCAACGCCTCCTTGGGCACTGGGGCCGCTTCGGCGGCGGCGATCATGGCGGACTGTTTTTTGTCGGCGGCTTCACGTTGGATGACGACTTGGTGTTTGGCCGGGTTGGCCGGCCACTCTTTCGGTTTGGAGTCCGGCAGCATGGCGGCCGTGGCGGGCCCGGAAAACGCGACCCACGCCATGAGCGCGGAGGCCAGACGGATTGCGGAGGCAGATACGGTGCGGCGGTGTGGCGATGCGGACAGGTGGATTTGGATCAGGGAATTCATGGGGAGTTCGGTGTGATGTTTCATGGTTTGCACACAAGGATGACACGCTTCGGCGAAAAGACTTGGAAAAAATCCGGGGATTTTCAAGCCGGGGATGGCGCGGTTGCCGCGCTTTTCGCCCGAAACCGGGACCGTCCCGGTCCAAGCGCCTTGAGTTTCGAGGCGTTTTTTCTAGCAGTGCAGATTGCCAGGCGCGGCTTTCGATCTAACCGATTTGACATGCGGCGTCTTATCCTGCATTTTGCACGCATGCAAGCCATGCAGTTCGAACAATCCGTCGTTTCAATTTTGAAGCGCGACCCGCGTTTTCATCCGCATGCCTACTTTTTTCTCAAGGACGCGTTGGATTTCACGCTCAAGCGGATTGCCGAGGCCCATGGCGGGCAAGCCCGGCATGTCGGTGGTCCGGAACTGTTAGCGGGTTTCCGTGATTTGGCGCTCGAGCAATTCGGGCCCATGGGCTCCACGCTGATGAGTGAATGGGGGGTGCGCAAGTGCCAGGACGTGGGCGACATGGTGTTCCACCTCATCGAGGAGCAGGTCTTCGGCAAACAGGACTCCGACCGCCGCGAGGATTTTTCCGAGATTTTTGATTTTGAGGAGGTTCTGGTGAAACCATTCCTGCCGCGACGCAAAACCGCTCTTCAACAGGTGTCTCCTCAGGTGGACACGGTTTTATCCTAGCGTGGCTGCGCCTCAGACAGAAGACTTGAAGACAGAAGACAGAAGACAGAAGACAGAAGACGCAAGACGAAGAATTTGACCTAACAATCGCAACGCGAGTTTACACGGGACCAGTTGGATGAACAGCGCCTGTCCGACTTGCTGTGGGCGACGGCAGGCGCTGCGCTTCCGTGGGACTCGGGACCGTCATTCACTCTTGGTTTGATAGAAGTGCTTTGGCTAAAGCGTTAGGCATGGGAGCAGACTGCAAACCCCTGCTGGCGCAGACCGTAGGTATTGTGGCGGAAGACAGTTAGCAAACTCCGGGCGGTCGTTCACAACAGGTTGTCCACTGACCCGGCGGGCAGTTAGGCCAAGGCCCCGTCCCTCGGGGCCAACACCGTCAGCGAGCCTGCCCCCAAGCACTCCCCAACCGGATCCGCAGCGATGGCGGGTTGCTTCCAGTTCAGCGCGGCGGCACACACCGGGAATTGTGTCATGAATATTTTACGGATGGCGAGGGCGATTTCCTGGTGTTCCTGTTGGGTACTTGTGTCGGTGCGCACCTCCAGATAGTGGATCCAGCTCCTAACAGACCCCTTCATGTAGAGTTTCGTCTGGCTGCCTAACGGCAGGAGCACCCGCGCGCACTCCTTGGCGATGCCCTTTTCCAAGGCGGTGTGGTACACTTCCATTGCCGATCGGGCAGTCTGTTCCTGGGCCGCGTTGAACCACTGGATGGTGGCATCATCGAGATCGTTGAGCGAGTTCTGGCGGTTGTTGTCGTCCTGGCGGCGCGGTTGGTAGCGCTCGATCTCCTGTACCTTGGCATAGCGTTGTGAGAACTCCTGGAACTGAAAACTCTTATGGCGGAGGATCTGCGGCGATATGGCCCTTGATGTGACGATTTCAACGGTCATGTCCACCATTTCGAAAACACTCCAGTGTTTATGCGCGATACAGTAGGCGAGCAGTTTTTCATAATCGGGCGTCTCCTGTCGCGGACTGGAGACCCGTGCACAATATGCGATCAGACCTTCGGGGGTGAGTGTCTGGTTCGCAACCTGGATGAGCGGAGTGGTGACGGAGATCAGGCGCACTTGCATGAGATATAGGGGAATATATGTTAGAGCTGGTCCCTGCAGCGGCAGGCTTAATCGAAACCACGCCGCAAAGAAAGCGGGAAATCGAAGGATTGACGGCGCGCAGGCCGCTCCATGCGGTAAGGTCGCACAAAAAATGCGCGTTTCAATGGCCGGGCTCAAAGCAGTTCGCCCGGTATTCATCCACCGATTGCGGTCATCGGGCGTCGGGCATGGAAATCCTGTGAGTTTCTGATAGGAGGCGGGTCCGGGCCAATGCTGCTTGACAGAGCACATTCCGCTGATCTTATTCCCAGGCCATGTGTCGCACGCATTGTCCCCGCCGCATTGCCACCCTGCCGGGCGTGGTCTTTTTCAAGCCGGCGGGCATTCCGCTGTGTGACTTGAAGGAATGTGTGTTCCTGGCAGCAAACACCGGCTGGCTCGCATCTTGAAATCGCAGGCAAAGCGGTTCCTCCGGGGCACGCCTTCGAAGTCGCCGATCTTGGCCGGGCGCGGATGGTGATCGATGATTTCTGGGGTGTGGTGTTCAACCCCTCCTCGATGGACCGGCTCAGTCACACCTTGGTGGCGGCTTGGTCGGCGGGCGCGTTTCTGGTTATCAGCGTGGCCGCTTTCTATCTGATCCGGCGGCGCCACGTCGCGTTTGCCGCAATCTCCCTCAAGTCCGGCCTGATCCTGGCGCTGGCCGCGTCCCTGTTATCCTTGACGACCGGGCATCACTCGGCGGCCGGCGTGGCGAAAAACCAACCGTCGAAGCTGGCGGCGATGGCGGGTATCTGGCAAACCGCAGCGGCGGCTCCGTTACATCCATTCGGCTGGGTGGACACGACTCACGGGCACACGCTCGGACCGATGATTCCGGCGGGCCTGAGCCTGTTGGTTGGAGGACGACGACGAGCGGCGCGTGCTCTATCATGCCATCGGCCCGGTATGGGATGGCAACGAGGTGTGGCTGGTGACCGGTGGCGGGGCCTTGTTCGCTGCGTTTCCATCGGTTTATGCCACGGTTTTCTCCGGTTTCTATCTGGCATTCATGTGTTAAAACTCTCTTATTCGCGGTTCATTCCCCTTTGAGCCCCTTGGCGATCTTGGCGGCTTGGCGGCTTGGCGGTATATCCTCATGCGGTGAAAAAGCCGGAGAATCCCCTTGCGGAATCGCCGCAGGCCCGATAAACGGGGATTGTCCGACGCCGCTTTACAGCGGCAGTGGACGAAGTCTGCACTTCCGGGCGGCATTTGTACCTTATTATACCGCACGCTGTATAATAAGGACAATTGCCGCGCGCGGTATAATAAAACTGTTCGCCAGAAAAAGAAATGAGACTCGTGACCATCCTCAGATGCATACTGCTTCTCGGCATTTGCTTTCCATTGGCCCGTGCTGGGTCGATAGCCGAGAACTGTAAGCGATTCGGAACCATCGTAATCCATAAGGTCGCATTTGAGAATGAATCGCCAGCGGATGTGGTCGCATTCCTCAATTTGAACTGGAAGAATACGGATCCCCACGTGAAGGGAATGGATTTGAGGTTGGCTCCGGGAGCATTCAACGGGAAGAAGGTAACACTCATTGCAACGGATATGAAGTTTAGCGAGCTTGTGGGGCGTGTGGCTGAGCAGCTCAAGGCCGTGGTCGTGATTCAATCGGATTCGATTCTCCTCAAACCAGATAACGGCGAACAATAAAGGGTGCTGCGAAGTCGGAGCGTAGCGGAGACTTCGACTGCGCCCATAGTTGAACAAGCCCGACGCGGAGGTTGATGCTCCTTATGCGTTTTGTGTTTGAGGCTTTCGGAGGCTAACGAGCTTCAACGGGT